>JBNKRC010000175.1:0-5047 GCA_050296215.1 Vibrio sp. | reverse complement strand
ACTAATTTATGGTATTCCTGAGTACAAGTAAAAATTCTAGGAATACCAACAGGAATACCATAATACGTAGCTGGTAGTGGATGCTAATAGACGCCAATGGATGCTAAGTGGTTGATTTTGCTATATTGCAGACACAAAAAAAGACGTCCTGAGACGTCTTTAGTTGAGAAGGTGGTGGAGATGGGGGGAGTTGAACCCCCGTCCGAAAACCATTCATCTTTGGCACTACATGCTTAGTCGATCTTTAATTTCGCCACCGCCTGCGAACCGACACGCGAACGAATGACTAACCTGAATTAAATTTCACGCTTCATCCCTCAGGTGGGGGAATCCACGCAAGCTTGATTTTGTTTGACCTTCTGAACTCCCCGTCCTACAAGCAAAGGCTAGGGCAGAAGGGCTCTGAGCAGGTTATTAAGCTGCTAGTGCGTAGTTTTCGTCGTTTGCGACTATTTTTTTGCGGTTTGTTAACGAGGCCTACCGCACCTCGGCATGCTCCTCAGACTGCAAAATTCCCGTCGAATCCTAAATCAGCCCCAAGGTAGAACCTGCATAGTACCAGAATAGAACATCCTGTCTAGCTTTGCAGAATCAAGTGATTAAGTTTAACGCAATGAGCCTTTCATTACGCGAGCTTTCTCACGTTGCCATTCGCGTTGTTTGGTATCTTCGCGTTTATCGTGAAGTTTTTTACCTTTTGCTACACCAATTTTCAGTTTCACCCAAGAGCGAGACCAGTAGAGAGATAATGCAGTCAGCGTCATCCCTTCACGATTGATGCGGCCAAAAAGGTTATCCAGCTCTCGGCGCGACAGCAGCAATTTACGTACCCGGGTAGGGTTTGCAATCACGTGTGTCGATGCCTGCTGCAATGGTGTGATTGTCATACCTGAGATAAAGGCTTCTCCGTCACGCATGAAGACATAACTCTCCGCGATATTCGCTTTGCCCTGACGAAGTGCTTTCACTTCCCAGCCTTGTAGCTCCATTCCCGCTTCAAATTCATCTTCGATGAAGTATTCGTGACGAGCTTTCTTGTTGAGAGCAATCGTGTTGCTCCCAGCTTTTGGTTTTGAATTTTTCTTTGCCATAGTCCGGCTATTATACGAGGTGCAGTCACGTTAGGAAATCCTTTTATTTGCGTCATCGAGGAATAAAAGTACAATTGGCACTGCCTTGTGCTCAAGGTGTGATATAGGAGTGATTATGAAGCAGGTGACTCGTTCTGCATTAGTGGCATTTAGTGCTGAACAAATGTTCGATTTGGTGAATGATGTTGTGCGTTATCCCGAATTTCTTCCCGGATGTTCGGGCAGCCAGGTTATTGAATCGTCATCTGAAAAAATGGTGGCGTCTGTAAATGTATCCAAAGCCGGTATCAGTAAAACGTTCACTACTTCCAATATTCTCAATACCGGTGAATCTATTCTGATGGAACTGGTTGACGGCCCCTTTAAGGTTCTGCGTGGCGGCTGGTATTTTACGGAATTGGACGAACAAGCTTGCAAAGTTGAACTTAAACTTGAGTTTGAGTTCTCCAGTAAGATGATTGAAATGGCGTTTGGTAAGGTTTTTAATGAATTAACCAGTAATATGGTAAATGCCTTTACCAAACGGGCAAAACAGGTTTATGCGTGTTATGAATACTGAAACTCAAATGATCCATGTAGATGTGGTTTATGCGCTTCCTCATGAACAGCGTGTATTATCACTGACCGTTGACACTCAGTCCACGGTGGAAGAGATCATTAAGCAGTCAGGGGTGTTAGAGCTCTATCCCGATATTGATCTGGCGAAGAATAAAGTGGGCGTATTTGGTCGTAACGTAAAACTGGACAGTCAGGTGCGCGACCATGACCGTATTGAGATTTACCGCCCTCTTCTGGCCGATCCAAAAGAAATTCGCCGCAAAAGGGCAGAGCAGGCGAAGCTGGCAAAATAAAGAATCTTTGCAGATAAAGAAAAAGCAACCCGTTAGATAGGTTGCTTTTTTTGTGCCGGATAACGGCTGCTATTTTAACTGTTCGTTAAAATTATCGCCGGCAGTGAAGTCACCTTCAATTGAGCTTAATGCCTCATTGCTGTCAAAACGAACGATAAGGTCTTTCTGCTCAGACTCCTGATGACCTTCAGTATGGTGATAAATATAGTACCAGGTATCCGGGTAGCCATTTTCAATTAACATCGGTGAACCAAGTACATAACGAACCTGATCTTTTGACATTCCAACACGCAGACGATCGACAGCGGGTTGTTCGACATAGTTGCCCTGATTGATATCAATCCGGTAAACCAAACGTTCTACTACAGAGCAGCCGCTTAACAGAGTCAGCGTAAGCGGTGCGAGGATAAGCCATTTTTTAAACTGCATAATCGGGCATCTAATTAATTCATTAACTGGGCTGATAATAAACAAGCTCAGACCAGAAGTAAAAACACTCTTCTCATCTGAGCTAATTCAGACCACAATTTTTTGATTTTGTTGCACGGCTAAGCCGAAATTGCTGATAAGTCAGGCTGCGAGTTGTAGCAGCTCTTTGGCATTGGCTAATGTACTTTCGGTAATTTCACTTCCGCCGAGCAAGCGGGCCAGTTCGGCAATACGCTGAGTGTTATCCAGTTTGGTCATATTGGTTTCGGTTTTTCCTGCCTTGGTCTGCTTGCTGACGAACAGTTGCTGATGACCAGATCCCGCGACCTGAGGCAAGTGAGTGACACAGATAACCTGGGTCGATTCCCCCAGCTTACGCAGCATTTTGCCAACCACGGCGGCGGTAGGGCCGCTGATGCCGACATCGACTTCGTCAAAAATCAGACTTGGAGTATCGACTTTCTGCGCCGTGATTACCTGAATGGCCAGTGAAATTCGAGATAACTCACCACCGGAAGCCACTTTTGCCAATGCCTCTAATGGCTGGCCCGGGTTGGTTGAAACCTGAAAGGCAACTGAGTCACAGCCAAGAGGTGAGCCTTGCTGCATATCAAAAGTCAGTTCGATATGGAATTTGGCTTTTTCCATACTCAGCTCATGCATACTCTGTGAAATCAGCTTATCCAGCTCTTTGGCGTAACGGCTGCGTGATTTATTGAGTTTTTCGGCCTGCTGAATAAAGCAGGCATATTTTGCATCTACATCCTGCGCTAATGCCTCAAGTTTTTCGTCAGAACAATCGAGTTGTTCGACTTCTGCAAGCAGAGCCTGATGATGAGAATACAGATCTTCCGGTTGTAAATGATGTTTACGGGCTAATGACATTACCCGGGCATAGCGTTGTTCAACGAAGGCCATCCGTTCCGGATCGACATCAATATTATCCAGATAGGCACGGAGTTCATGAGTGGTCTCTTCTAACTGAATCATCGCCTCGCTGAGCATGTTCGGCAGCTCGGTTAGTTTGGCATCCAGCTCGGCTAAGGTGATCAGCGAGTGGTTAACGGTTTGCAGCAGGTTAAGCGCATTCACTTCATCATTGTCATACAGTAAATCAATCGCTTGCTGGCAATGCTGGGCAAGTTCACCGCTATTGAATAACCGCTTATGTTCCTGTTCCAGTTCGGCAAATTCTTCTTCGCCGATGGCGAGTTCATTCAGCTCTTTGATCTGGTATTCAAGTAACTGGGCCTGAGCCTGATTCGCCTGACTGTTTTCCTGAAGCTGTTTTAATTCATTACGCGCATTGCGCCACTGCTGATAAGAGTGGCGGGTCGTTTTAAGCAAGTCCTGATGGCCGGCGTATTGATCCAGCATTGCCATCTGATATTCGGTTTTCATTAATTGCTGGTGAGCATGCTGGCCGTGGATATTGATCAACAGTTGCCCCAGTGCTTTTAACTGGCTGAGAGGGACCGGGCTGCCATTGATAAAGGCGCGGGAACGGCCTTCTTTGGTGATTACGCGACGCAGGATGCATTCGTTGCCGTCGAGAAGTTCGTTATCTTCCAGCCAGCGGGTGGCATGGAGATTATTCTCAAGTAAAAATGCAGCACAGACTTCGGTTTTATCTTCGCCCTGGCGAACCATACTGGATTCGGAGCGGCCACCGAGGCACAGGCCGAGAGCATCGATAGCAATGGACTTACCGGCGCCGGTTTCGCCGGTAATGGTTGTCATTCCCTGAGACAGTTCTAACTGCAAAGATTTTACGATAGCAAAATTATTTACACTTAAATGAGCCAGCATGTTTACACCCTGTATGTTTAATCAATACTGTATAAGAAAACAGTATATACTGTTTCTTTATACAGTAAATAGCAAGGTGTGAAATTTGTTCGCTTTTGTGATTTATCTAAAAGAGCTTACTCGACCATCCCAGTTTATTACGCAATACATGGTAGTAGCTGTAATCCATAGGGTGAATCAGGTGCAGAATATTCGGGCTCTGATAGATAACAACTTCATCACCGGGAGAGACCGGCAGTGACACCTGTCCGTCACAGCTGATCTCCTGAGTGCCGCGATTATTGGGCGATACAATCAGCTTGATCTTTTTATTGCCGTCGACAACTAAGGGGCGGCATGAAAGGGTGTGCGGAAACATCGGTACGATAGAGAGCGCATTAAGGCTGGGCGACATAATCGGGCCGCCACCGGATAAGGAGTAGGCCGTTGACCCGGTGGGCGTTGAAATGATGATGCCGTCGGAACGTTGGGAGAACGCAAAGGCATCATCAATATAGACTTCAAATTCGATCATGCGTGCGATTTGTCCCGGGTGCAAGACGGCTTCGTTCAGCGCGGCATTGTGGCTTTTTATCTGGCCGTGACGGTGAACTTCGGTTTCAAGTAAGAAGCGTTGTTCATCAATATAGTTGCCTTCTAAAACCCGTGCTAATGCTTCGTGAAAATCTTCCGGGTTAAGGTCGGTCAGAAATCCGAGGTTGCCCCGGTTGACCCCGATAACCCGAATATCGAAACGGGATAATACGCGCGCGGCGCCTAACATGTTACCATCACCACCAACGACGATGGCAAGATCGGCTTTATCGCCCAGTTCGAGCAGTGAGATAAATTGTGAGTCAGGAATACTGTCTAAGATTCCTTTCAGTC
>JBNKRC010000174.1:0-5069 GCA_050296215.1 Vibrio sp. | reverse complement strand
CCCTGAACGGTAAATCCCGGTACCCCAAGGGTCGCTGGTTCAAGCTTCAGAACAGGTTCACCAACCCCAACCGTAATGGTTTCTCCAAGATCGCGCATATCCACTTTACTTGAGTCATCGAGTTGTTTCGGAGCAAGAACTTTTTTTGTTACATCATCAACCAGGGGAACCAATTTTGCATCTTTGCCCTGGACGGGCCTCTTACCCTGAGCAACGGCCTGAACGTATTCCTCTCCAGGCTTAAGCTTATCACTGACGATCAGCACTTTTCTCAGTGCCAGTTTATTAATTCCTTTTGTAATCGAATTGACGGCCAGTGCATGAACAATCTCACTTCCACGTAAACCTCTGCCGCCGTACGCCCCGGTTATCACCATATGAGCCAGCAAGCCATCTTCACTAACGTTAACCTGAACTTTCGCATTTCGGATTTCTGCGATTGCTATCCCTTCACCTGCAAGACTACTTCCCTCATTGGCAGAGTTAATAAAACGCTCTACTTCGCCTGAGTCCAGAGAAAAGTCTGTTGCATCAAGTTCAGTCAGCGCTTCATTAATACCGCTTTTTGAAAGTTGTTTAGATAAAGTTATTCCATCATGAATCTTCGCAATTACATGATGCTTATTTTCATCCAAAGATAACAATTCACTCCACATACTAAAACTCAGCTTTATTAAACCCATTTATAGTGTAACCAATCAAAATTGTTACAAATATAATATTTTTCGATTTTTACGGTTTCAATCACGAGACACAATAATTTACATTGTAAATCTCGCTCTCCAACGAAAGAATATCTCACACAATAAGATCAGGTAGTACGAATTTCAGTTACATTGAGAGTATTCTTTACAGTGTAAATTGACCAGCCAACGCTTAATATCTTGCCGGAGCTGACCTTCTGTCTGTTTTTTTCCTTTATAACCTAAGCGCACTGAACACTCAGTCCAACTATAGTTCTGCAAAATTTTTAATATCATCAAATCAGAAATGTAGTCAGACATTGAATACTGCTCAATTAATTTTCGAATCCAAACCTCAACAGATTCGTAATTGGATCCGCCTGATGAATAAGAATGAATTAATTCAACAGGAATACTAACTTCGTTAACAGAGTCTATATATGGGACCAGCAGTAAGCGTGCTAAGGCAGGCTCCAATCGGTTGAACACACTCACCAGCGAGGAAGAAAAAACATAGCAGAACCGGGCATGTAGCTGTTGAATCCAATCCTGATTTTGATTATGGCACATCAAAATAGAATAGGTACCGCTGACATGGTCTTTATGGCTACCAAGCTTAACAGGTATAAAACCAGAATTTTTCCAAAACTCAAACAGTTCTTCTGTTAGACCAAAACTTGTGGCCAGATAATCTGATTTGCTGGATGCAACTACATGTTTAAGCAATTCTCTGCCAATACCTCTACGATGCAGGTGGGGATGCGTCGCTATTCTCATAATCCGGTCACAACAAAGTTTGGCATGTTCAGAGAAACCGAGCTGATTAACCAGCGTAACAGGAACCAGATGTCCGCAAGGACGACGCAGCCCTAAACTGACGGCCTTAATCAGCTCATCTGAAAATCGCCCCTCGCGGCATATCAAGACACACGCAACGACACGATTGTCAAACGCAGCAATGTGTACAGAAATACTTTCATCGCTAAGTATCAGCATCATGTCGTTTGGCGTTGTCTGATAATGGGCATTAACTAAAACTGAAAAGACTTCGTTAAATAACATCGGAGTCCGGAATAGTTCCTCTTTACTAACGGAACGATAACGAAGTCCTTCATGCCGGATATCGGTATAGCCGGCTATCGGTGCAACAGGACTATTGATCAAAAATGTATGGTTTAACCACAATTCAAGATAGTCGTTTTCAGCCCAACGAATTGGCTGGCTAAGATGGTATTGACTGAATCCGGGGCGAGCTGACTCCAGCCAGCGGATAAACTTAAGCGTAAAACCCAGGCCACATCCTTCATAACCATGAAGAGTGGAGGAAAAAACCACCCGATGATAGCTGGATACCATATCCTGTAGCATAGGCAGTGGAATCGCAGCCGCTTCATCAACTAACAGCAAATCACATTGAGGCGTTTGAGCAAGCAGGGCATCAGGAGCGATGAATGAAAGAGTTGAATCATAGTAACTTAATTGACCGTTTACCGCTTGATGACCGTTATCTAATGCACATTGAGCATGAAAAAATGCACTTTCGACAGCACGCAAATTCGGTGCACATATTAAGATATGAATTCCCGGTTTTACTTGCATTAAATGAGCAGCGGCCAGCCCCAGGGCCGATGTTTTCCCTCCTCCTCTATCTGCGCTGATAATTAACGGTCTTTTTCGATGTCCGCTGAGAACTTTACCAATCCGTTCGATAGCCTCTTGTTGCTGACGTAATTGAATCGAATCAGCAGAATCTGAAAAAGTGCCAGGTATAGGGAGTTGAGAAAAATCATCCCCCTCCTTAACCGTAGTCAAAGATGACAGAGACCGTTCCAGCCAGCGACCGGCGAATGACTCTTCCAACTGACTAACATTAAGCAGGCACAGTAAGCCGCCGCCTCTCAAAGCACCACAAATAGCGGAGAAACTGTTTGCATCAAAACCGCAAGAAAGGTCAACAATTATAAGTTCAAGTTCATTGCCTAAAAAGCGTCGGCCCTGATGATAAGGAATCACCTGTCCCGTCAGACAAAAATCACTTTCGCCTAACCAAACCGACTTATCCGGGTCAAAATAAGTCTGAATTTTGTTAATACAATAACCAGTCCAATCTTTACTTCCGTGAAGAACAATAGCCCCTCGCTGGTTTGCCAGAGAGGCTGCATTAATCAGACTACTTATATAATTACTGAAACCGTTCATTTACTCTCTCGGACTATGATTCGTAATGTGATAATAGTATGTGCATGGACAAAATAATTAACCTTAACGACAAATAATTTTTGCTTTCTAGTTTGTGAACTATACCTAATTATTTCTATACAACCAGTTTGGGTTGGATCGAAGAGGTTCACGATAACAATGAAAAAAAATCTTTTAAAATTCGCTTTAGCATTCAGCTCAGTTTGCGTTTCCAGTGCAACTCTGGCGGAACAACTTAATGTCTACGCATGGGGTGGCTATCTGCCTCAGGATTCTTTGAAAGAATTCGAACAACAAGAAAACGTTACAGTGAACTACACAACGTTCGAAAGCAACGAGTCGATGTTCTCTAAACTAAAGTTGCTTAACGGAACCGGGTATGATGTCGTGTTCGCCTCCGCCTATTTTATCGAAAAAATGGCTCGTGAAGGACTTATTTCAAAACTGGATCACTCGAAGATTCCTAACATGAAAGATGCGGATCCTCAGCTACTCGGTCAGGCTCATGATCCAAATAATGACTACTCATTACCTTACATCTGGGGTGCAACGGGACTCTATTATAATTCAGAACTCATCCCTGAAGGGGTGACACATTGGGCCGATTTATGGAAGCCAGAATTTAAACAGCAAGTCATGCTTATCGATGATATCCGGGATGTTTTCGGCATGGCCCTGAAACTGAATGGTTACAGCGTCAACAGCAAAAATCCGGAAGAAATAAAAAAAGCTTACGAATCACTTGCCGCGTTAAAAGATAATGTTTTGCTTTATAACTCAGATGCGCCACATGTTCCTTACTTATCCGGAGAGGCAACCGTGGGTATGCAATGGAACGGTAATGCCTATCAGGGACAGCAAGAGATGCCTCAGTTAACCTTTGTCATGCCAGTAGAGGGTGCCGGGCTATGGATGGATAATTTTACTATCCCTTCGGGCAGCGAACATAAAGATCTCGCCCACAAGTTTATTAACTTCATGTATGAACCTGCACATCAGGTAGAAATCATGAATGAACTTGGGTATGCATCCGCAACCAAAGGCGGAAGAGCATTACTAAGTAAAGAAATGCGGGAAAATAAAGTGATTTTCCCGAATGAGGAAGACATGAAGCGGGGAGAGGTTCTCAATGATGTAGGGCCAGAAGCGTTGGCTATCTACGAAAAATACTGGCAAATGCTAAGAGCACAGTAACTTTCCAATACCACTTCAGACCGATAGAAAAAAGTCCAAACCAGATGGTTTGGACTTTTCTTTTATAGTAAACGATATGACTTAACTCAAATATAAATTATATCAGCGCTCAGTTAAGTCTTTCCTGAATGAAGCTAAACAATTCATCCAACAGCTGATCGTCGACTTTTCTGAGATTAAGCGTGACATTATTCCCTTTGCGAGAATAACTTAACCGACCTTTGATTAGCTCTGTTCTGTTACTTACCGCCGCCACCTGGGGTGAAAATTCATCGATCCAGTGTTCCAGAGTTTCCGTTACATCTTTGGTTAAACGAGCCACGCCCTGAGCTTCACTGCGCTGCCAGACATAACCGCTCTGATCATTACATCTTTCCAGCAACAGCTTTTTATGCTCGTCATTTAAGTTACTGAATTGCTTATGCAGCTTAACAATAGTCGGCCGCCCCAGATCAACAACATTAGGATAAGCTCTCAGCAGTTCCAACGGCAAATCGGCTGCTTTCAACGCACCACTGACTAACGCTTCACTACACTGAAACATCTTAGCCAGTGCCTTTTGATCTTCAGCTTCACCACTTTCCAGTTTAGCCAGCATCTCTTTTCCTTTCTCATATAAGGAAAGAGGCTTATGCGCATTCGCTACGTCAGATAAAAATTTAGCGTGTTCCTGCTCAATATTATCCGCAACATAAACCAAAAAATCCTGGTTAGCCAGGATGCAGGCCATGCGTCGGCGGCTACCGTCTAATACCTCAATGACGCCATCTGCGGAGCGACGACCGACGGCCGGATATTGCTGACCACGTTCTTCCAGCGTCGTAAGAATATCAGAAAGAGCATGTTCGTTAAGAAAAGACTGTTCACGCGCATTCTGAGTAAATACTTTTGTCGCCGCAGATACTTTTTCGGCCGGGATCTTTGTGAGTTCAAAAGTTACAATATCCCGACCAGCAACCGCAAGCTCAATAATATTCGCTTTTTCCTTTGCCG
>JBNKRC010000173.1:0-5085 GCA_050296215.1 Vibrio sp. | reverse complement strand
AAATAACGACAAAGTTGTCCTCGAAGATACCCAGTATAAATTTTTATGTGAACCTGGCCGGGGAGAAGCGGCTTACATTGCCAAAACCGGCAAGGCTATGTACAAAATCGAAGATGGTTCGATCACTTCATGTCCGGAAGACGATAATGCCTGGCGATTAACCGCATCGAGTATCAGCGTTGATCAGGATGAGGAAACAGCAACTTTCTATAACCCTCGTCTGGAAGTGCTTGATGTTCCTGTTTTTTACTTACCGTACTTATCAGTTCCTATCGGTGATACCCGTAAAACAGGCTTTTTATATCCATCCTTTTCGATCAATTCAACCGATGGTCTGAAAGTTAACGTCCCCATCTACTGGAACCTCGCGCCAAATTATGATTTGCAAACAGACATCAAGTATATGGAGCAGCGTGGTACCCAGTTAAACAGTCAATTCCGCTATCTGAACAAACTGGGGAACGGTGACATTCAGTACGAATATTTGCCTGAAGATGCACTGAACCCTGATTATGGGAACCGCTGGGGTTTTGAGTTTACCCACAGCGGTATCTATCAGGATAACTGGAAAGTAACGGCAAACTACGCCACCGTAAGCGATATCAATTATTTTTCAGACCTGGACTCTGCTATTGGTACCCGTCAGGACGGACAACTCGTTCAGGAAGGGATGCTGAGTTATCGTGATACGCACTGGGACAGCTCACTGTTGGTGCGGGACTTCCAGCTATTGATTGACGATACCAGTGGCTCCCAACCTTACCGCCTGATGCCACAGCTGTCATTTAACTATTATGCCCCGCAATTATTGCCTAACCTGAATTTTGACATGGTTAGCCATATTTCCCGCTTTGAAACCAATGAAAGCGGCAAGCCCTCGGCAACCCGGGTTCATCTCGAACCGGGACTGACGATTCCTGTAGGCACAACCTGGGGTAACTGGACCACCGAAGCCAGACTGCTTTCAACCTATTATGATCAGGATTTGTCTAACGTTGCTTCAAGTGACTATAAGCAGAGCGTGCTGAGAACCGTACCTCAGTTCCGTTCCCATTTAGGGCTGGTTATTGAGAGAGATACCACGATACTCAACGGCTATACACAGACACTGGAACCACAGGTTCAGTATCTCTATATCCCGGAACGGGATCAGTCGGCAATCTATCCGGAATACGATACAACATTACTTCAGACCGATTACTACGGCCTGTTCCGGACCCGTCGCTATAACAGCATCGACTATATCGCCCGGGCCAATCAAATCAGCTATGGTGCAACCACCCGCTTTTATGATCAGGACTTTAAAGAGCGCTTGAATATCTCTTTTGGTCAGATACTTTATCTTGATAATACCCAATCGAATGACGATGGGAAAAGTGCCTATTCAGCCTGGGCCGTCGAGTCTGATTTCAACTATAACGATAATTTCTTCTTCCATGGCGGAATACAGTATGACGTCAATACCGATGATACCCAGGTAGCCAATGCAACCTTTGAGTACCAGTTTAAAAAAGGTCTGGTACAAACAAACTATCGCTACGTATCAAAACAATATATTCAGGATACCGTCGGGGATACTATCTCTGATCTTGACCCACTGACCGAAAAAGGGATTTCTCAGGCAGGATTAGAAGCGCAATACGCTATTTCCCCGAAATGGAACGTATCAACCCACTATTACTATGACCTGACAACATACAACACGTTAGAATGGCGATCCGGTGCAAGTTACACTTCTGACTGCTGGTATATCACTTTAACCTACAGCCGGGAACTGACGGGCTGGTCGCCTGATTTTCAAAATTACCCGGATGCCGATCCCGAGTATGAGAACAATTTCGGAATTAATATAGGAATTGTTGGCTTTGGTACTCGAGGTTCGAAGAACACGGCCCTTAATTCATCATCCAATGCGATTGGATATGGCCGCCCATTCCTTTTAAATAACTAAGCGATTATTTGCTCGATACTATTAGGATTCTCAATGAAATTCTGGAAACGCACAATTGTCACTTTACTGGCCTGCTATCAGATAAGCGCATTGGCAACGCCAGTAGAGCTGGATCGGATCGCTGTTATCGTTAACAGTGAATCGATCCTGCAAAGTGATATTGATAACTCAATAAAACTGATTAAAGCCAATGCCAAAACGGATAATCAACAGCTTCCGTCCGATTCGATTCTCACCGAACAAATCACAGATAAACTGGTAATGGATTCACTGCAAAAACAGCAGGCTGAACGTATCGGCGTAAAAATCGATGATTCTCGTTTGAATCAGGCGCTGGAAAACATCGCTAAAAACAACCATCAGAGTGTACAAGAATTGATCGACTCGGTAACGCAGGCAGGAGTCTCCTATGAATCTTACCGGGAAAGTATCCGTAATGAAGTTGCAGCTGCAGAAGCTCGCAATGCATTAGTGCGACGCCGGATTAACATACTGCCGGCAGAAGTTGATTCACTGGTTAACATTTTATCCAAGCAGACCTCGGCCACAGTTCAGTATAAATTGAGTCACATCCAGTTGCGCGTCACCGACACTCAGGATATGGCGGCAACCGAAGCATTAGCGAAACAGATTATCGGCCAGCTCAACAGCGGAATCAGTTTCAATACCCTGGCATTAACTTACTCAAAAGGGCCCAAGGCTCTTGAAGGTGGTGACTGGGGCTGGCTGCGTAAAGAAGAGATGCCGACTATCTTTGCCGATCAGATAAACATGCAGAAAAAAGGCACGATTATCGGCCCGTTCCGTAGTGGTGTGGGTATCCACATTCTGAAAATAGACGATGTAAAAGGGTTGGAAACGACAGCGGTTACTGAAATAAACAGCCGGCATATCCTAATCAAACCCTCAATCATACTGAGTGATGATGCGGTGCAAAAAGAACTGCTGAATATTCGGGCACAGATTATGTCTGGCAAGACGACCTTCGGTGACATGGCGGAAAAATATAGTCAGGATCCCGGTTCGGCTTCTAAAGAAGGCAATCTCGGTTATCAGTCTCCGGATATTTTCGTTCCGGAATTCAAACATCAGATTGAAACACTACCGGTTGGCAAGATCAGCGAACCATTTAAAACCGTTCATGGCTGGCATATGGTAGAAGTACTGGATCGTCGTCAGGTTGATCGTACTGACGCCGCACAGAAGAACAAAGCCTATCAGATTCTGTTTAACCGTAAGTTCAGTGAAGAATCAGAAGCCTGGTTACAAGAATTGAAGGCCAGCGCCTTCATAGAAAAGCTGAAGGATCAAGACAATGACAATTAAGCGTATCATCGTTACCGCAGGAGAACCTGCCGGAATCGGACCGGATTTAGTCCTTGCTCTGTCTCAGGAAAGCTGGACACACCAGATTGTCGTGTGTGCAGATAAATCAATGCTTGCAGAACGTGCCGCGTTATTAGGCATTCAAGTTGATCTGATCGACTATAACGCTGCCATGCCGGTTACTCCTCAGCAAGCAGGCTCGCTGCTGGTTGAACATGTTGCGCTTGGTGAGGCATGCGAAGTCGGTAAACTGAATGAGGCAAACGGCCCTTACGTGCTCAACATGCTGGAACGAGCAGCTCAGGGCTGCATGAGTGGTGAATTTGATGCTGTGGTCACAGGACCGGTACACAAGGGTATCATCAACCGGGCGGGCGTTCCGTTTAGCGGCCATACGGAATTCTTTGCTGAAAAATCCGACACTCCGCTCGTGGTAATGATGCTGGCCACAGAAGGGCTAAGGGTTGCTCTTGCAACGACCCATCTTCCGTTAACCAATGTCTCCAGTGCGATAACGCCTGAGCTGTTGGAAGAGATCATCCATATTCTGCATACTGATCTGGTTGAAAAATTTGCGATTCCCCGGCCAAAAATTTACGTATGCGGATTAAATCCTCACGCCGGAGAAGATGGTGTGCTGGGAATGGAAGAAATTGATACCATCAACCCCGTTCTCAACAAATTACGAGAACAACAAAGTTACGACTTAATCGGCCCGCTTCCTGCTGATACTATCTTCAACCCCAAATATCTTGAAGAAGCAGACGCGGTACTCGGTATGTATCACGATCAGGTACTTCCTGTACTAAAATATAAGGGTTTTGGTCGTTCAGTGAATATTACTCTTGGTCTGCCTTTCATCCGGACATCGGTTGACCATGGTACTGCACTCGACTTAGCCGGTAGTGGAAAAGCTGATACAGGTAGCTTTAAAACTGCATTACAATACGCGATTGAATTAGTCGATAATAAAGCAAAATAATTTGGAATTATGATGAGAAATGATGTCCACCAGGGGCACAAAGCACGTAAGCGCTTTGGTCAGAACTTTCTAAACGATCCCTATATCATTGATGGGATTGTTTCAGCGATTAACCCGAGGCCCGGCCAGAATCTGGTCGAGATTGGCCCGGGTCTTGGCGCTCTGACTGAGCCGGTCGCCAGAGAAGTGGATAAGCTGAGCGTTATCGAACTGGACAGAGATCTGGCCGAACGTCTGCGTCTTCATCCGGACTTAAAAGATAAACTAACCATTCATGAAGGCGATGCCATGAAGTTCGACTTCATGAAACTGGTTAAGCCAAATAACAAGTTGAGAATTTTCGGTAATTTGCCTTATAACATCTCAACTCCGTTAATGTTCCACTTATTTGAGTTTCATAAAGATGTGCAGGATATGCACTTTATGTTGCAGAAAGAAGTGGTCAACCGTCTGGCTGCAGGCCCGGGCACAAAAGCCTATGGCCGACTGACGGTGATGGCACAGTACTACTGTAAAGTCATTCCGGTATTGGAAGTACCGCCAACGGCTTTTGTACCTCCGCCAAAAGTCGATTCAGCCGTGGTTCGTTTGGTCCCTTATGAAACGCTGCCCTACCCGGCAACCAGTATGGATTGGCTCGAACGCGTATGTCGTGAAGGTTTTAACCAGCGCCGTAAAACTGTCAGAAACTGTTATAAGGGCCTATTAGGTGACGAACAGTTTGAAGAGTTAGGTATCGAACCGTCTCTTCGCCCGGAAAATCTTACCTTACAACAGTTCGTCGCGATGGCAAACTGGCTGGATGCAAATCACAAATAATGATGTG
>JBNKRC010000172.1:0-5104 GCA_050296215.1 Vibrio sp. | reverse complement strand
AAAACCTTCAGCGAGTATGCCAGCATATTGAACAGGTTCAGGACAAACTAAAACGCCCTATTCTGCTGGAAAATCCGGCAACCTACCTGACTTTTAAAGAGTCTGACTTACCCGAACATGAGTTTATTAATCAGATAGCGAAACGGACCGGCTGTGAACTGCTGCTGGATATCAACAATGTCGCTGTCAGTTGCTTTAACCATCGTCAGGATCCGCGGCAATATCTGGATAATTTCCCGATCCGGTTTGTCCGCCAACTCCATTTGGCCGGTTTTGCATTTGATCAGCACAGTTCCACGCCATTACGAATCGATTCACATGACCGGGAAGTGAGTAACGAAGTGTGGCAACTGTACGCCGACCTGTTAAACCAAGCCGGAGACATACCGACACTGATTGAATGGGATGGTCAGTTACCGCCATTTCAACAACTGCATGAACAGTCCCGTTTAGCCGATCGCTGTCGGGAGAAAATTCGTCAGGCAAGCCAAACCGAGGTGACACTATGATTGATAACTTTATTGCATCACTTAAGTTACTGCCGGCTTCGGAACGGGCGAATGAAAAAGTCATTCCCGAATTGGAATTGTGGCTGAACTGTCGGTCTGAACAGGAAGCCAGAGAACGCTTGTCGGTCTATCAGAACAATATTGTCAGTTCGTTATCCGAGGCACTCTCTGATACTTTCCCTGTATGCAATCAACTGGTGGGTGATGAGTATTTCAGGGCATTAAGCATCGAGTTTATTACCGGACACCTCCCTACTTCACCGATACTCAGTCATTACGGGGCAAAATTCAGTGACTTTCTGGCCTCATTTCCGCCGCTTGCCGACTTACCCTATTTAAGCGAAGTCGCCTTTCTGGAATATGAGCTGCTGCTTCAGACCCTCGCGGCAGAAGAGGAGGTACTAAGCAACGATGATATCCGGCAACGGCTGCCTGAAATTGACGATCTTGAACAGAGCCACTGGTTAGTTACCGATAATTTAACTTTATGGCATAGCCGTTATGCTGCCGGTTCTCTTTATTTAGCCCATCAGCCTGACAGCGACTTAACCCCGGCAGATGTTAACTGGCAACAGGAGGAATACCTGCTGTTAACCAAACTTGGATTATGGGGAAAATGCTATCTGCTTGATAACAACACGTTTCAGGTCCTGCAACAACTAAAACAAGGCAGTAGCTTAGGCGAAGCCTGTCAGGACTTCGATCACAACCAACTGACGCAAATACTCGGTCAGCTTATCAGCCTGCCGGCTTTTACCACCATAACTCAGAGGTGACGACATGAAAGCCCAAACAAACCATTCGTTTACATCACCGATGCTCCTCTACGTGTCCGATAGCGCTCTGCTGCTACTGGCCCGTATTGCCTTAGCTTCGGTTTTCTGGCTGTCCGGACAAACCAAGATAGATGGATTTGCCATCAATATCGTTAGTGGACAGTTCATGTTTGGCTGGCCGGAAATAAAAGATGCCACTTTTTATCTGTTCGAAAATGAATACCAGTTACCCTTCATCCCTTATGAGCTGGCAGCTTACCTGGCCGCGACGGCAGAACATATTTTTCCGGTTATGCTGCTGCTCGGGTTAGGGACCCGAATCGCATCACTGGGTTTACTGGTGATGACCATGACGATTCAGATATTCGTCTATCCCGATGCCTATTCAACTCACCTGACCTGGATGGCGCTTTGCACCCTGTTGATTCTGAAAGGTGCCGGATGGCTCTCTCTGGATAAGCTCATTGCCGAGCGTATGTCGAAGTAAAAAAATAGCCGGACTGTCGGGCCCGGCTATTTTTAATGAGATAAAGTCATTACTCGTGACTGTCTGAGTTTTCCCCGTCACCGACTTCAACGCGCGTCACACGCTGTAATCCTCTTGGTAACAAACCACCTCTGCGGCCCCGTTCGCCACGGAAATTATCCAGATCGCCCGGTTTCAGGCCAAGTTTGCGTTTACCGGCATACAAGGTAACGGTAACGCCCTGAGGTATGGTTAATAAATGCGACACATACTCCTCCCTGGTTTTGGCTTTGGCCGAAGGAATATTGATGATCTTATTCCCTTTTCCTTTACCTAGCTGAGGAAGATCTTTGACCGGGAACAGTAACATCCGTCCCTGGTTAGTAATCGCCAGAATTTCATCGGTTTCCAAATCGCTAAGCGCTTTCGGTTCCAGAATTTCTGAATTTTCAGGAAGATTAACCAGAGCCTTACCGCTGCGGTTTTTCGACAGCAGATCCGCACCTTTACAGATAAACCCATAACCGGCATCCGATCCGACTAACCATAGCTGATCATCCTCACCCATGATCACCTGACGAACCGTAGTTCCTTCCGCAATGCTCAGACGGCCGGTAATCGGCTCGCCCTGAGAACGGGCTGACGGTAACGTGTGAGACTCCAGAGAATAGCTACGACCATCACTGCCGAGGAACACGGCCTGCTGATTACTCTTACCACAGGCATGCGACAGATACTGATCACCAGACTTGTAGTTTAGTCCCTGACAATCGATATCATGGCCTTTGGCATGACGGATCCAGCCTTTATCCGACAAGATCACGGTGATCGGCTCACTTGGAACCAGATCCCGTTCGGTCAGTGCTTTGGCTTCCTCGCGCTCCACCAGCGGTGAACGGCGATCATCACCATATTTTTCAGCATCTGCCTGAATTTCTTTTTTCAGTAAGGTATTCAGACGTCGTTCAGAACCAAGCAGTTGCTGTAGTTTTTCCCGCTCTTTTTCCAGCTCGTCCTGCTCACCACGAATCTTCATCTCTTCCAGTTTGGCTAAATGACGAAGTTTGGTATCCAGAATCGCATCAGCCTGGATATCAGTGATGCCAAAACGTGCCATCAACACCGCTTTCGGATCATCTTCAGTACGGATAATTTCGATCACTTCATCCAGGTTCAGATAAGCAATCAACAAACCTTCTAAAATATGTAAACGGGCAAGAACTTTATCCAGGCGGTGTTGCAGACGACGCTTAACTGTCGCCCGGCGATATTCGATCCATTCACTCAGAATCGAGACTAACCCTTTCACCTGCGGACGGTTATCCAGGCCAATCATATTCAGGTTAACACGGTAACTCTTTTCCAGATCCGTCGAGGCGAACAGATGATTCATCAGCAAATCACAGTCGACGCGATTAGAGCGGGGAACAATCACAATACGGGTCGGGTTTTCATGATCCGATTCATCACGCAGATCTTCCACCATCGGCAGTTTTTTCGCCCGCATCTGGTTGGCGATCTGTTCGAGTAATCTGGCACCCGAGACCTGATGCGGCAGAGCGGTAATCACCACATCACTGCCTTCTTTATGCCATACCGCCCGGAGCTTAATACTCCCCTTACCGGTACGGTACATTTTTTCCAGATCACTCTTCGGTGAAACGATTTCCGCTTCGGTCGGGTAATCCGGTCCCTGAACATATTCCATCAAATCAGACAGAGAGGAAGCAGGCTTATCAATCAATTGAATCGTTGCGGCGGCAATTTCACGTACATTATGCGGAGGAATATCGGTCGCCATACCAACCGCAATCCCCGTCACCCCGTTAAGCAGAATATGCGGTAAACGGGCCGGCAACATCTGTGGCTCCTGCAGGGTGCCGTCAAAGTTTGGCTGCCATTCAACAGTTCCCTGGCCCAGTTCACCCAGCAATATTTCCGAAAAACGGGAAAGTTTGGCTTCGGTATAACGCATGGCCGCGAACGATTTAGGATCATCCGGCGCCCCCCAGTTACCCTGTCCGTCTACCAGCGGATAGCGGTATGAGAAAGGCTGCGCCATCAGCACCATCGCTTCATAACAGGCAGAATCACCATGAGGGTGATATTTACCTAATACGTCACCCACGGTACGTGCTGATTTTTTGTATTTTGCGGATGCAGATAATCCCAGTTCCGACATCGCATAAATGATGCGGCGCTGTACCGGTTTTAATCCGTCACCAATGTAAGGCAATGCACGATCCATAATGACGTACATTGAATAATTCAGATAAGCATCTTCGGTAAACTTGCGCAGCGCCAGCTGTTCTACACCGTCGAAACTGATTTCTGTCGACATCTATTTATACCTCTGCCAAATCACCGTTGTGTTGCAGCCAGTTACGGCGGTCATCCGCCCGTTTTTTGCCCAGCAACATATCCATCATCTCATCCGTTTCCTCGTGATCATCAATGGTTAACTGCACCAGGCGGCGGGTATTCGGATCCATCGTGGTTTCACGCAGTTGCAGCGGGTTCATTTCCCCCAGACCTTTAAAGCGTTGCACGTTGATCTTGGCTTTCTTCTTACTCAAACGTTCAAGAACCCCTTCTTTTTCCTGATCGTCTAATGCATAAAATACTTCTTTGCCGCAGTCGATACGATACAGTGGCGGCATTGCGACATACACGTGACCTGCCGTCACCAACGCCCGGAAATGCTTCACAAACAGAGCGCATAGCAAGGTCGCGATATGCAGTCCGTCGGAATCCGCATCCGCCAGAATACACACCTTTCCGTAGCGCAAGGTTTCCAGATCATCGCTATCCGGATCAATCCCTAAGGCAATCGAAATATTATGTACTTCCTGCGAGGCCAGTACTTCATCAGCCGCCACTTCCCAGGTGTTAAGAATCTTACCGCGCAGTGGCATAATCGCCTGAAATTCCCGATCGCGCGCCTGCTTGGCACTACCGCCTGCCGAATCCCCTTCCACCAGAAACAGTTCGGTACGGCTTAAATCCTGAACGGAGCAATCCGTCAGTTTACCCGGAAGCGCAGGACCGGACGCAATTTTCTTCCTGACCACTTTTTTACTGGCACGCATACGCCGGTGCGCATTGGAAATACACAGCTCAGCCAACAGTTCGGCTAACTGCGGTTTCTCATTCAACCACAGACTGAATGCATCTTTAACCACACCGGAAACAAATGCAGCGCTCTGACGGGAAGAAAGGCGTTCTTTGGTTTGCCCGGCAAACTGCGGATCCTGCATTTTAACCGACAGCACATAGGAACAGCGGTCAAACACATCATCACCGGTCAGTTTAACACCACGTGGTAACAGATTACGGAACTCACAGAATTCACG
>JBNKRC010000171.1:0-5131 GCA_050296215.1 Vibrio sp. | reverse complement strand
CAGGAACGATATAACCTTTATCATTGAGTTTTTCATCAATAGCTGCAGTAAACAGTTCAATATCAGGGTGAGCTTTCTCAAGCGCAGCAATCCCTTCAGGGGCTGCGACCAACACCAACACTTTAAACTGAGTACAACCCTTCTGTTTCAGCAAATCGATAGTTGCAATCATCGAACCGCCGGTTGCCAGCATAGGGTCAACGACCAGGGCAATACGCTCATCGATTTGTGATGCGATTTTATTAAAGTAAGGTACTGGTTCCAGTGTCTCCTCATCACGGTAAATCCCGACCACACTGATACGCGCACTGGGAATATGTTCCAGAACCCCGTCCATCATACCCAAACCGGCACGGAGAATCGGCACTACCGTAACTTTCTTGCCTTTAATCTGATCAACTTCAACCGGACCGTTCCAGCCTTCAATCATCACTTTTTCGGTTTCAAAATCCGCTGTTGCTTCGTAGGTCAGCAGGCTGCCTACTTCCGTGGCGAGCTCACGGAAACGCTTGGTACTGATGTCGCCCTCGCGCATAAGACCAAGTTTGTGTTTCACCAAAGGATGTTTTACTTCAACAACTTTCATTTCAATCTCCGATAATTCTGACTAGATGGACAGGATTATACATTCTTATCGGGAGCATTGCAGGAACCCTATCAATTAAAAAAGCGGCGCAAACGTTTTCCTTTTCTTTTTTTCCCCTGTAGAATAGCGCCGTTTTCATATCCAACAATACAACGAGGATTCCCCCGTGAGTGGCAATAACACTTCCCTAAGCTATAAAGACGCTGGCGTAGACATCGACGCAGGTAACGCACTGGTTGAACGAATCAAAGGTGCAGTTAAAAAAACTCGTCGCCCTGAAGTTATGGGTGGTATCGGCGGTTTCGGTGCATTATGCGAGCTTCCTACCAAATATAAACAGCCTGTACTAGTTTCCGGTACCGATGGTGTTGGTACTAAGCTTCGACTGGCTTTGGATATGAACAAGCACGATACTATTGGTATCGACCTGGTTGCGATGTGTGTGAACGACCTTATCGTACAGGGTGCTGAACCACTATTTTTCCTTGACTACTATGCAACCGGCAAACTTGATGTTGATACAGCATCTGAAGTAGTAACCGGTATTGCAGAAGGCTGTCTGCAGGCTGGTTGTTCACTAATCGGCGGCGAAACAGCAGAAATGCCTGGAATGTACGAAGGCGAAGACTACGACGTTGCAGGTTTCTGTGTTGGTGTCGTTGAAAAAGAAGAAATTATCGATGGTACTAAAGTTGCCGCCGGCGATGCTCTGATTGCTGTCGGCTCAAGCGGTCCGCACTCAAACGGTTATTCATTAATCCGTAAGATTCTTGAAGTTTCCGGCGCAGACAAAAACGAAGTTCTTGATGGTAAAACCGTCGGTGAACGTCTGCTTGAACCAACTAAGATCTATATCAAATCTGGTCTTAAACTAACTGCAACACATGATGTTCACGCGATTTCTCATATCACCGGTGGTGGTTTCTGGGAGAACATTCCTCGCGTACTTCCTGAAGGCACCAAAGCCGTGATTGACGGAAGCAGCTGGGAATGGCCGGTTATCTTCAAATGGCTACAAGAAAAAGGTAACGTGGAAACCCGCGAAATGTACCGCACCTTTAACTGTGGTGTCGGTCTGATCATCGCCTTACCTCAAGAACAGGCTGAAGCAGCAGTTGAGCTGTTGAAAGCTGAAGGCGAAAATGCCTGGGTTATCGGTTCTATTGCAGCGGCACAAGCTGGTGAAGCTCAGGTTGAGATTAACTAAGCGATGAAAAGTATTGTTGTTTTAGTTTCGGGTAATGGGACGAACTTACAGGCGATTCTGGATGCTTGTGAATCGACGATCACTCATGGCAGGGTTACCGCTGTGTTTTCTAACAAAGCGGATGCCTATGCTCTTGAACGCGCGAAGAAAGCTGGCTCAGCGGCCGTATTCGTTGACCCTAAAGCTTTCGAAACACGCGACGCTTTTGATCATGCTTTAATGCAACAAATCGATGAATATCAGCCTGATTTGATTATTCTGGCTGGTTACATGCGCATTCTGAGTGGCGAATTTGTTCGCCACTATCTTGGCCGCATGATCAATATCCATCCATCGTTACTGCCTAAGTACCCTGGTCTCAACACTTATCAGCGTGCAATTCATGCCGGTGATGAAGAACATGGCACCAGCGTACATTTTGTAACTGAACAATTGGATGGTGGTCCGGTTATTTTTCAGGCCCGTGTACCGATCTTCGATGAAGATACCGTCGAGTCATTAACCGAAAAAGTTCAGGCAGAAGAACATCGCATCTACCCTCTTGTGGCCAAATGGTTTGTTGAAGACCGTTTAGCAATGCGGGATGGTAAAGCGTACCTGGATGGCAATGAGCTGGGAATGAATGGTTATAAAGGCGATTAATTTCTTCCTGATAAACCCCGGTTGATTTTTCCGACCAGCTGAAAAATGAAAAAAAGGACTGCGTCTATAATATAGCAGTCCTTTTTTGTTTTTTTAAGAACCCGGATAAAAGGGCCTGATACCAATTCGACTAAATAGCCAATCATAGCTAACCAGGAAAAATGGGGGGACGGAACTATGCCTGAATCCCCTGATTCCCCGGTTTTTTTTCTGCAAACGGAACATGCTGCAGCCGCTCACCATTGGTTTTAACCAGTTCACCAAGATGGAACAAATTAAATTCACCCGGACGCATACGCTGCCACTGTTCGTTCAAAGTTAATGGCTGAGTTGCAATCACCGTGACTACATCATTCGGGGTGGTCTCTTCCTGAAAGTTCACTTCCACATCTTCGTCAATAAGCGCGGCTTTACCAAACGGAGCCCGGCGCGTAATCCAGTACAAATGATTGGTGCAGTATGTCATCACATACTCGCCATCCGACAACAGCATATTAAATACGCCCATCTCTCTGAGTTCGTCACAGCAGGACGCAATATATTCAAATACTTCAGACATATCCTGAGGTTGTTCTGAATACTTATCATCGAGTTTTTTCAGCAACCAGCAAAATGCCAGCTCACTATCCGTTTTACCGACAGGACGGTGATTAGCGGTAAACATAGACTCATACCCGCTGAGCTGACCATTATGCGCAAACGTCCAGAACCGTCCCCAAAGTTCCCGGGTAAACGGATGGGTATTTTCCAGCGCAACACCCCCCCGGTTAGCCTGACGGATATGACTGATCACTGCACAGCTTTTTATCGGATAAGCCTGAACCAGCTCAGCAATTTTTGACTGACAGCTTGGCTGCGGGTCCTTAAACGTACGGAATCCTTTTCCTTCATAAAAAGTAATTCCCCAACCATCCCGGTGAGGTCCGGTTTTACCGCCACGCTGCATCAGGCCGGTAAAACTAAAACAAATATCGGTCGGCACATTAGCACTCATACCGAGCAACTCACACATACTGATTTCGCTCCTTTACTAAGATAGGAAACAGCTTTAATTAAGCCATTTCTTTCTCCACCAACATGATTAGAATATGGATGATTTTAATGTGAACTTCCTGAATACGATCCGCATAACCAAAATGCGGAACACGAATTTCAACATCCGCTAATCCCGCCATTTTACCGCCATCTTTGCCGGTTAATGCGATGGTTTTCATTCCTTTTTGCTTTGCGGCATCAATGGCTTTAATGACATTGCCGGAGTTGCCTGAAGTTGATAAACCAAACAGCACATCGCCCTGGTTACCTACAGCTTCTACATAGCGGGAGAAGACAAAATCATAGCCAAAATCATTGCTCACACAAGAAAGGTGGCTTGGATCAGAAATCGCAATACCTGCGTAACCCGGGCGATTCTCGCGGTAACGACCGGTTAATTCTTCCGCGAAATGCATCGCATCGCAGTGTGAACCACCATTGCCACAGGAAAGTACTTTCCCGCCTTGTTTAAATGATTCAGCCAATACTTTTGCTGCCGCCTCAATTTGAGCCAGATTCGCATCATCACTTAAAAACCGATTTAATACTTCCGCCGCTTCTGTGAGCTCATTTTTAATTAGATCCTGGTACATAAAGTTTCGTCTCTTTAAGTGTGTTATAGGTTGTCGTGAGTGTACCCTAAACGGCCTCTCTGTCGATAGCGTATGAATCAAAAAACAAAGGATGAGACGAGCTCATCCTTCTTAAGTCCGATTTCAGAATACCTGCCTTTTCAGTTGCTACAGCGAAAGATTATTTATCATCATCCGGCATATGTAGCTGCATTTCCGGCATCAATGCTCTTTTCGCTTTAATTTTCCTGATCACAAACCAAATCACCATTCCCAGAATTAAAGCAACTACGTTTCCGATACCGATATACATCAGGCGGCTTTTTCGCTCTTCTGCTCTGGCGGCAAGCATGGCCTGCTCTTCCTCAAGCTTACGTTGCATTTCAACCGCCTGTTCGTGCATCAGACGCGCCTGCTCGACATCAATTTCTTCGACCACGCTGTAGGTATACTCCGGCGTATCAATGGCTAACGGTCGATCCGTTCCCTCTTCCGATGCAAAAATATTGGCATGCCATTTATAGTTACCTAACTGCCCGGAGTTAGGTACTTCCAGATTTACCGTGAGGCTGCTTTCCGAAGCTTCGCCCTCAGCATATTCAATATCATCATAATCATTAGAGTGCTCCAGATGGACAACCAGGCTACCGGGGTTAATAATACCCTCATCTCCCGTAAACACCATATGATGAGCATTGGTGTCAACCCGGGCCTGTATAAATGACGTGGTGACCGGCGTCGGATAGACTAAGACTTCCTGCTCCACAGCGCGCAGGAATACACCATTACCGGAGGTTATCCTTACCCGGTACTTACCCGGCTCAGGAATCACTTTAAGCCCGACAGTGAACACCCCGTCGCCGGGATATTCATCCAGATTCCGGCCATCATCCTGAAACTCACCAACGGTAATCGGCTTCGGCCTGGCTTCATCAATCAGATTGCCTTCATCCTCAAGATACTTGGTAAAGGTAATTTTTAAGTTAACCCGGTCAAGAAAATCCCGCAGTAAAAGCGGCTTGCCGTCAGAGGTCAGACGGGCGGTAAATTTTACCTTTTCATTCTGGTACATGCGCACCGGCAGCTTAT
>JBNKRC010000170.1:0-5146 GCA_050296215.1 Vibrio sp. | reverse complement strand
GCCAGGCGATAAACGACCCTGGTAAATCAGCGCAAAAGTTCTGCGCGGACTTGGTAGAGATTCCTACAATACAACGTATTACAAGGAAAGTAAGGAGAGGAAACATGTTGAAAGAAACGCACTCATATCGTTATTGGCATCCCACGGCCCACCCTGCAATGTGGGAAGCCAATCCAGCGGTCAGAATTGTTAAAGGTGACGGTTCATATGTCTGGGATGATCAAGGACGTAAACTGCTCGATGGTTTTGCCGGGTTATGGTGTGTAAACATCGGCCATAACCGGCCTGAAGTGAAGGCCGCTATTTCACAGCAGATGGATGAAATTTCCTACTACCAGATTTTTAATGGTATCAGCCATCCGGGTGCAGAAGAATTGTCGAACAAACTTATTCGGATGACCGAACCAGAGGGTATGAGCCGGGTTCTGTTTGGTATGGGGGGATCTGATGCGGTTGAGACGGCGTTGAAAATTGCCAGACAGTACTGGATCATTCAGGGAGAGCCTCAGCGTACCCGGTTTATTTCGCTGAAAAATGCATACCATGGCGTCAATATCGGCGGCAGCTCGGTTGGTGGAATTCCGGCCTATAAATTTAATTATGGACCGATGATGGGCGGCTGTTCGCAAATTGAAACTCCCTGGTTGTATCGCAACCCCTGGAATTGCGATGATCCTGAAACGCTGGGTCAACTGGTTGCCGATCAACTGGAACGGGAGATCCTCTATCATGGCCCGAATACGATTGCGGCATTTATTGCCGAGCCGGTACAAGGTGCGGGCGGCGTGATTGTTCCGCCGGAAAACTTCTGGCCTTTGGTCAGACAGGTGTGTGATAAGTATGGTGTCTTGTTGATTGCTGATGAAGTGGTGACAGGATTTGGCCGCTCCGGATGTATGTTCGGCAGCCGGGGCTGGGGAGTGAAACCCGACATTATGACACTAGCGAAAGCACTGACAGCCGGGTATGTTCCGCTCTCAGCAACCTTGATTAATGACAGGATTTCATCCGCGTTTTTACAGAATCAGGATCACCGGGGACTGATGATGACCGGTTATACTTACAGTGCTCATCCGTTAGGATGTGCAGCGGCGCTATCGGTGTTAGATATTGTGGAAAAAGAGTCGCTACCTGACAACGCCGCGATCATGGGGGATTACCTGCTGAACAAGCTTAAGCCGTTTACCGAACGTTATGCGAGTGTGGGTGAGGTCCGGGGTAAAGGATTAATGATCGGTATTGATTTGGTGAAAAATAAACAGACACGTGAAGCGATTGAACCCACGGATCCTCTGGCAATGAAACTGGCTGAACTGGTGCGTGCCGAAGGCGTGATCGTTCGTCCAGCTGGTCCGATGCTGATTCTGGCTCCGATGTTAACGATTACGCAAGAAGAGTGTGATTTCCTGGTCGAAGCGCTGGAAAGTGCCTTTCGCCAGGTTGAGAAATAACCGGTTTCTTTGATTGTTAAGTAAAAATTTGGCTTTTACTTTTCAGACTGATACAACTATGTGTTAATTACACATAGTTGTGTCTGATTCTCGATATGATGATTAAACTAATCATCATAAATTCGGTTGTATATGTAAACTTATGTAATACGGATGAGAATCCGCCAAGCAATAATTCCCCATAACCTGGAGATTAAAATGAGCCACGATGTTGTCGATCCGGATACCTATATTACTCTGCGTGTTCACGCGCTGAACAGTATTTTGTTACAAATAGGTAACCACTATCATTCGCATATTTCCGGCTTAAATTTTACCGAAGTTCGCCTTATTTTGCTGATCCGCTCTCATCCCGGTTTGACGGTTAACGAACTGGTTAAGCTGTCGTTTACTGAACGAACTATCGTATCAAAAAGTATTACCCAGCTTACTCAGCGAGGACTCGTTATCCGGTGCAGTGAAAACGGGGATGGCAGACGCTATAAATTGAGCCTGACCCGGCAAGGCAGCGTGATTGCAGAAAAAACCAATGAGCGAGCGATGGAGGGGATCAAGAGTATGATGTCGGTATTAACTCCACACGAAAAAGAAGTGCTGGATGTTGCGTTACAGAAAATTACCTATCAGGCGCAAAAGGATTTGGAAAAATTACTCTGATATTTTGTTTGGTGAATAACTAACAAATCGCACCGCTACCATATATTTTCATCTTGCTATCTATTTAGCAGGATAGAGTTCTGTTGTCTAAAAAATAAGGAAATATAAATATTATCAGATAAAAAGCAATGAGTTATTTAAACATGGATTGATATGTCTTTATTAAAGATATTACGAGGTTTTAACTATAAAAGGATATTATAGATGTATATGAAACGTAGCCCTTTAGCATTTATTATTGGTCTGACATATTTCGGGATGTCAAATTCAGCCGTGGCCGGTTACCAGTTTGAATCTGGTGATCTCTCCGGTACGGTTTCGCTTGGCGCCGGGGTATCTACCGTGACCACCCAGAATACCAATTTTGGTCTGGGTCTGAATGGCAGGCAGAGCATTACATGGCAGGAACTGTACCTCAAGCCGGCCGTTGACGCACAATATTCGGTCAGCAGTGATACCCAGTTGCTGGGGGGCATGTCGGTTGTCTCAGCAGCCACATTGGGTGATGGAGATGCAGCAGGTTTTACCCGGGGCGACACCAACAATACGGCTTTAGAATCGCTCTATGCGGGAGTTCAGTACCGAGACTGGACGGTAAAGCTGGGTAACATGGATTACATGATAGGAAGCGGCTTTATCGTGATGGACGGTAACAGCGACACAGGATCGGATGGGGCATTTTTCCTCGCTCCACGTTCCGCATTTCAGAAATCAGCACTGATTAGCTGGCAAAATGAGGCCATTTCCGCACAGCTGTTCAGCCTTGAGACAGACGATGATCTGAAAAATATCCGCTTCAGCGGCATTAATATGGATTATGCCTTTGAGAACGGTGTACAGGCCGGGGCCTCCGCATTTAAAGTAACCGACGTGGATGGATTGACCGTCAATTACTTAAACGCGAAAGGAATGCAAGTATATAACGCTCGCGTTATGAATGCAGTTATTCCTGCCCTTTCTCAGCTCACTATTAATGCGGAATATGCGTTACAAACCGGAGATGGTAACGGTGTCAAATATGATGCTAATGCCTGGTATGCCGAAGGTAATTACTCCTTTAATCTGCCGTTAAGTCCGGTTTTATCTTATCGATACAGTCATTTCTCTGGTGATGAGAATCTTGATAACACCCAGAATGCATGGGAGCCGTTAACCAAAGGATTTATTACCTGGGGAACATGGCTGATTGGCGATGTAGCTGGCAACTATCTAATGAACAACAGTAATGAGAACGTGCACCAGGTGTCGGCCCGTATTTCTCTGTCGCCAAGTGTTACCATTGGTTCAATCTATTATCATATCGATCTTGATAAAGCGAACTACCAAGGGATGCCTGTACAAAATACCTCATTTGGTGAGGAATATGCGCTGTATGCCGACTGGACGCCAACCGAACAATGGTATGTCTCTTTATCTTATAACCAACTCAATCCCGGTAAGGCGGCGAAAGAGGTGTTTGCTCATCATGATGATCCCTTCAGCAGCGTAGAGTTGTATTTATTGTATCATTTTTAAAAAATAATGTGATAGAAGCAATGAGTAATCAGAGCCACTTCATGTGGCTCATTTTTTGGCAATAAGAATAATACGTTTGTTTTCATTTACTATTGGCTATATTTGAAACTATCAGCACAATTCACAACGTGTTCGGGGTTATTTCCATGACACAACAATCCTTTCACGAAAAAAGAAAATTTATCCGGTTACGTTATCCGCAAACAAAACGTCCAACTGTTGAATTATTGGGGCAGGAATATCCTGTATGTGAAATATCTGAAGAAGGTATGCGTCTACTATTCAAAAGCCCAAGCCCATTTACTCTTGGAGTCTATTTTTCGGGTATTGTACATTTTTATGATAACGAAGATATTCCCATTGAAGGAATGGCACTACGCCAACATACCTATGAAGTCGCTATAAAACTAACTAAAGGTATACCCCCCAGCCGCATAAATAAGGAAAAACAATATATCAGCAGCCAGAGGCTATATTAAATCTCATCAAGTTCCTGAGCTGTCTATCAATTTTTTCTTCCTTATCACCCTTCACTCTCGCACAAAAATAGTGCAGCACTATGTTATCTCAAATAATTCGCATCTTTTTTTTATTATAACTTTAGAAACATTCACCACACCAACAACCCCAAACAGACATAAACACTACAAAAATAACAAAAAAGCAAAAGTAAAAACCAGATGCACTTCAATAATGCAGTTTATGTATCTAAATGAACATTGATTTGACGGGATAATTATCTTCTAATATACACAACTTCACAACGATTCTGTTTTTCGGAGAATATACAATATGTTAATTGGTGTACCAAAAGAGATTAAAAACCACGAGTACCGAGTTGGGATGATCCCAGCAGGCGTAAAAGAGCTGACTAGCCGTGGTCACAAAGTCATGATTGAAACATGTGCAGGTATTGGTATTGGTTTTTCGGATCAAGATTATGTTGATGCCGGTGCAAGTATTGCTCCTGATGCAAGTTCTGTTTTTTCCGAATGTGACATGGTTGTAAAAGTAAAAGAGCCTCAGGCATGTGAGCGCGCAATGCTTCGGGAAGATCAAATTCTATTTACTTATCTGCATTTGGCTCCGGATGCACCTCAAACAGAGGATTTGATTAAAAGTAAAGCAGTATGTATCGCTTACGAAACCGTAACCAGCGATAAAAATACTCTTCCTCTGTTGGCTCCAATGTCAGAAGTTGCGGGACGTATGGCTATTCAGGCTGCAATGACCTCATTAGAAAAATCGCATGCTGGCTGTGGTATGCTACTTGGCGGCGTTCCGGGAGTTGAGCCAGCAAAAGTAACCGTTATCGGAGCAGGCGTAGTGGGAAGAAATGCGGCTCAGATGGCTGCGGGTCTTGGTGCTGAAGTGGTTATCTTAGATAAAAATATTGATGCGTTACGTGAAGTAGACGCTATCTATCAGGGCAAGATTAAGACCGTTTATTCTACTACCGATGCAATAGAGAAACATGTAACCTCATCTGAAGTTGTTGTGGGCTCGGTACTTCTTCCAGGAGC
>JBNKRC010000169.1:0-5161 GCA_050296215.1 Vibrio sp. | reverse complement strand
ACAATAGCGTTTTTTTTACAATCTTATTCAAATTATTTGAATAAAGTTGATTAGCCGAGAATACCAGACAGTTCCCGCCAGACGGACTGAACCACTGCCCGGTCGGCCGGAGAGAGTTCTGAACGGGCATCGTCAAGGCTCTGCTCAATTCTTCTCTTAAATTCAGCGAGATCCTGAACGCCGTCTTCCTCACAACTCGCCGCTGATAACGAGATATGTCCGCGTAAATAGCCGCCGGCAAACAGTTCATCATCCGATGCCGTCTCGATACGGGCATCAATCAGTTCCAGAAGCTTTTCTTCAAATTCAATAATCATAATAATCTCATTACATGACGATAAATAATTCAGGAGATAAATCTGCGGTTTGATAATACTTCTGCAGGGCCGCTGAAAGCATTTTCACTCTTTCCGGCAGCCCCTGTTCAAGGATAGTGAGCACTTCCTGATACACTTTTAGCATAAATTTGAGGCGATCCGGCTCGAAATCCCCGTTTAAATTGTCACAACTGACATTAAACGGAAAACCCGCACTCATGGCCAGAATCCACTCATACGCTTGCGGCCGGATTTCGACTTTTTCAAATTCCGCCTGCGTTTCGGCGCTGCGGCCGTCAGGTTCATACCAATAGCCGAAGTCTTCCAGCAAACGCCGTTGCGGCCCCGCCACGCACCAGTGAGCAATCTCATGCAGTGCGGAGGCATAAAAGCCCCGGGCAAAAATAATCCGGTGATAATCATACTGTTCATCGGCCGGTAAGTAGATCGGCTCATCGCCGCCTAATTCCAGTCTGGTATTATGCGAACGATAAAATGTATCGTTAAAAATAGTGATCAGATCTTGGTAATTGTGTTCCATGATAAGGCCTGGTTGTCATGCCGCAGGCATAACCTTTACCTAAATAAACAAGCCCTCAAGAAGAGGGCCGGTTCGGTATCAACAGCAGCACTGACTGATAAGTGACTAAATTTTTGGTGTTTCAGTCACAACGTCAATATTTTGACCGCGGTGGCGCAACAAATGATCCATCAGCACAATTGCAAGCATCGCTTCTGCAATCGGTACTGCACGGATACCAACACAAGGATCATGACGACCTTTGGTAATCAGCTGAGTTGGCTGACCGGTTTTATCAATGGTATCACCCGGAACAGTAATACTTGACGTTGGCTTAAGCGCAATATTAGCCACGATATCCTGACCGCTGGAAATACCACCCAGAATACCTCCGGCATGGTTGGAACCGAATCCCTGAGGTGACAAAGGGTCACGGTGCTGACTGCCGCGCTGATTAACCACCCCGAAACCGTCACCGATTTCCACACCTTTCACGGCATTAATGCTCATTAACGCGTGAGCAATATCGGCATCCAGACGATCAAAAACCGGCTCGCCTAATCCGACGGGAACTTTAGTTGCAACGACCTGGATTTTAGCACCAATTGAGTCACCATCTTTTTTAAGATCGCGGATCAACTGGTCAAATTGCTCAACTTTGTCGGCATCAGGGCAGAAGAACGCGTTATTTTCAATCTCATCCCAATCGACTTTATCAATTGAAATATCACCCATCTGTGACAGATAAGCGCGGATTTCCACACCGAAATGATCTTTCAGGTATTTCTTGGCAATCGCACCAGCCGCCACTCGCATCGCCGTTTCACGGGCTGACGAACGGCCACCGCCACGGTAATCACGAATTCCGTATTTCTGATGGTAGGTATAGTCTGCATGACCCGGACGGAATTTATCTTTGATATCAGAGTAATCTTTTGAGCGCTGATCCGTGTTTTCGATTAACAAACCAATCGAAGTACCCGTTGTTTTTCCTTCAAACACACCAGAAAGAATTTTCACTTCATCCGGTTCACGTCGTGCAGTGGTATAACGAGAAGTACCTGGACGACGACGGTCCAAATCCACTTGTAAATCTGCCTCTGTGATCTCCAGTCCCGGAGGGCATCCGTCCACCACACAGCCTAATGCAATGCCGTGGCTTTCGCCGAACGTAGTTACCCGGAAATGTTGTCCGATACTATTTCCTGCCATGAAATCCTCTAACTTATTCAGGCACGCTGATCCATGCCGTCTGTTTTTTCAATAAAATTACCGCCACATATATCCCAAAGTCGTTGGAATAGCTGCGTAAAATACCGGGTATAGTGGCGTTATTGCCGGGAGAAGTAAAGCTTCTCACCCGACTTTTCAGTCAAGATATGCCGAGAATAACTCTGCACACTCAACCAGCTGATCATGCGTAAGCATAAACACGCCGTGACCGCCATTCTCAAATTCGAGCCAGGTAAACGGAACATCCGGATATTGCTCCATCATATGCACCATGGAGTTGCCTACTTCGCAAATCAGGATACCTTTTTCGGTCAGATAATTTGGCGCATTCGCCAGAATACGGCGTACCAGGTCCAGACCATCCACACCAGCCGCCAGACCGAGTTCTGGTTCATGCTCAAATTCAGCAGGCAGGCTGTCCATATCCTCCTGATCCACATAAGGCGGATTGGTCACGATAAGATTGTATTTATCCTTAGGTATATCGCGGAAACCATCCGACTGAATCGGGAAGACCTGCTGCTCCAGACCGTGGTCCTGAATATTCTGTTCCGCCACTTGCAGCGCATCGACCGAGATATCAACGGCATCCACTTCGGCTTCCGGGAACGCATAAGCGCACGCGATGGCAATACAGCCACTGCCGGTACAAAGATCAAGAATACGGGCCGGCTCTTCAATCAGCCATGGCTGGAATTGCGCCTGAATCAGCTCACCGATAGGAGAACGGGGCACCAGAACACGCTCATCAACGTAAAATTCTAAACCACAGAACCACGCCTTATTGGTCAGGTAGGCAACCGGTGTCCGGTCATTAATACGACGGATAACCAGTTCAACCAGGTTGGTTCGTTCACTTGTGGTCAAACGGGAGTTAAGCACATGCGGAGGAACGTCAATCGGTAAATAGAGAGAAGGCAGAATCAGCTGTACTGCTTCATCCCACGCATTGTCGGTGCCGTGACCATAAAAAAGCTGAGCCGCATTAAAGCGACTTACCGTCCAGCGAATCATATCCTGAAGAGTATGCAGCTCAGAAACGGCCTCTTCTACAAAAATCTTATCCAAAATTGCCTCCGAAAAAAGTTATACCCTGGAAATAGATAACTATTCCTGCGGCTATTTTCCCGGTATCGAGCTCTTTGATGAGCACTGAATACTGCATATTGAGGCTACTTCAGTATACAATACTGCCAGTTTTTTAATTAAATCGATTCCCTAAGCCATGACAGATAAAGATAACGACTTAGATGATGACTTTTCTCTTTTCCGGGAAGAAGTAAAGGGCATAAAAAAGTTGCGACAGGATACCATAATCCAGCCGCCAAACAGAAACCCAAAGAGTGCACAAAAACGTAAACAGGAGAAAGAAGCAAACAACAGCGGCTTCTATTTTTCTGACGAATTTGTCCCGCTTCTTAATCAGGAAGGTCCGACCCGCTATGCGCGGGATGGCGTTTCGAAGTATGAGGTAAAGCGTCTGCGACGCGGCGTCTATGTGCCGGATGTCTTTTTAGATATGCACGGTATGACACAAAAGGAAGCCAAAAGTGAACTGGCGGCGATGCTGGCCTATTGTGTCAAGGAAAATGTCCACTGTGCCTGTGTTCAGCATGGCATTGGTAAACATATCCTTAAGCAGAAAGTGCCGCTCTGGTTAGCTCAGCACCCGGACGTCATAGCCTTTCATCAGGCACCGCTGGAATTCGGTGGTGATGGTGCTCTGCTGGTTCTGCTCTCTGTTCCGGAAAGGTAACCTAATAATTCATATCTTTCGGAATCGTCATGGCCGCTTCATTCAGTTTCGGCCGCTGGCCGCCACGTTTACGGTATTGTTTTAACTGGAAGACGTAAGCCAGTACCTGTGCAACCGCAACAAACAGTCCGTCCGGAATTTGCTGTTCCAGCTCAGTCGTGTGATAAAGCGCCCGGGCTAATGGAGGAGCCGCAACGATAGCAATATCATGTTCACGGGCCACTTCACGAATTTTCATTGCCAGATGATCCCCCCCTTTTGCTATCACCACAGGAGCCCTGTCCGTATCCTGTTTATAACGAAGCGCCACCGAAAAGTGTTCCGGGTTGGTAACAATAACATCAGCCTGGGGAACATCGGCCATCATCCGGCGCTGCGCCGCCTCCCGCTGCAACATCCGGATACGCCCTTTAACCTCAGGCTTACCTTCCGTATCCTTATGTTCGTCTTTCACTTCCTGTTTGGTCATTTTCAGCTGATTTGAGTGTTGCCAGATCTGAAAAGGAATATCAATTGCCACAACGATCAGTAACGAACAGCTGATTAACAGTACAAAATTTAAAAGAATATTCAGCGCATGAAAAATGTTCTCCGGGAACACATCCATACTCAGCTGAAACAGATCTTTTTTCGATGAATCAACCAGATAAAATGCCACTCCGGCAACCAATGCCACTTTCAGAATCGATTTGATCAGTTCAACCCAGCTTTGTAAGCCGAACATTCGCTTTAATCCACTGAGCGGATTCAGTTTCGAAAACTTAGGCATGGCCGCTTCAACGGAAAAACGAATTCCGCCCACCCCTGTCGCACCAAAAACCGCCGCCACAAACAGAACAATCAGAATAAGAGACAAGGGAAAAATGAGATCAATAACCGAGCCGGCAACAATATCCAGCAACTGATTAGTATCGAAAATTTCTGCCCGACTGAGACTAAACAGTCTCGACATAACCGAAGCCAGTGCCTTAGCCAGACTTTCGCCAAACCACATTAGCGAAAGTGCCCCCACAACCAATACCGACACGGAAGCAAGCTCTTTTGAACGGGCAACCTGCCCTTTCTCCCGAGCTTGCTCAAGCCTTCGCGCGGTGGCTTCTTCGGTGCGTTCTTGTCCGTCTGACTCAGCCAAGCCGACCTCCTAGCAATCCATCCGGATGAGCCGGCATATCTGCCGTTCACCTTCAAACCAGTATTGTTCGTAGTGGCCATACAACCCGCTGACAATGTACCAACTAAGCAGTAAACCGATTAAAAGCGCAAACGCGAATCCCAGGGAAAATATATTCAGCTGAGGAGCCGCCCGGGTCATCACACCAAATGACAGGTTCACTG
>JBNKRC010000168.1:0-5181 GCA_050296215.1 Vibrio sp. | reverse complement strand
TCCACCACCAGGGCAACGCTTATCAGCGATGGTAACACCATCTACGGAGAGGAACTCCGTGAGAACGAGGTGTACTTTAACGGATTCTTCAGGCACGTCAATAATAAATTTTACTTTTCGATTCAAATGATTAAAAAGCATGCTTGGCTGAATATTCGGTGTTCAATCTGAATGTAAACCGTACTGCGATTAATTCCACGAATATGCTGGAGCCGATGATACAGATTCAGAAATATCAGAAATCGGATCATTATACCAAACGGGAATAATCATTGATCTAAAACTTTATTAGGGTGGTATTACGTCCGGCCCATACTACTGACTATTGGTCAACGGATTTACAGAATGGCTGTCACGTGCATATATGATTTAAGATTCGCGAGGGAAAGATTCAGACAGACATCTGACATATGCTTGAGAAGAACAATGAATTACACGGGAAGTTTTAAGGAAGAATTTGGAGCGACACACGAGGTTCGAACTCGTGACCTCAACCTTGGCAAGGTTGCGCTCTACCAACTGAGCTAGTGTCGCATTCTGAAGCGAGGAGCTGTTTGTCCTGCTGATGTGGTGTAATTTACCTCTGAGTTTTTTTCTCGTCAACAACTATTTTTACGGTTTTAATTCAACTGATTAAAAAGAATTCACTCCGATAATTATTGCGCAAAACAACAGCATTTTTCCGGAAAACAAATTAACGATTCTGAACCAGACGCCCCATCAGAGTCGGATGAGAAGACCAGCAGTGATCAAACAGAGCCATAACCTGAGGATTGCCGTATTTAGACAAACTGACTGCGTGAAAACGATTCTGTTTCTGCTTTAACAGACATACCTGATCAATCATCTCCGGTGACTGTTTCGGTGCAATAAAATCTGAAATCACCACTAAATCTGCATTCGCATATTTATCGCTATTCATCAGTTTAATCGAGTGTGCCAATGCAGGCTCTAAGTCGGTTCCACCTTTAAAGGTGTAACTTAAAAAATCACTCGCTTCGCGTAAACCATCCTGTTTGGTTAACTGATAGGAGATAATCTGGGTAGAAAAGATAATCACATAACAGTCACGATTCTCAGCCAGAGCAATCTGCATCAAAGCATAAGCCAACGCTTTAGCACTTTGCTCGGGGAAGCCCCGCATAGAACCGGAAGCATCAATGCACACAACAAAAGGCCCTTTATCCTGGTCAATCTGCTTACGGGCAACTTTCGTTGTGGTTACCTGACGCAATTTACGCGATTTACCCTGCATCCGGTAATTCATCAAACGTTTATCAATAAGATGCTTATAGAAGATAACCTCAAGTTCAGGGTGCGTCAGAAATAGGGTTTCATTGGGCAGCATTTTATTCAGGTCATCACCCTCATGAACACCGACAATATCATCGGTAGCCTGATCGGCACGCTCCTCAACTAACTGTAGCTCTTCACACATAGTGGCATTATTTTGATCCGAGTCGGTTTCAACGGCCATGCGGCCAAGCTGCTCGGCAATGTCCTGAATCGCTTTATGTTTTTTAAGAAACTCTGCGTGCTTTTTAATAACCGAAACATCGTCTTTGGTCAGCTTTGCGGAAGCCATATCCCACAAGCGTAATACTTTTGTCTCATCGCCGCTGTCCGTCACCGTCTCAATCGTACGTATCGTTTCTCAGCGTTGATACAAATCCTCAAGCATTTTTTCTTTGTTACTTTCGAGCTCGGCTAATTGCGCCTCTTTAACCGCATTCAGCAAACTTTTGTACCACTGATCACAAAAATAATGAGGAAACATCGGGTTTTGAAATGATCGCGGGTTAGACAGCAAACGACGCGCTTCGACATAAAAAGAGGAGTGCCACTCTAATGATTTGACGACTTCATTGATTCGCCGGAAAAATTCACGTTCATCCCAGTGAATCACTTCCTGATACAGAGCGAGTTCTTGCTGATAGTGCTCCGTTTCACAGACTCTGGTCATTTTAGTCTTTACATGCCCCTGCCATTTTAACAACTGATGTTGTACTGACTGGTTCACTCCGGCATTTTCAGCCACCAGCATTAGTTGCGGATGAGAAAGTAACTCATCAATTGCAGAGTCAATAATTCCGGAATCTGCGACCATCATGGCCAGATTTAATCCATCAACACCCAGCATTCCCTGCCCCTATTCCACAAAATATTTGTTTAAATTCGTTAAACGTTTAGTCGATTGCTCCGCTAACGTAACTGACGATTCCAGAAGTTGTTGTAATTCCTGAATCGTACTTTCCATCGCTATCGGTAATTCAGGATCAATAAAGTTATGCGGTAGCGCGTCGTGAAAATTATTCCTGACCTGGCGCATATGACGCTCAGTTTCTTTGAGCTGCTTTCCGACCAGTTCCACCTGCTGATGCCACTCAGCGAATTTCGACTGATCAATTCCCTGATAAGTCACCGGTGTAATCAGAACGGCACGGTTGGCAATATCACGAATGACCAGACGACGGCCTGAATCCAGGTCAAAATGCAGCATACACAAAGGTTTGTTCTGGTTGACGTAGCCATAAGCCTCACCGCCACCCTCTTTTATGATCCGTTCTAATTCCGCTTTCTGTATATAAACCCAACGACAATACCGGTCGGTATTATCGTTGTTGGTAACGGTGATTTCGTCTTGTAGCAATACCAATTTAACCAGGTCTGAAGTACTGCCCTGACGGTAAGTTTTTACAGAAGAAAGGTTGGCCTGATAGATATGCTTTTTAATCAGGCCACTGGTCGTTTCCTGTGACAGTTCCAGACCAAAATGAGCCTCAATTTCGGCCTGAATATCACTGAGATCTTCACGGCAGATATTGACCTGATGTTGTACCGTTTGCTGATCAAATGCTTCATATAAAGCAAACTGGCGAACCACATCTTTCACAATCGTCAGCGATTCCGGACTGTTCCATAAGCAATCCTGCAACAACAACAGATCAAGCGGATTAATTGAATCACGACCATTGAAAAATGCACTAGCTTTCAACAGCTTCACCGCCTTTTTCCAGCGACGGTCCGACACATACATTTCTTCAGCACGTTCTGACATTCTCTCCTGAGCCGCCTGTTCCAGCATGGTTTTCAGCTTAAATAGCTTTTCAAAAACGTCATTACTTAATAGCAGAGTATCCAGCTGAGTTTGCCAGGAATAATATTCTTCATCGGTAATCGCGAGCCCTTCGGAAATATAGGCTTCTTGAGGAGTCCCTACCGTCAGCATCGCTTTAAAATTCTGTTTATTCTGAATGCGGTTGACAAACACACGCATCAGCATGCGATCATATAACGCATCTAAACCGCTATCTTCGTCCGGCAGTTCATTCGAAGCGGAAACCAGCAACCGCATTGGCACCCGTTCAATATCACTTCCGTTTTTAAACGTTTTTTCATTCACAACCTTAAGAAGGGTATTAAGGATTGCGGGACCGGCTTTCCAGATTTCGTCCAGAAATACCACCTGTGCTGTAGGCAGATACCCCTGGGTCAGGCGCAGATAACGCCCGTTATCTTTTAACTCCTGAATACTCAGAGGTCCGAATACCTCTTCGGGGGTCGAAAAGCGAGTCATTAAATATTCAAAATAACTACTATTATCAAATGCCTGAATTAATCTCTTCGCGATCAGACTCTTAGCAATACCGGGAGGACCAAGCAAAAACACGCTTTCACCAGCCAGTGCAGCAAGCAAACATATTTTGATGGTATGTTCCCGCTCATAAACACCATCAGAAAGTGCGCTGGCCAGTTTACTTATCCGCTCTGACAGGAGCGCCTTCTGCGTATGTCCCGCAGATGAAGAAGAAATCATGCTTTGACTCACTAGATTTTCAATATTTTCATTTGGTTGCATATTTGTTATTTTTTTGTTTTCGCAACCATACTTTCGTAATTCTTTTTTATATCAGATCTCCGATTAGTGATATCGAATGAAACCTATGTTTGCATTAATGAGATGTCGGTCACTATTCTCACGTCATAAAAACGATCAGGAGATCAATAGTGAAGATTTTTTTTAATTTGAAGTTCATGTATGGTTAATGGCACTAACGTCAGTAACTTAAAACAAACTCCTATGACAAAAACAATCCACAAATGGAAAAATATTCGCCTGGTCGAGCAAGAGGTCACGCTTCCGACAGGGAAACAGATCGTACACACCACCATCATCCATCCCGGCGCCTGCGTTATCCTGCCAATTGCCGAGGACGGTTCAATTATGGTCATTCGTCAATTCAGACCTTCATTAAACAAATGGCTGATCGAACTCCCCGCCGGAACGATTGAACCGGGAGAGCAGCCTCAGGTTTGCGCACAACGTGAGCTGGAAGAAGAAACCGGCTATAAAGCCGGACAATTTATTGAACTGGGAACCGTTACGCCATTAGCCGGCTTTTGCGATGAGATCCAGCATCTTTACATCGCCAGACAAATAACACTGAGCCAGACCTTATCCTGTGATGATGATGAAGTGATCGAGGTTCTGTTTATGTCTCTGGACGAACTGGAACAACGCATCGTCACCGGAGAAATCAGCGATGCAAAAACCATCGCATGTCTGAGCAAAGCCAAACTGTGCGGGTATATTGCTTCATAAGGTCAGCCGCATTCGTTCTACCAGCAAACACTCATTTATTGTATCCCCACCTCATTTTCCGGACGCATACATCAGTGCGTCCGGATAATTTCTGCACGCCTATAGCATAAATGACACAAATACAGATAAAATTGCGGTGAAATTTTCAGTAAAATTTGTTATACCCCCACGGTTGTTACTGATAAGCAGGTCGAAAAATTGAAGTGGTACAAATGACTCAAGCGAAAAAACAGGGAAGACGTAGTGCAGAAGATGCAGAAAAAACCCGCACCCATATTCTTACCGTAGCCAAAGAGCTTTTCTGTGAATTCGGATTTTCCCGGGTCTCATTACGAAATATCAGTGAGAAAGCCGGCATTTCCCACAGCCTGATCCGACACCATTTCGGCAGTAAAGAACAAATCTGGAATTGCATCAACGATATGATTCATGATCATATGATTAGCTATTCCAAAGTCGTGCTAGACAGCATTGATCAGAATTTAAAAATTAATGAACGCATTTACCAGTTCGTGGTGCGCCTTCTGGCGTTCGTCCTCACAAACCCTCAGTCAATCAAATTAATGGCTGACGTCGTT
>JBNKRC010000167.1:0-5253 GCA_050296215.1 Vibrio sp. | reverse complement strand
GTTCAGCTATTAATGAATGCCTTTGCCTATGGGCTGTATTTATCTCTGGGGATTTTCATCCCTCTGATTGTAACCAACTGCATCATTATCGGTCGAGCCGAAGCCTTTGCCTCAAAAAACAACGTAGCAGCCTCAGCTCTGGACGGGTTCTGGATGGGATTAGGGATGACGACAGTTCTGGCCGTGCTGGGCTCGATACGCGAAATTTTAGGTAACGGAACCTTATTTGACGGTGCAGATTTACTGCTTGGTGACTGGGCGAAAGTCTTAACCATTGAGGTTTTTCACTTTGACAGCCATTTCTTACTGGCAATGTTACCTCCCGGAGCGTTCATTTTTGTCGGACTGCTTATCGCCCTCAAAAATGTTATTGATAGCAGATTAGCAGCCCGTAAGCCAAAACAAGAAAAACCAGAAATAGAACGGGTCCGCGTTACCGGAATAAACCAATAAAATAATTACGCGCTCACCGGAAAGTAAGTGAAGTCATGAACAACACCAAACGAATCGAAATCTTAAAACGGTTAAGGGAGGACAACCCGAAACCACAGACCGAGCTGAACTGGAGCTCTCCGTTTGAACTGTTAATTGCAGTGTTACTCTCGGCACAGGCAACCGATGTCAGCGTCAATAAAGCAACGGATAAACTTTATCCCGTTGCCAATACGCCTCAGGCCATCTTTGATTTAGGCGTCGATGGCGTCAAAGAGTACATTAAAACCATCGGCCTGTTTAATTCTAAAGCCGAAAATGTAATTAAAACCTGCCGTATTCTGCTTGACCGGCATAATGGCGAAGTTCCTGAAGACCGTGCCGCTCTGGAAGCCCTCCCCGGCGTTGGACGCAAAACGGCCAATGTAGTGCTCAATACCGCTTTCGGCTGGCCAACCATTGCAGTGGATACGCATATTTTCCGGGTGTCCAACCGCACCAAATTTGCAGTCGGGAAAACAGTGGATGAAGTAGAAGCAAAACTGCTCAAAGTTGTTCCCAGGGAATTTAAACTGGATGTTCACCACTGGCTGATACTGCACGGACGTTATACCTGTATTGCCCGGAAACCGCGATGCGGTAGCTGTATTATTGAAGACCTTTGTGAATTTAAACAAAAAGTTTATCCAGAAAACTAGGAGTATTACATGTCAAATGGCCGAGTTTTACACACCATGTTACGGGTTGGCGATCTTGATCGTTCGATTGCCTTCTACACAGACGTGATGGGAATGAAATTACTGCGTAAAAATGAAAACACCGAATACAAATACACACTGGCCTTTGTTGGTTATGGTGATGAATCTGAAGGTGCCGTTATTGAGTTAACCTACAACTGGGGTGTGGAAGAGTACGACCTTGGTACCGCTTTTGGTCATATTGCTCTCGGTTTTGATGATATTTATGCGGCATGCGATGCGATTAAAGCTGCCGGTGGTAATGTAACCCGTGAGCCGGGGCCGGTAAAAGGCGGCACAACGCACATCGCATTTGTCAAAGATCCTGACGGTTACATGGTTGAACTGATTCAGAATAAACAGGCAACTGCCGGACTGGAAGGTTAATCCTCGCTTCTGACAAACAGAGCAGCCGACCGCTGCTCTGTTTGTCTTCAATAATGACCATTCAACCCGGAGCTAGACCTGGCTGCGGCCCAGTGAAATAACCACACGACGGTTTTTATCTTTACCAATCGGGGTACTGTCATCAGCGACTGCACGACGCTGACCATAACCCTGAACTTCGATTCTGTCCTCTGCCAGACCCAACGATTTAAAATATTCCCTCAATACTTCTGCCCGTCGCTCCGATAAAGTCTGGCTGTCGCTTTTACTGACGTCCACATCATTGGCGGTGTAGGTAGAGACTAATACCAAATCAATGTCCTGATTGTAGCGAATATATTCTGCAATTTGCGATAAACGCTTCAGTGACGCTTTATTTACCTGAACACTATCGCGGTCATAATGAAGAATAGTAAAAGAGATATCTTCAAAGCTGTAAGGCAGCAAACGGCTCACACACTAGCTGAATGCCTGATACGGCTGACGGAACATTACAGATGACAACGCAACTTCAATACGCTGATCACGACGCTGCCACTCAGAATAACTAAACGTAGGGTAACGTCCTTTCTCGAGTTCACTTAATATTGACCAGGCCGTCTGCCCGCCAACGTAACCGTCGAATTGCTGGAAAAATTCCAGTTTAGCCATCGAATCTGCGCTCTCTCCCGGTCGCCAGACCGGCGGCATAGAAACCAGAGAAACGTTCCTGGTTTCCCCCATCGGCCTCAACATCTTCAGTTCGAAGTCAAGATTGATTTTGTTACTCGCCCGGGAACTGAATTCTGCATCCCCGAAATAAGGAATATCATGAATCAAGCGGCATTCCAGCGGCGTATCTTTCACCAGTTCCCATTTAGACTGAGTTGGTGTTGCAACATAACGCATTTGCACCGCTTCAGCATGTAATGCCGGCAGTAAGCTGATCAAACCAGAAAGACTCACAAGCCATTTTTTCATATTAAGTTACTACTCTTTTAACCCGGCAAAAGATGGCAACATATTGCCATCAGCTACTCAGAGATCTGACTTTTTCATACCAATGCAAATACCCGGCCAAAATTAAACGGTTATCTGCCCCAGGAACGGTTTTTCTCAGACAAAGAATCTGCAATAATGCGCGTTCATATTTATAAGCCAAGGCAACCATGACTGATTCAACCACCCCTCATTGCTTAAAAGCCCGTTTTCGTGGTTATTTCCCGGTAGTTATCGACGTTGAAACCGCTGGTTTTAATGCAAAAACCGATGCACTGCTCGAAATATGCGCCATTACGCTGACCATGGACGATGAGGGTAATCTGCAACCTGCGACTACCATGCACTTTCATATTGAACCGTTTGAAGGCGCTAACCTGGAGCAGGAAGCCTTAGACTTTATCGGAATGCGTGACCCATTTAGCCCGCTGCGCGGTGCGATCAGCGAATCAGAAGCCTTAAAAGATATTTACCGCCAAATCCGTAAAGAACAAAAAGAGCACAACTGCAGCCGGGCAATTATTGTGGCACACAATGCCCAGTTTGATCACAGCTTCGTGATGGCAGCCAGTGAACGCTCAAAACTAAAACGCGTCCCTTTTCATCCGTTTGCAACCTTTGACACCGCAACACTCAGCGGCCTGGCTTATGGTCAGACCGTGCTGGCAAAAGCGTGTAAAACCGCAGGAATGGAGTTTGATAATAAACAGGCCCATTCTGCCCTTTACGATACGCAAAAAACCGCAGAGCTGTTCTGTGGCATTGTGAACAAATGGAAACAACTTGGTGGCTGGCCGCTGTCCGCAGAATAATTGGCGAAAAATAACGCCATACCCCAACCACTTTTTTTATTTTTCACTTTGAGAATGTTATGAATCCTGTAGTCATTTCAGTATGTATTATGCTGTTACTCGCGCTCTTGCGCGTAAATGTTGTTATCGCGCTAACATTAAGTACCCTTATCGGAGGCCTGAGCTCAGGTATGAGCTTAAACGACACGGTTACCGCGTTTGAAGGTGGCCTGGGCGGAGGGGCAACCATTGCTCTTAGCTATGCCATGCTGGGCGCATTTGCCGCTGCGGTATCCCGCTCCGGAATCACCGATCTAATCGCATCTAAAGTCATTAAACGTATTAATGCCAGAGATAGTTCCTCAAACCATACCGGGATTAAGTACCTTATTCTGGTCGCACTTATCCTGGTTACAATGTCATCACAGAACGTCGTTCCGGTACATATCGCGTTTATTCCGATTCTTATCCCACCTTTGTTAAGTGCCTTTGCCAAACTGAACATCGACCGCCGCCTTATTGCCTGTATTTTAACCTTTGGCTTAATTACCCCATACATGGTGTTGCCTATCGGCTTTGGCGGCATCTTCCTGAATGACATACTGCTGGCAAACCTTCATGCTAATGGCTTACCCCAGGTAACGGCAGGTCAGATTCCGACTGCGATGTTGCTGCCGGGTGCCGGTATGATATTCGGACTATTAATGGCAATTTTTGTCAGCTATCGTAAGCCAAGAGAGTACACCGATATGCAGACCGCCATGCCGGGTAAATCAGCTCAGCCTGTTTCCAGACAAAAAATATCTATTGTACTTATTGGTATAGCATCTACTTTAACCATTCAGTTATATACCGGTTCGATGATTATCGGCGCATTAAGCGGCTTTATCGTACTAACCCTTGGTGGTGTCATCCGCTGGAAAGAGACAACCGATGTCTTTACCCAGGGCGTACACATGATGGCCATGATCGGTTTTATTATGATCGCAGCGTCAGGCTTTGCCGCCGTAATGAAGGCAACCGGAGGCGTAGAAACATTAGTCTCAGCTATTCGTGACAGCATTGGTGATAATCAGGGAATGGCAGCACTGCTGATGCTGGTTGTCGGACTGCTGGTTACAATGGGAATCGGTTCGTCGTTCTCTACCATTCCGATTATTGCCACCATCTATGTACCATTATGTCTGGCATTCGGATTTTCACCGCTGGCAACCGTTGCCCTGGTCGGTACGGCTGCCGCTCTGGGCGACGCGGGCTCTCCTGCCTCCGACTCGACCTTAGGGCCGACTTCCGGCCTTAATGCGGACGGACAACACGAACATATTTGGGAAACGGTCGTCCCGACGTTCCTTCACTACAATATCCCGCTGATCATTTTCGGCTGGATCGCAGCCATGATTCTGTAAAAGCAATTCGTTCGGACAAACCTCCGGGAACATTGATGTTCCCGGAAATAATAAAGGGCTTCCATGCGGAAGCCCTTTATCTATTCAGTCATTACCGTAACAAAACGGATTATGCGCCTTCGTTATGCAACTCTAGGTTCGCCAGATCCTGTTGGATTTCGCGCTGAATCTTGGCGTCATCATTACGCATTGACTCAAGCAGCTCCAGGTAGTTCTGATCGATATCGCCGGTAACATATTCGCCGGTAAATACGGACGTTTCAAAACGAGAAACCGATGGATTACCCAGACCAACTGCATCAACAAGATCTTCAATTGTCTGGAAAATCACAGCATCGGCACCAATCTGCTTACAGATTGCATCGTTGTCGCGTCCATGAGCAATTAACTCATTCGCACTTGGCATATCAATACCATAAACGTTAGGGAAGCGAATTTCCGGAGCTGCAGAAACCATGTAAACCTTCGCTGCACCCGATTCACGAGCCATTTCGACAATCTGTTCTGAAGTAGTACCACGAA
>JBNKRC010000166.1:0-5303 GCA_050296215.1 Vibrio sp. | reverse complement strand
AGTACTGGCTCAAAGAGGTGCTCCGAAAACAGATTGGTTTTAATGGCGTTATTTTCTCAGACGATCTCAGCATGGAAGGCGCTTCGGTAATGGGCGGTGTGGTAGAGCGAGCACTCCAGGCATTAGTTGCCGGCTGTGACATGATTCTGGTCTGTAATGCGCCGGACAAAGCGATAGAGGTAATCGATAACCTGCCCATTATGGACGTACCGGCTGCGGCAGGGATGTTAAAAAGCAGCCGCTTCTCGCTGGCTGATCTTAAGCTAAGCCAGCAGTGGAAGCTGGCTCACGAAGCGTTAAAGCCTTTAGCGGAGTAGTCAGGCCGAGCCGGGAAATGGGTTCGTGCTAGATGATACCTAATGCTTCTTTCAGAAGTTTTAAATAGCGACGACTGACCGGAACGGACTGATCTCCGCGGGTAATCACCTCGGCTAAGCCGTTCTCCAGCAGTTTGATCTCTTTGATTGCCTTCGGGTTAACCAGATACTGGCGATGACAACGAAGCAGCGGCGTTTTTTCTTCTAACTGTTTCAGGGTAAGCTGGCTGGTAGCCTTTTGCTGTCTGGTCTGGATCTGAACACCGGTGATGTCGCTGCATACCGATTCCACATCTTCCGTTGCAATGACTAATATTCGGTTTAAACCGATACACGGGATCTGAGCGAGTTGTACCGGTGCCAGTCCGGAAAGATCCTGCTCCCGCTTTTCAAGACGGACAATGCGTTGAATCGTTTTTTCTAAACGAGTCTGGTCGATGGGCTTGAGCAGATAATCAAAGGCATTCTCTTCAAATGCCTGAATTGCATATTGATCATAGGCTGTGACAAAGACGATATAGGGCAGATTGTCGGGATCCAGCATTCCGAGCAGTTCCATGCCGGTAATCTGTGGCATCTGAATATCCAGAAACACAATGTCCGGTTTCAGGCGATGAATCGCTTTTAATCCCTCGATGGCATTATTTGCCTGAGCAATAACGTCAATATCGGAACTCCCTTCTAACTGAGCAATCAGCTCTTCCCGGGCCAGCATTTCATCATCAATCACTACGGCGCTTAGCATTGGATTTCCTTATTCAGTTTATGATGATTTCCTTCAGGCAAGATAAACATCATTTTGGTTGACTGGTCAGGGATGACATCGATTTTCAGCTGTGATTGTTCACCAAATAAATTGGTTAAGCGTTTATTGACAATATTCATACCCAGACCATCATGTCCGTTATCCGGAGAGGTATAGAGTCCGGCATTATCTTCCACAACAATCAGTTGACCATTGGGAGAATATTGACTGTAAATTTTCAGCCGACCGTCACTGAGTAAATGAGATATCCCGTGCTTGATCGCATTTTCTACCAAAGGCTGTAACGTGAAACTGGGTAGCTGGTAAGAGAGTAAAGAGGGATCAATCTGTATCTCTGTCGTCAGCCGGTCACTGAAACGGGCCTGTTCTATTTTCAGGTAGGCATTAACGTGCTCCAGTTCCTCCTCCAGCGTGACATTTTCAATATTCTGTTTGAGGTTGCTGCGGAAAAAGCGGGAAAGATGCTGAATTAATCCGCGTGCTTTTTCCGGATCTTTGCGGGTAATGGCGCTGATGGTATTTAAGGCATTAAATAAGAAATGCGGGTTAATCTGTGCCTGAAGAAGTTTGCGCTCTGCGGTTGAAAGCAGGTTTTGTTTCTGCCGATATTCTCCATAAAGGATCTGGCTCGAAAGTAACTGGGCAATTCCTTGTGCCATGGACATGTTGATCGATGAAAACAGCTTTCGCTTCCGTTCATACAGTTTGATGGTTCCGACGACACGGTCTCCGGCGCGTAATGGAATGATCAGTGCCGATCCCAGTTTGCAGCCAGGGTTGATAGAGCACTGATAAGGATGATCGACACCATCAAGATAAATAATGGTGTTGTCCTCAATGGCCTTCTTGGTACTCGGTGAAGAAATTGGGGTGTTGGGCTTATGATGATCGTCACCTACCCCGATGAAAGCAAGAATTTTTTCCCTGTCGGTGATCGACACAGCCCCTACACTCGTTTCTTCATACACAATTCGGGCGACTTTTTCCGCATTGTCCGGACCGAAATCATCTGAAAGCAGTCCGACTGAACGTTCGGCAATACGCAGAGCCCGGCGAGAAAACGAGGCGGAATACTGTTCAAATATGGTTTTTTTGTCTTGCAGTATACTCATAAACAGCGCGGCACCGACTGAGTTGGCGACAAGCATAGGGGCGACAATGGTTGATACCAGACTGAAAGCTTTATCAAAAGGCTCGGCAACCATAAGAATGATAGCCATTTGCAGTAATTCGGCAACCAGAGTGACTGCAAAGACGATTGCCGGGTTGAATAACCGCTCTTTATTATGAGTCTTGATGAGGTAGCTATGGAGCAAACCACCGACCAATCCTTCGGCGGTGGTGGATATGGCACAGGCGACATCAGTAAAGCCTCCCAGCGAGTATCGGTGCAGACCTCCTGTTAGTCCCACGGCAAACCCGACGACCGGCCCGCCGAACAGTCCGCCCATCACGGCACCGATTGCTCTGGTATTGGCAATGGCATCATCGATCTGCAATCCGAAATAGGTCCCCATGATACAAAACAGGGAGAACAGGACATAAGTGGCAAGCTTGTGATCTAAACGGGAAGAGATGTTGAGCAGCGGCAGCACCAGAGGTGTTTTACTCAGTAAATAGGCTAATACTAAGTAAACACACATTTGTTGCAGCAGAGAAAGTATCAGGTCCATGAGGTGGTATATTGAAATGGTTTGCCACCATTCTATGCAACTAAATGAAAATAAACCGGATTAATTTCTAAAAAAATGAAAAAAGCCAAGTGTAAATATATTTATACATTAAATGTTTTTATAAATTTACACTTGCATTGTATTATGGAGTTGATAAGGTTGTCTCCAACGAATGAGCTGTATTAAAATGGCTTAATGTAAAAAATTTTGTACAAGGTGTTTAAAGATGGCTAAAAGCGAACTGAACGATATCAATATTGTTGATGAACAGGTTTTAATTACTCCGGAGCAACTGAAAGCGAAACTGCCGCTGAGTGAAAAAGCTCACGAGTTTATCAAGCAATCCCGTCAGACGATTTCAGATATTATTCACAAACGTGATCACCGCATGCTGGTGGTATGTGGTCCTTGTTCTATTCATGATCTTGAAGCGGCAAAAGATTATGCTCTTCGTTTTAAAGCGTTAGCGGAAGAAGTCAGCGATCAGCTATACCTTGTTATGCGTGTGTACTTTGAAAAACCTCGTACTACCGTTGGCTGGAAAGGTTTAATCAACGACCCTCATCTGGATGGCTCATTCGATATTGAGCACGGTTTACACCTTGGACGTCAGTTACTGGTTGAATTGGCCGAAATGGAAATTCCATTAGCTACAGAAGCTCTGGATCCAATCAGCCCGCAGTATCTTGCCGATACTTTCAGTTGGGCGGCAATTGGTGCCCGTACCACTGAATCGCAGACTCACCGTGAAATGGCAAGTGGCCTGTCAATGCCAATCGGGTTTAAAAACGGTACTGATGGCAGTCTGTCTACCGCGATTAATGCGATGCAGGCAGCGTCTTCAAGCCACCGCTTTATGGGGATTAACGGTGAAGGTCAGGTCTCACTGCTGACTACGCAAGGTAACCCTAACGGTCACGTGATTCTTCGTGGTGGTAAACAGACTAACTATGATTCAGTTTCTGTAAAAGAATGTGAAGAAGAAATGGCGAAATCGAACCTGGATGCGTCGCTTATGGTAGACTGTAGCCACGCTAACTCCCGTAAAGATTACCGTCGTCAGCCATTAGTGGCAGAAGACGTGATTCATCAGATTCGTGAAGGCAATAAATCAATCATCGGCCTGATGATTGAAAGCCACATTAATGCCGGCAACCATCCTTCTGACATGCCTGTTTCTGAAATGGCCTACGGTGTATCGATTACGGATGCGTGTATCGACTGGGATACGACAGAAGAATTGCTTCGTCGTGCTCATAAAGAATTGGTTCCATTTTTAGAAAATCGCCTGAAAGGGTAAGAGAAGAGGTCTGATTAGATGGCTGTTGAACTCAACGAGTTACGTGATCAAATTGACGAAGTCGATAAACAAATGGTTGAACTGCTGGCTCGCCGTTTGTCACTGGTTGAGAAAGTCGGGGAAGTGAAAAGCAAGCATGGGTTACCGATCTATGCTCCTGACCGTGAGGCAGCCATGCTCGCTTCACGCCGAGAAGAGGCGGAACGTCAGGGCGTTCCGCCTCAGCTGATTGAAGATATTTTGCGCCGTACGATGCGTGAATCCTACACCAGCGAAAAAGATGCGGGATTTAAATGTCTGAATCCTGAATTGCGTCCGATCGTCATCATTGGCGGAAAAGGGCAACTGGGCCGGTTATTTGCCCGAATGTTTACTTTGTCCGGCTACGAAGTTCGTATTCTGGGTAGCCAGGACTGGGATAAAGCGGACGAACTGTTTAAAGATGCCGGAATGGTAGTGGTGTCTGTGCCAATTAACCGGACGGTTAGTGTAATCGAGAAACTACACAATTTACCGGAAGATTGCATCTTATGTGATTTAACTTCGATCAAGAATAAGCCGCTAAAAGCGATGATGGATACCCACAAGGGACCTGTTGTAGGTTTGCACCCGATGTTTGGCCCGGATGTTCCGAGTCTTGCCAAGCAGGTCATTGTTTACTGCGATGGCCGGGGGGAAGAACATTATCAGTGGTTGTTGAAGCAGTTTTCTATCTGGGGAGCGTCACTGTGCCAGATTAACGCGGAAGATCATGATCACGGTATGACGCTTATTCAGGCATTACGTCACTTTACCTCTTTTGTGTATGGCTTCCACTTATCGCAGGAAAATCCTCAGCTAGCTACTTTGCTTAAGCTCAGCTCACCAATTTACCGTCTGGAACTGGCGATGGTTGGCCGTTTGTTCGGGCAGGATCCAAATCTGTATGGCGACATTATTCTTTCTTCGGAAGAGAATGTCGAAATGATTAAACGTTTTCATCAGCGTTTTACGCAGGCATTACAGATGATTGAGAGCCATGATAAACAGGCATTTGTCAGCAGTTTTAACAAAGTCAGTGAATGGTTCGGTGATTATTCGCAGCAATTTATGTCGGAGAGTCAGAATCTGCTTAAACAGGCAAATGATGCAATTCAGCGCAGCTAAGCGTTAATGGTTGTCTAATTTGAACATAGCCCCGTTTGTCATATCCGGGGCTATTGTTTTTTGGCGGATATTTGGCTTGGTAGCAGCATAAAATGCACTTT
>JBNKRC010000165.1:0-5327 GCA_050296215.1 Vibrio sp. | reverse complement strand
CATACCAAGCTTTCCTGACTAGTGGGTTAATCATTGCTCCGATGAGATCTGACAAAATGTTGGTGGTTAAAACCAGCGATGCAACGGCGATGACTCCGGCCTGTATGGCAACATAATCCCGGACGGCCAGTGCATCGAGCAACCAGCGGCCTACGCCGGGCCAGTTAAATATTGACTCGGTAATAATAGCGAATGTCAGCATGGTTGATAGCTGTACACCGAATTTCGATATCATGGATGGGATGGCGTTTCTCAACACGTGCTCGGTTACGATTTTGTATTGCGATAAGCCTCGAATTCTGGCGACGCGAATGTAGTTTTGATTCATTACATCGGCCACGGCGGCTTTCATAATGCGGATAACCTGAGTTGTCGGCGGAAGAGCTAATACCAGACAAGGCAGGATCAGATGCTCAATGACGCTCTGCATCAGCTCGGTCCGGTAGGGGGCCTGAGACAGGCTGGCATCGATCATAGCAAAACCGGTAACATGGTCGAGTTTATACAGCAAATCATAGCGGCCTGAAACGGGGAACCATTCATGGTTAATGGAGAACATAAATATTAAGGAGAGCGCGACCCAGAATACTGGTGCAGAATACCCACACATTGCCACAAATGAGATGACTTTTTCGCTCCATTTGCCCTGTTTCATTCCGGCCAGTGTGCCTAAAGGAATACCAAGAGACAAAGAGATCACAAATGCAATTAGGCACAATTCCAGTGTTGCCGGAAAAACAATCTCCAACTCGTTAATTATCGGGGTTCCGTTACCGGTTAATCCAAAATCAAGCTGTGATAAACGGTTGACGTAAAGTCCCCAGCCTTGCCAGAAATCAAGCGTGTTCCAGTAAGACGCTGGGTCAAGCCGTAGGATACTGAATCCCACCAGAGTCAGGATAAGCAGCGTAATAATAAACAGATAGAGTCTGCGAAACGTGTATACAAACATTATTTCAACCTCTCAACCCGGTTGAAGGGTTGTACGTGAAACGGACTGATCGATAAGCCGGTTAACGTGTTATTGTAAGCTTTGAATTGCATGCCATGTGCGATTGGGATAACGGGAACCTCCTGATTAATAAGCGTTTGTATCTGTTTATACAGGTTGGCCCGAAAACGTGGCTGATCGGTAACTAACGCCAGATCAAGCATACTGTCAAAATACTCATTACACCAGTGGGTGATATTGATCCCTTCATTGTTAGCCTGACATGAAAGCACCGGACGTAAGAAACGGTCAGGATCGGAGGACTGGCCGGTAATGCCTGTCAGATAAAGATCGATTTTACGTTTTAAGGGATGGCGGCCGTATTGCTGACCCTCAGTGATCAGGTGAAGTTTAACACCGATTTCATCCAGATAACTCTGAATGAGTTCAGCGGTTTTGCGTGGGCTTGGGTTATAGGCAGTTGATTTAGCCGGCACCGACATTGTGAGTTCCAGTCCGTGTTGATAACCGGTTTCGCGTAACAGACCCAGGGCATATTGTTTGTCGTAACGGACCTGCGAGGTATTTTTTAAGTAGGCCCATGACACGGGCGGTAACAGATTATAGGCAACCGCTCCGCGCCCGTAATAGACAGAATCAATAATTTTCTGTCGGTCAATGGCAAATGAAATAGCACGCCTTACCCGGGGATCGCTCATTGCCGGACTTGTGGTGTTCACCGCGATATAGGCGGTGTTCATTGCCGGAGTGCTTCTAAGCGTGATATGGGATTGTTTTTCGATGATCGGAATCTGACTTGAAAGTGGTGAGTTGAGAACATCACATTCATTCAGAAGTAATTTTGCCAGAGTACCGGTACCACGCTGGGCGATATCAAAGACAATCTGTTTCATTCTGGCCGGTTCTTTCCAGTAGTTTTCGTGGCGAATTAAACGGATAAAATCACCCGGCTTGAATTCATCAACATAGAATGGCCCTGAGCCGACAGGACGAATGTCAAATTGGTTTTTCTGATCTTCTTTTATCAGGAAGTCCGCATATTCCGAAGATTGGATTGAGCTATAGGGCGTTGATAAAATGGATAAAAATGAGTTATCCCGACGGGAAAGGGTAAATTCCACCGTGTAGTCGTCGATGGCTCGTATATCTTTAACCAGCTGGTTAAAGCCATTACCGCTAAACCAGGGATAAGAACTATTACCGACGTTGTGGTAGAGATGCTGAGCATCCAGAATGCGGTTGAAGGTAAATAGCACATCCCGTGCATTTAGTGTCCGGCCGGGCGTGAACCAGGGTGTGGTCTGAAACTGTATGTTTTTCTCTAATTCAAACCGGTAGGTCAGTCCATCCGGGCTCACGGTCCAGGATTTTGCGATGCGTGGCTGAGGTAGGTGCTGTTCATTATCCAGAGTCAGCAAAGTGTCGAAAATTTGTGGTGCCAGTGCTTCTACCGTGACACCACTGTCTACCAGTTGTGGATTGAACGTAGTAGGGGAGCCCTGTCCGCAATAGACAAAGCCGGTTTCTCTGATTCTGCTATGATCAATTTCATTTTTGTCACAGCCGGCCAGGAATAATCCAACAACGATGGCTACTGTGATATTTAAGTATGTTTGCATATGTATTTAAGGAGGATAAGTGAGGCATCCGGTTATCACATTGCCTCAAAGGTTAGGGTAATCTATCATTTTTACCCAGACGAACCAACGAAAAACCTTGGCTCACTATGTCTCTGTGTCAAATTTATTGGAAATAGCGTACTTGCGCATAAGTCCACGCAGCTGATGATAGGTTAATCCCAATAAATCAGCAGCTTGCTTCTGATGGTATTTGGCTTCGGTTAACGCCTGTTCAATCATCGATTTTTCATTCTGCTGGCAATAGGCTTTAAAATCGATCGGGAACGTGCTCTCAGGATGTGCCTCTTTTGCAACTTTGTTATAGCAGTACGATGTTTCATGTGCTGCGGATTCGGCTTGCGATTGTGACTGCCAGGCCGGAATAAACGGATTAATCTGCAGATTCATAATAGGTTTGCGGGAATCATGCTGTTGATAGACGGTCCGCTCTACGGCATTTTTTAGCTCCCGGATGTTGCCGGGCCAGTGGTAGTCGGTCAGCTGTTGTTTAACATGGTCGCTGAAACCAGAGAAATGAGTCAGCGATAATTCGCGGCACATCTTAATCGCAAAGTGAGTTGCCAGTGGCAGAATATCATCCTGTCGTTCCCTTAGCGGAGGGAGATGGAGAACATCGAATGCCAGCCTGTCCAGCAAATCGTGACGGAACCGGCCTTGCTGGGCAAGGCTTTGCAGATCGGCATTGGTTGCCGCGATCACCCGGACATTGGCGTTAAGAACTTTGTTACCGCCAATGCGTTCGTATTGTCCGTATTCAATAACCCTTAATAATTTCTCCTGAACGGTCAGTGGTGCCGTTCCCAGCTCATCGAGAAACAGGGTGCCATTTTCTGCCCGTTCAAAGCGACCTATATGGCGTCCTTTAGCGCCAGTGAAGGAGCCGGACTCGTGACCAAAAAGTTCGGAGTCGACCAGCCCTTCTGAAAAGGAGGCACAGTTTAATGTTACTAGAGGCTGATCCCAGCGTTTAGACAGGTAATGCAGGCGTTGTGCAACCAGTTCTTTGCCGGTACCCCGTTCACCGATAATTAGAACAGGACGTTCGATCGGGGCCAAACGTGACACTTTATCCAATAATGACAGGAATTTTGCGGATTCGCCGATCAGTTGAATGTTCATACCCGTTCCTTATTTACGCATCTTAGTTAAATAAACCAATAATTGGTGAAATTTGCAAACCTCAATAATCAAAATTACCATAAATTAACGTAACTACTTGAATGGTAATATATAAATTTCTGGCATGTTCTTTGTAATCTTTATATTGTGAAATGACATTCAGGTTTATTTTAGGAGGTTACCATGGGCATTTTTTCTCGTTTTGCTGATATTGTGAATTCAAACATCAGCGCGTTACTGGATAAAGCGGAAGATCCGGAAAAAATGATTCGCCTCATTATTCAGGAAATGGAAGATACGTTAGTCGAGGTTCGCAGCAACTCTGCGAAAGCGATGGCGGATAAAAAAGAGCTGGTCCGTAAGATCGATACCCTAGAGCATCAGATTCATGACTGGGCCGAAAAAGCGAGCCTGGCATTGGTCAAACAGCGCGAAGATCTTGCCCGGGCTGCGTTGGTTGAAAAACAGAAACTTGAAGGAAATATAAAAGGTTTAAAAAACGAACTTATTCTGGTTGATGAAACCATTGAAAAGCTGACCGATGAAATTGCTAAACTTGAAGCAAAAATCGTTGAAACCAGAGCCAAACAGCAGGCGCTTGCTATTCGTAGTCAGGCGGCAGGCGATCGCCGTGATATCCAGAAACAGCTGCATAATGGCAAATCTGAAGCGGCAATGGCGAAATTTGAACAGTTCACCCGCAAAATTGACGAGCTGGAAGCGGAAGCGGATCTTTATGCGCAGTCGTCCGGCAGCAAATCGCTTGAGCAACAGTTTGCTGAGCTCAAGGCTCAGGATGAAATTGAACAGGAACTTGAGCGTATGAAAGAGCAAATGAAACAACAAGACCAATAATAAAAGGATAATAAAATGATTGGAGCCATGTTCACTGTACCACTGATCATATTTATGCTGGTGGTTGCGCCCCTGTGGTTGGCACTTCATTATCGTAGCTCGCGTAAAGCTTCCGATGGTTTAAGTGACGAAGAGTTGCAGACGTTAAACGAATTGGCGCAAAAAGCGGAACGTTTGCAGCATCGTGTTGCAACATTGGAAAAGATACTGGATGCCGAATCATCTGACTGGAGAAGCCATTATGAATAAAAGGCAACTCTATCGCGATCCGGTTAACGGCAAGCTGACCGGTGTGTGCGCCGGTATTGCCAATTATTTCGATGTAGAGATTTGGCTGGTCCGGATTATTGTGATTTCCATTGCGCTGTTAGGGGGCGGAGCGCTGATGGTTCTGGCCTATCTGGCGCTCAGCCTGATGCTGGAGAAGCAGCCGCCGGAATATGATCAGCAACGGCAGCAGCAATCCGCACATAAACTGAAGAGCCGAAACTGGCAGCAAGGGGAATCGCCTTCGCAGATGGTGAATAATTTACAGCGGGATTTTGATAATCTGGAGCATAAGGTACGTCATATTGAAGCCTATGTGACTTCTGATGCTTACAAAGTGAATAAAGCATTCAAAGAGCTGTAAGTACGGAGAAGGTATGAATTCAGATATTAAGATTTGTGACTGGGCGACAAGAAGTTTGCTTGAGCGGGAATACCACGATAAGGAATGGGGTGTCCCTGTTTACGACGATACAACCTTGTTTGAATTTCTG
>JBNKRC010000164.1:0-5350 GCA_050296215.1 Vibrio sp. | reverse complement strand
GGAAAAGATGGCACAGGAAGGCATTCACTATGTGGTCGGTCCGAACGTCGATGATGGTGCCGCTGCGGTACGTCCGGTTGCTGAGCAAAAAGGCATCATGTATTTCCCATATGCATTTCCAAAATCTTTATATACCGCTCCTGCGTCAAATGCCGTATTGGGTATGGTCGCGAACTATCAGTCCGGACCGGCTATTTATAAATACCTGATGGATAATAAAGGCATTAAGAATGTGGCGTTTGTTGCAGCCAATGAGTCGGATCCATTAAGTCAGCGTGACGGTGGTGTTGAAGCTGCAAAAGCGCTGGGTCTGAAAGTGGTTTCAAGCAACGTGACTTATCAGGTTGATACGACTGACTTTACTCCGGTTCTGCTTCCGGTTATCAAAACCCGTCCTGATTTGCTGGTTCTTTCCGGCGTATCACCGGCGAACGCACCTCAGCTGATTCGTTCTGCCCGCGAACTGGGTTATACCGGCATCATTTCAACTGAAACCGCACAGGACGCAAACGTACTTAAAGAAGGTGCAGGCGATTTAGCTAACGGCTTTATCTCAGTTGGTGGTGCATCAACGCCTGAAGTGGCTTCTGACACCATGCGTGAATTCGTGAAACGTTACACTGCAAAATACGGCGAATATAACGACGAATCTAACACTAAAGTGTATGCACTTGAGTACATCATCGACACTCTGAAAGCCAACCCTGAAGCAATCAGTGATGTTAAACAGTTCCAGCAGACAATGGATACGTTTGAAGCACCAAACCCATACATGATTGGTGATGCAAAACTTAAATATGTCGGTAAAACATCCTTCGGTCAGAAGCGCCAGCTTTCTGTTCCGTTAGTGGTAAACACTTATCAGGACGGCGAGTTCAAGACCCTGTTTATCGCTCAGGTAGACTAACGATAGTCTGGGTTACGAAACAAATGTGGCACTTGAATAAGTGCCACTGTATTTCATACAGGATTACTTATGGAACAGATTGTTGTTAACGGGCTTTATCTCGGCGCACAGTATGCGCTGATTGCCCTGGGGCTGACACTGATTTTCTCACTGATGAATGTGATGAACTTTGCACATGGTCAGATGTATGTCTTGGGTGGCTTTATCACCTATACCGTCGTGTCACAATTTAATATTCCTTTTTTCATTGCGTTGATTTTGTCCGGTGTCACTTTGGCGATCATTGGTGCTTTGATCGAAAAATTCTTATTCCGGCCGGTGATTAAGAAGTCAAAACGTGAAGAAAGTACGATGTTACTTGCCGCGGGAATCGGGTTCTTCCTCGATGCCGTTATCCTGCTTGTCTTTGGTGAAAAGCAGCGCGGTGTACCGAAGATCATTGATGGCGTCTTTAACTGGGATTTCAAAATCATTATGCCATATGACCGTATCGTAATTGGTGCGATTGCCATGGCGATGATCGTTACGTTTATGCTGATTATGCATTACTCCAAGGCTGGCCGTGCGATGCGTGCTCTGGCTCAGGATAAGGTGGCTGCAACATTGATGGGTGTTGATGTTGACCGTTATCAGATGATTGGTTTTGCCTTAGGTGCAATGTTAGCGGGTATTGTTGGTGGTCTGCTGGTGACCATTACCGGTATCAACTTAGGCATGGGCGGTCCAACCTCAACTAAAGCCTTCATTATGATTATGATCGGTGGCGCAGGGGTTATCCCGGGAGCGATTGTCGGTGGCTTTATTCTGGGAATGATGGAAAGTGTCGGTCTGTCAGTATTGTCTCAGTATGGTGATATTACTTATCTGGCGATATTCGCTTCCTTGATGATCTTCCTTGCGTTCAGACCACATGGTCTGATGGGCAAACCTTGGGGTTAATATTATGAGTAAAACAATATTAAGTCGTGTAGCGGTGTTTATCGTCGCAGTCTACTTACTTGTGCCGATGTTCATTATCATGACCGGACGCACCGATTTCTACTATACATTGACCTCAGTGGCGTTACTTGCTATTTCCTCCGCCGGGGTATGGCTGACGTTCTATATTGGCCGGATTAACATCGGTCAGGGTGCTTTTTCGCTGGCAGGCGGGTATGTCTCTGCGATTTTAATTACCCAGTATGGCTTCAGTTTCTGGTCGACGTTACCGCTAGCCGGTATCTTTTGTGCGGCATTATCTGTGGTAATCGGCCTGCCGATACTTCGCTTACGTGGTGTTTATTTCGCGATGGTAACACTCATCCTGACCGAAGTGATGCGTCTGACGGCGCTGGCATTACCGATTACTCACGGAGCAAAAGGGATTACGTCTCTGCCGTTACCCGGCTCACTGGAAATCTTTGGCATTACCCTGATTCCGGATTTCAGTACGCTTGAGAATCCTAAAGTTGCTTTCTACTCAATGGCTGTCACGATGATGATCGTCGTCTATGCCGTTTTATGGCGAATTGTTAACTCGCGGCTCGGTCACTTGTGCCGTTCACTGCAGCAAAACGAAGAGTTAGCCTCATCGATTGGGGTGAATACCACTTATTTACGTGTTCTGACCTATGCCATTTCATCTTTCTTCGGTGGTATTGCCGGGGCGAGCTTTGTGGCAATCACGCAATCGGTCTATCCGTCATCATTCCAGGTGGCTGACAGTATCAACTTCATGCTCAACTGCTTCCTGGGTGGTTTGGGTTATGTGTTCGGTCCGATGCTGGGCACACTGATGCTTTACTTTGGCTGGGATCTGCTATTTTCGATTGGTAAATATCAAATGCTTGTTTACTCAAGCTTATTGATTATTCTGATGTTGTTCTTGCCGAACGGCGTGCTGAGCCTGCTTGAAAGGAAGGGGAAACGCTAATGAAACCAATACTTGAAGTTCGCAATGTGACCAAGCGTTTTGGCGGGTTAACTGCGGTAAATGATGTGAGTTTTCTGGTCAAAAAAGGCGAGATTCTGTCTATCATCGGCCCGAACGGTGCCGGAAAGTCCACGTTGTTTAAACTGATTTCTTCTTTCTTAAAAACCTCCAGCGGTATGGTATTGTTCCGCGGCGACAGGATCAGTAACCTGGCTCCGCACACGGTAGCGCGTCGCGGAGTGGTGAGAACCTTCCAGGAAACCACGATTTTTAAATCGATGACGGTAAGAGAAAACATCATTGTTGCTCATCACCTGCAGTCGAAAGCCTCGTTACTTGGCTTCTTTCTCGGAACCCGTGCGGCAAAAGCCGATGAAGCAAAATTCGGCGAATCAGCCGATAAAATTATCAAATTACTTGGTTTAGGCGCTATTGCCAACGAGCTGGCATCGAATCTTCCTCAGGGACATTTACGGGTTCTTGGCATGGCGATCGGTCTGGCGACCAACCCGTCGATAATCTTACTGGACGAACCTTTCGCCGGACTTAACCATGATGAAACCATGCGTTTGGTGATGCTGGTCCAGCGTCTGAGAGACGAACGTGGTGTCACGGTATTATTGGTTGAGCATGACATACCGGCGGTAATGAAAATTTCGAATCGGATCGTTGTGCTGAATTTTGGTGAAAAAATTGCCGAAGGTACGCCGCAAGAAATCCAGAACAACCCGAAAGTCATCGAAGCCTACCTGGGTTCCGAAGATGCAGCCGTGGGGATTTAAGTGATGAAAGAAATACTGAAACTCGAGAATGTTGAGCTTTATTACGATCATGTTTACGCCCTGAAAGGGGTCTCAATCGACCTTAACGAAGGGGAGACGGTCGCTCTGATCGGTGCAAACGGCGCGGGTAAGTCATCTATCCTGAGAGCGATTACCGGATTATCGAAAATTAAATCGGGTGAGATTTACTATCAGGGTGAACGTCTGGATGGCACCCCGGCCAGCGAGATTGTGGGTCGGGGAATCGCGATGGTGCCGGAGGGCCGCCGGGTTTTCCCTTATATGTCGATTAAAGACAATTTGCTGATGGGGGCGTTCTCACGTACCGATAAAGCCGGTATTGCCGACACACTTGACAGTGTTCTGGAGCGCTTTCCCCGCCTCAGAGAGCGCTATTCTCAACAGGCGGGTACGTTGTCCGGCGGCGAACAGCAGATGATGGTGATTGGCCGTGCACTGATGGCAAACCCGAAAGTTCTGCTACTGGACGAGCCCAGTCTGGGTATTGCGCCGAAGCTGGTTCAGGAAATTGCCCGTTCGATTGTGGCAATATCAAGAGATCAGAAAGTAAGTGTTTTGCTGGTTGAGCAGAACAGTCGTATGGCGATGTCGATATCGAATCGCACTTATGCATTATCAACCGGTTCTATTGTGTTGGAGGGTGCCTCCAAAGATCTTATGGACGATAAACGAATTAAAGAAGCCTATCTGGGCGGAGATATTTAATTATGCGAATACTAGTTGTAAACCCGAACACCACGGCCAGCATGACTGAAAAAGCGTGTGTAGCGGCCCGGCAAATAGCTTCTGAGGGAACCGAAATTGTTGCGGTGACCTCGAAGCATGGTCCGGTATCGATAGAAGGGTATTACGATGAAGCGATGGCCGTTCCGGGAATGCTGGCAGCCATTCAGGCGGAAAAAGATTTTGATGCGGTGGTGATAGCCTGTTTCGATGACACCGGTCTGGATGCCGCGCGTTGTGTGACGGATAAGCCGGTGATCGGTATCGGTGAGGCTGGTTACCGCGTTGCCTCTATGCTATCTAATAAATTTAGTGTGGTGACAACTCTTGCGCGATCGGTTCCGGCGCTGGAGCACAATTTGGTGCGCTACGGTATGGAAAGACAATGCATCCGGGTACGTTCGTCTGAAATTCCGGTTCTGGAGCTTGAAAACGAAGGCTCCGGTGCCATGGGTAAAATTGCACAGGAAATTGAAAAGGCGGTTGCAGAGGACAGAGCCGAAGCGATTGTTCTGGGATGTGCAGGCATGGTGGATCTGGCAGATAAATTGTCTGAACAGTTTTCAATGCCGGTACTGGACGGCGTGACTTGTGCCATTTCGTTATGTGAGAGCCTGGTGAGACTGAAAGCGAAAACCACTCGTCAGGGCGGGTATGCGCCACCTCCAGCAGAGAAGGTCAGAACCATCAGTCAGGTTTACGGTGATCAATAGACGTTATTAACTGAAAAAACCTCCAGCCAGGCTGGAGGTCAGAAGATCGTTACATGTTTGTATTAGTGGGTAGTTGAGATACGTCTACAACACTCATTTAACTTGGAGTTCTGTGAATAACTGTATTTTAATCAAACTGTAAGTACATTACGGGGAACAGGCTAAAGTGAATAAATATATGCACTTGTTATTATATAGTGGTAATGTGTCGTTATGTATAATAGATACGTGAGTGGGTTGATGCATAACAAAGTCGAGGGAGTATCATTCGAGGAAAAAGGAAATACTGCTT
>JBNKRC010000163.1:0-5371 GCA_050296215.1 Vibrio sp. | reverse complement strand
TTATCAAATACGGTTCTCGAAGCGAGCAGGTTAAAATGCTGAAAGATCATACCAATATTTTGCCTGGCTTTAGTCAGCTGTGCTTTATTCAGTTGAGTGAGATCCACCCCTCCGACGATAACCGAGCCGTGAGTCGGCGCTTCAAGCATATTCACACAACGGATCAGCGTACTTTTCCCCGCTCCCGACGAGCCGATAACACCAAAAATGGTTCCTTGTGGAATAGTTAAGTTAATGTTTTTAAGGGCAATTATTTCCTTATTACCGCTGTAAAACACCTTGTTTACTTGTTCTAGTTTAATCATTTAAAACCTATGCAGGGATGTTAGCTTTGTACCAGAGGCGATGACGTCAGATACATTAGGTATGGCTTAGTTAAATATTCTGTTATTTGTACCGGATTGCAGATGATGCTATTGATAATTGGTTTTTGAGTCAATAGAATTATACACGTCTAGACGGCTAAAGCGTTAAATCATCAGTAACCTTTTGTAATTAGATAGTGATGAAAGAAATAAAGCATGTAATAATTCCATCAAACAGGCAATCAGAGAGCTATCAACCAGTGAAACCCGCCGTATTTTTAGATCGCGATGGTGTAATCAACGTTGATCATGGCTATGTCCATGATGAGCATGATTTTGAATTTATCGAGGGCGTATTTGAGGCGACCCGTCAGTTAAAACAAATGGGATATTTATTGGTATTAGTTACCAATCAGTCCGGCATCGCGCGCGGTAAGTTCACTGAAGAGCGGTTTTTAAGTCTCACTCAATGGATGGACTGGAACTTCGTCGACAATGGCGTTGAATTTGATGGTATCTACTACTGTCCGCACCATCCTGATGCCGGAGTCGGAGAGTATAAGCAAGATTGTGACTGCCGTAAGCCGCAACCCGGGATGTTTATTTCTGCGCGGGATTTTCTGAAAATCGACATGGCAAAATCCGTTATGGTCGGCGATAAGGCTGAAGATCTGATGGCCGCTCAGGCAGCCGGAGTCGGAACCAAAATTTTGGTCCGTACAGGAAAACCGGTGACAGAACAGGGTGAAGCCCTAGCGGATGCGGTTCTGGATAGTATTGCCCGGGTTCCTGAATATCTGAAAAAATAATAACAAAAAATCATTAGTCAGACATGAGCAAACGATTAACCATATTAGATATTGCTAAGTTATCCGGTGTCGGTAAGTCCACGGTTTCCCGGGTATTAACCAATGATCCTAAGGTTAAGCCGGAAACTCGTAAACGGGTTGAACAGGTTATGGAGCAGTTTGGTTATGTTCCGTCTAAATCTGCCCAGTCTATGCGTGGCGGCAGCCAGAAGGTCATCGGTGTCATAATCTCCCGTCTTGATTCCTCATCTGAAAATCAGGCGGTTAGCGGTATTTTGCAGAGCTTATACAGCAATGGCTATGATGTAGTTATTATGGAAAGCCAGTTTGACAGCGACAAGACGCTTGAACATCTGAATGTATTGCAGCGGCGCCAGGTTGATGGCGTGATTGTATTCGGATTCAGTGATTTTGAGGGGCGGCACCTGAGTCCCTGGGAAAATCGCTGCGTTGCGATTGCAATGGAGAGCGACTACGGCTCTTCCATCAATTATGACAACCGGGCGGTTATCGACTCGTGCATCACCTATCTGATCAATCAGGATATTGATCAGATCAGTTACATCGGGGTTGATCTGAGTGATGAAACGACCGGTAAACGCCGACTGGAAGCTTATCTCACATCATGTGAAATAAATCATATCGAACCCTGTTATGCTCTCGGTAAGCTAAGCCGGGAGAGTGCTTATGATCTTGTTGATGAGGTGGTTCACCCTGATACACAGGCAATCGTGTGTGCCAGTGACACATTGGCTATTGGTGTGGTCAAGCGCTTGCAGGAGCTGGGACGTGAAGATATTCAGGTTACCGGTGTTGGTGGCAGCGATATGCTGAGTTTCCTGTTCCCGAATGTCTTCAGTATTGATCCCGGCTATTATGCTGCCGGTAACAAAGCGGCTGAAATGTTGATTGATCATATTGAAAACGATGCTGCTATTACCCGTCTGACACAAACCCCTATTGTGTAACCGTCGTTAATTCATCCGCAATATCTCCCAGAGTCAATATTAATTTTATGTGATCATCTTCACGCGATGGGAATGTTCCCACTTTTGTCTGAAATATCCTGGGCATGATTGTACTCGTTAGTGGGAACATTCCCACTCGTGAAGCATAAAAGAGGATAAAATGAAAAACTCAATTTCCCGACAAGATGTTGCCCGACTCATAGAAATGGTGGGCGGTGAGAGCAATATAGCCAGTGTCAGTCACTGTCTGACGCGTCTCCGCTTTGTTTTAAACGATCCTGAAGCAGCCCAGCCGAAGCAGATTGAAACTCTGCCGATGGTGAAAGGTTGCTTTACTAATGCAGGTCAGTTCCAGGTTGTTATCGGTACTGATGTAGACAGCGCCTATAAGCTGTTGGTTGAGATGACCGGTGTGGCGGCCAGCACCAAAGAAGAAGCCAAGGTAGCGGCCCGTCAGAATATGAGTATCCTTGAGCGTGGTATCTCTCATTTAGCCGAAATTTTCGTACCACTGCTCCCCGCGATTATTACTGATGGTCTGATTCTTGGTTTCCGGAATGTCATCGGTGACATTCGGATGTTTGATGGCAAAACACTGGTAGAAATCAGTCAGTTCTGGGCGACGGTTCATTCATTTTTGTGGCTGATTGGTGAAGCGATATTCTTCTTCCTGCCGGTCGGAGTGTGCTGGTCCACGGTGAAAAAACTGGGTGGTACACCGATACTGGGTATCACTCTGGGGGTTACTCTGGTTTCTCCGCAACTGATGAATGCGTATCTGATTGGTAAACAATTGCCTGAGGTCTGGGATTTTGGCTGGTTTGTGATTGAAAAAGTCGGCTATCAGGCGCAGGTTATTCCGGCTATGCTGGCTGGTGTTGTATTAGCGTTTATAGAAACCAACCTTAAACGTATCGTCCCTTCATATTTGTATCTTGTGGTGGTGCCGTTTGTTTCAATTATTCTCTCGGTCATTCTGGCTCACGCATTAATTGGTCCGTTCGGCCGCGAACTGGGCAATGGAGTGGCTTATGCGGCAAAAGCGGCTATGACAGGTGATTTTGCGGTTATTGGTGCGATGTTCTTTGGCTTCCTCTATGCGCCATTGGTGATTACGGGGATTCATCACACGACCAACGCCGTTGATTTGCAATTGATGCAGGAACTGGGCGGTACGCCAATATGGCCACTGATTGCGTTATCGAATATTGCTCAGGCATCTTCCGTCATCGGTATTATTTTAATCAGTAAAAAACATAGTGAACGTGACATTTCTATTCCGGCCGCTATCTCGGCGTATTTAGGTGTTACTGAACCTGCGATGTATGGTATCAACCTGAAATACAAGTTCCCGATGTTATGCGCCATGATCGGCAGTGCTGTTGCAGCGGGTATTTGCGGCACCTTCGGTGTAATGGCTAACGGAATCGGTGTTGGCGGACTACCAGGCATCCTGTCTATTCAGCCTCAGTACTGGAGCATCTACCTGGTTGCAATGATGGTTGCGATTGTTGTCCCGGCTTTTCTTACTGTAGTGGCTTATAAGCGTTTTCAGACCAAAAGTCAGCTTAAAGAAGTTACAGCGTAAACTCTAACAGGAGTGGTGTTTACCACTCCTTCTTATCTATTTAGTCAGTGGTATTTTTATGAACTGCGATGTCAACTTCCGCGAATGGTGGAAAAAAGCAACGATTTACCAGATTTATCCGAAGAGCTTTTGCGACAGCGGAGCAAAAGGGGTTGGTGATATAAGAGGGATTATCTCTAAACTGGATTACTTACAGTGGGTAGGGATTGATGCCATTTGGATCACGCCTATCTATCCCTCGCCAATGATCGACAATGGTTATGATATCAGCGACTACTACGATGTGAATCCTGATTTCGGCAACCTGGCTGATTTTGATGAGCTGGTTTCTCAGGCACACCGGCGCGGTATCCGCATTATTCTTGATATTGTGGTTAACCATACGTCTACCGAGCATCCCTGGTTTAAAGATGCGCTGGGAAATAAACAGAGCCCGTATCGGGATTACTATATCTGGCGTCAGCCTTCAGAAAAGGGTATTCCCAATAACTGGCAGTCAAAATTTGGCGGCCCGGCATGGAAGCTTGATGAACAGACCAATGAGTACTATCTGCATTTATTTGCGCCGGAACAGGCAGATCTTAACTGGGAAAACCCTGAAGTACGCCGCGAAGTTGAAAACATAATTTCATACTGGGCTGAGCGTGGAGTAGACGGTTTCAGGCTGGATGTCATTAATCTTATCTCTAAGCAGCAGGACTTTTGTGACGACGAGACCGGGGACGGACGTCGTTTTTATACTGATGGGCCAAGAGTTCATGAATATCTTGAGCAGATCAGTGATGCGGTATTTAAAAAATACGGCAGTGTTACGGTCGGAGAAATGTCTTCTACCACACTTGAGCATTGTCAGCGTTACGCCTCACTCGATGGCAAAGAGTTATCGATGGTCTTTAACTTCCATCATTTAAAAGTGGATTATCCGAATGGTGAAAAGTGGAAACTGGCACCATTTGATTTTATTGAATTAAAACGATTATTTAATTACTGGCAGAGCGGGCTTTATAGCCGTGCGTGGGGCGCTTTGTTCTGGTGTAATCACGATCAGCCGCGCATTGTCAGCCGGTTTGGTGACGAAAAAAGGTACCGGGCGGAATCGGCTAAATTGCTGGCGACCAGTTTACATATGCTGCAGGGGACGCCTTACGTGTATCAGGGGGAAGAGATCGGTATGACCAATCCGGGCTTTACGGATATTTCTCAGTACCGGGATGTGGAAAGTACCAATATGTATCAGTTGCTGGTGCAGGACGGTAAGGTAAGCGAAGAAGAGATGTTGGCGATTCTTGCGCAACGCTCACGTGACAATTCACGGACGCCGGTGCCCTGGGACGGTTCGCAATACCACGGCTTCAGTCAGGCACAACCCTGGATTGGTTTTGGCTGTAACGCAAATGAAGTCAATGTGGCGGCGGCGCAAAACGATCCGGATTCCGTGTTATATTTTTACCGGCAGCTGATCGCTCTGAGAAAAGAGTTTTCGGTTATTGAAAGCGGTGAATATCAGGATCTGCTGCCTGAGGATCCGCAACTGTGGTGTTATAAACGGAAAGATGAATGGCAAACCTTATGGTGTCTTAATAACTATTCGGATCAGGTTTGTACCATTCCGGCTGAAGCGCTTCCGGATAGTCCGGTCCGGCTATTGCTCAGCAATTATCAAGTCGGGAAAGAGACGAATTTTGAGAATGAAATTATATT
>JBNKRC010000162.1:0-5375 GCA_050296215.1 Vibrio sp. | reverse complement strand
TGAGTTAACGACTGATTTTCAATTGAAAGGTGAGTGATCCAACGCGGGTTTGTCCAGTCAACACCAAGCAGATGTGCCAGAATCATCCTGATGGTGCCACCATGAGCAATAATGAGAGTATCTTCTTCTATATGATCAACGATGCTTTGCCAGGCTCGCACACAGCGTAAATAAAAGTGTCCAAGTTGCTCGCCTTCAGGCAGTTGAACATTCGCAGGATCGTGCCAGAATTTTTCTAATAATGGCCAGTCGTTTTCCTCTATCGACGAAAACGGCCGTCCGTCAAAGGCACCAAAATTCATCTCGCTTAATGCGGAACTGACAGTCAGAGGAACATCATCTAACTGCTTAACTAAATATTCGGCCAAATCCAGGCAGCGATGTAAATGTGATGATTGTATCGAGGAAAACTGAATTCCCCGACGCATTAACCTGTTAGCGATATCGCGCTGAACATCAGGTGCAACAAGCACATCAGTTTGTCCATTTAATGCCGGTTCTCCCATCGTTTTTCCGTGACGCAATAAATAGACGTTTACAGACTTCATACATTACCTTTTAAAGCTAACGGTAAGCCCGCTGTCACCAACACTACATGGTCGGCAACCGCTGCAATTTTCTGATTCATCCAGCCTGCGTGATCAACAAACATGCGCGTCTCTTTACCCATAGGAATCACGCCCAGTCCCACTTCGTTCGAAACCAGCACGATCATTGCCTCAGTGTTTGCTAATGTTTTAACCAGTTGATCTATATTTTCTTTCAGACTGGCTTCAGAGATTGTAATACCGTTGTTGTAGATAATGTTATTTAACCATACCGTTAAACAATCGACTAAAATTATATCTTTATCATTAAAAGATTCTAATAACTGAGCCAGTTTCTCAGATTGTTCATGTTCTATCCATTCGCTGTCACGTTGCTGTTGATGATGCTGAATGCGCGCTTTCATTTCATCATCAAACGGAATCGCCGTTGCCACATAATGCCGCCGGGCAAACCGACCGTTCTCCTGCTCAGCCACGACTTTTGATTCAGCATACCTCGACTTACCACTGCGAGCCCCACCCAATACAAGCGTAACCGGCATAACTATTTATTCTCCAACTCCAAATATCGTTTTATAACTTAAAGGATAGACATCCAGTGATTATGAATGAAAGCAACCAGTATCAAATAACAGACTAACTCACTAATTTGTTGTAACGCCCCCAGACAATCACCGGTAAAACCACCCAGACGACTCATCAGCCAGCGTTTGAATACACTTCTGAGTGCCATATTCACCAGTACAATCGTTACCGCCACAATCGGAGAAAGGAAAACACAGGGAAGCAAGCCCGTCACCATCACTGTGAGCAGTTCATACCGGCTTTGCTGTTGAGCAAGTGGTTTACTTTTGCTCTGTGAAAGGTCGGAAACATACGGAGTATTAAAAATTAATGATGATGCTACTGCCCGGCTGGTGGTATAGCCAATAAACCAGATCAGAAGAACGGAAATCTCTCCGGCGTCGAACAACCACTTCAATAATACAAATTTACCGACCAACGCCATGATTAATGTAACCGAGCCATAGGTGCCGACCCGGCTGTCTTTCATGATAGTAAGACGTTTTTCCGGGGTCATGCCTCCGCCAATTCCATCCGCCATATCCGCCAGTCCGTCTTCATGAAACGCCCCGGTCAGCATCAGGCTCAACACCATTGACAGAAATAGGGAGATATCAGTTGGCAGAACCAAATTCATCAGTTGAAAACTGCCGCCACACAACAATGCCAGCAGCATTCCGACCAGCGGAAAATACCGTCCGCTTTGATTCATTCGTTGTGTCGAAAACGGAACCGTTTCAGAAACTGGAATCCGCGTGAAAAAACTGATGGCCAGCGAAAACAACTGCCACTGATATCTCAGCCAGCTCATTTACACGGTCACTCCCGCTTCAGCAAAACTGGCCATGGTATTATAAAATTCAGCCGCAGCCCGAATCAGCGGAACCGCAAGCACCGCACCGGTGCCTTCACCTAAACGCAAGCCAAGCTGAAGCAGCGGAGCCGCGTCCATTTCGGCAAGTAACAACTGATGACCGGATTCTTCTGACTGGTGAGCAAAAATCATATAGTCACGGCTGGACGGCTCGATAAGCGTTGCAATATATGCAGCCGCTGACACGATAAATCCATCAACAATCACTGCCACGCCCTGTTCGGCAGCCGCTAAGAAACCACCTACGATTTGGGCAATTTCAAACCCGCCGACTTCAGCCAGTACTTCCAGCGGACTCATCCCGTCACAACGGGCAACGCCCTGAGCGACCAGCTTAAGTTTTTTCTGATACTGTTCAGGATTGATCCCCGTACCCAAACCGACACATTTTTCAATTTCATTATGCGACAAAGCTGCCAGAATAGCCGCAGCACTACTGGTATTCGCGATGCCCATCTCACCAAACATCACCAGGTTAGAACCTTGCTTGATCAGAGAGGTGACAAAGGATTTACCCAACTCAATACCCTGCTGTGCCTGTGACAATGACATGGCAGCTTCTGCTGCGAAATTATTGGTACGGTCGCCCAGACGCTGTTTTACAAAGTTCGGTGCCTCCATTTCTACCGGGAACAAGATCCCTGTATCAACAACATACATATACACGTCATTAGTACGGCAAAAACAATTGATCCCGGCACCACCGTTCAAAAAGTTAAGAACCATTTGTTGCGTCACCGCGCTTGGAGCAATACTGACACCCTCGTCGGCGATACCATGATCACCGGCAAACACTACGACAGCGGGTTTATTGACTTCAATACGCTCTGCCGCACTCTCTTTTCCCTGGCTCTGAATTAAAGCGAGCTGATGTGCCAGCGATTCCATTACGCCCAATGCGCCGAGAGGTTTGGTTTTCTGATCGATTTTATTCTGGATTTGTTGACTGTAAGTTTGGTCCAACATAACGTTACTACTCATTCTGATTAAATTATTATCACTGAATACATCCCACTCACCAGTTTACTGAAGAATAAATATATTTCAGGAGGTTAATTTAATTTATGCGGAAAGAAATGGCATAATCCTATCACATCAACCCCGGATTCCGTCTAATGAAATTATGTCATTCACCTCATTAGTTTTACTGATGAATATCGTTTGCTAACTCCCGCGGCTAGTGGTGTAATAACGTCAGTTTCATCACATAATTCACAGGCCTTAGACAATGCAATCTGAACACCAGCCAAGTTTCTTCTTTTTCGATTACGAGACTTGGGGAACCAATCCTGGCTTAGACCGACCAAGTCAGTTTGCGGGTGTTCGCACAGACATGGATTTCAATGTTATCGGCGCCCCCCTCGTCATCTATTGTCAGCCACCGATGGACTACCTGCCTTCACCGGAAGCTGCACTGATCACTGGCATTACTCCGCAAAAAGCCATGACTCAAGGTTTACCGGAACCGGAATTTATAAGCCTCATACATGAGCAATTGTCTCAGCCCGGCACCATCAACCTTGGCTACAACAATATTCGCTTTGATGATGAAATCACCCGCTACACTTGTTACCGGAACTTTATCGATCCATATGCATGGGCATGGAAAAACAATAATTCCCGCTGGGATCTGTTAGATGTATTGCGGGCATGCCACGCGCTCCGTCCGGAGGGGGTAAACTGGCCGGAAAATGAAGAAGGTTACCCGAGTTTCAGACTCGAACATCTTTCTGTTGCCAACGGAATTGAGCACAGTAATGCTCACGATGCGATGGCCGATGTCATTGCCACGATTGAAATGGCAAAGAAGGTAAAACAGGCGCAACCCAAACTCTTTAACTATTTCCTGTCTATGCGCCATAAAAAAGCACTGACAGGTCTGATTGACATCGTTAACCTTACTCCGCTTTTACACATCTCCGGCATGTTTGGCCGGGAGCGCAACTATACAAGCTGGATCGTTCCGTTTGCCTGGCATCCGACCAACAACAACGCCGTCATCGTAGTTGACCTGGCGATGGATCCGACTCCGTTATTTGAGCTAAGTGCCGACGAACTCAGACAACGCCTCTATACCCGCCGTGATGAATTAAGCGGCGATGAGTTACCGGTACCGGTAAAACTGGTTCATCTGAACAAATGCCCTATTCTGGCACCGGCAAAAACTCTGACTCCGGAGAATGCCCTGAATCTGGGGATCGACAGGGATCGCTGTTTAGATAACCTGAATAAATTGCGCCTTCATCATGATCTGCGGGAAAAATTAGTTGAACTGTTTAGCGAAGAGCGCGAATTCGCCACGACCAACAACGTCGATACTCAGTTGTACGATAACTTTTTCTCGCCTGCGGATCGGGCTGCCATGGATATTATCCGGGCGACACCGCCTGAACTGCTCGGACAACTGGATATTAAGTTCAGCGACAAGAGAATTCTGCCGTTGCTGTTCCGTTACCGCGCCCGTAACTATCCATGGAGTCTGACACCGGACGAACAGCGCCAGTGGTCCGCGCACTGCCGTGACTATTTTGAAAAACATCTTGACCAGTATATGCTCCGGCTGGAACAGCTTGCTGAAGAAAATCAGGCCGATGAGCGTAAGATAAAAATACTGAAATCGGTATACGACTACGTTCAGCAGCTTGTCTCCTGAGCAAATCGTATCGTCTTAATAATCCTATTGATATTGTCCTACTATGTTCAAACATGTTTTAAAATATCTGATCTCCATGACAATCATCATGGTTTGTCTGTATCTCGGTATCGCCGTTCAGAGCTTATTATCTCTTTCATTACCGGGAAGTATTATCGGCATGCTTATTCTGTTTCTGCTGATGGCGACGGGAATTTTACCGTCCGAATGGGTCAGACCAAGTGCCTCTCTGTTCATGAAACACATGATGTTTTTATTTGTACCTATCAGTGTCGGGCTGATGGATCACTTTGATACCCTGGGTGAAAATGCATTACCTATTTTTGCCAGTGCGATTGGCGGTACGCTGATCGTCCTCACGTCATTAAGTCTGATTCTGGACAGAACATTAAACCGGGAGAAATAAATCATGTGGTTCGTTATTTCCGTGCTAATATTTATTGCGGCCCGGTGGCTGGCAAGGACCTTTCGCAATCCGCTGGTCAATCCGCTGCTGATTTCCGTTGCGGTAATCATTGCGATACTGTTTATCTTTGACGTCTCTTTCCCCGAATATTATGCCGACAACAAGTGGGTCAGTTTCTTATTACAGCCGGCGGTCGTGGCACTCGCCTACCCTCTCTACGAACAGCTTCCGCAAATTCGTTCGAACTGGAAAGTGATTCTCTCCTCATGCCTGTTTGGCAGCACCATGTCGATGCTGACGGCTAGTACCATTGCGGTCATTCTGCATGCC
>JBNKRC010000161.1:0-5454 GCA_050296215.1 Vibrio sp. | reverse complement strand
ATGGCCTCAAACCGGTCAGCAAATTTTGGGAAAATTCTCACGATGCCTTTATGCAGCTTGGTATCGACCGGAATAATCGACTGACTTGCCGAACGGGTACGGCGCAAATCGGAGTGATAGGCATCAATCACCTGCTGGTCGTTCATCGAGGAGTGGATACTGGTAATCGTACCCGAATCAATATCAAAGGCTTCATCCAGAATTTTAATCACCGGAACAATACAGTTGGTTGTACAGGAACCGTTGGAGACTACCCGGTGCTCCGGCTTAAGCGTGTCGTGATTGACACCGTAGATAATGGTATTGTCGAGATCATTTGCGCCGGGATGAGAAAACAGAACTTTTTTTGCTCCCGCTTCAATATGCTTCAAACCATCCGCCTGAGAACCGAAAATACCGGTACAGTCCAACACAATATCAATATTCAGATCTTTCCACGGTAACAGTTCGATATCGGTTAAATGCAGAAGCCTGACCGTATCAAACTCCTGATTACTGTGATGGATAAACAGATGTTCCTGATCACAGGTGATCTTCTTACCAAAACGCCCGTGGCTGGTATCATATTGCAGCAGATGAGCCATCGCTTCCGGCTGAGCAAGTTCGTTAACCGCCACCACCTGAATCTGCTCACATTTGCCGCTTTCATATACCGCACGAAGTACATTACGACCTATCCGACCAAAGCCGTTGATTGCCACTCTTAACATCCGTTCGTTCTCTTTAACTTTTCGTTTTTCATTGTATGTAATCGGCAAGGATAGCACTTCAGACAGGCGGTGATACAGAAGATTAATAATATATGAAAATCTTATTCTCAGTCCGGTTATTACACCCGGCGATGACTTAATATCAGATTCGTTACCGGAGTCGTCTTCAATGCTCGTCGACATAACGGTATCCGACACCCCGGACAGATTGGATCATCTCGGACTTATCGTCCAGTTTTTTCCGGAGTGAGCGTACAATCGTATCCACGACGTTACTTGAACCTTCATATTCAATCTCCCACACTTCTTTGAGTAACTCTTTGCGGGTCACCGCCGTCCCCTGATTATTAATCAAAAGTTCCAGAGTGCCGAATTCAAGCGGTGTTAAGTCTGTTTTGCCTCCATGCAAGTCAATCTGTCTGGCCTTTTTATCAAACCATGACGGACCTTCCACAGCATCACGCTCCTGATTAATCTCATGAATCAGCCTTTTTGATATCCATCCATCGACGGATCCCGGGCCCATATCCAGCATCGCTGAAGAATAGCTGACACCTTCTATTTCCACATCCAGATCCAACACCTGAAAACCCAGCTCCGCCGCTACCGGCGCGTAAGGCTGAAGATCAGTCAGAGTCAGATAAACTTTCCTCAGCTCAGGATTCATTTCCAGATAAATACGTTTAATATCCAACCAGCAGGCAGCCTGTATTCCGCCCGGAGACTCCCCTTCCTTATCTGACAACCAGCGACGGATAAAAATACTCTGGTTTGGCAGATCACTCTCCCTCTGATTCATCGCCAAATGTTCACTCCATGCAGCGGTAATGGGATCCTCCATCAGCAACTCAGGAGAGATATCATCAGGCTTAATCAGGCAATAAAAGCCAACAATCTGATTGCGGCTGTCTTTGACACAGTGAAACATATTGATATGCCGGTTCCACCAGCGTGTATATATATCAAGACATACATCGGGCTCATGTAAGGAAATGATCTTCATCACCGCGGCTTTATCATTCTCAACAACCGGTTCAACACTGTATTCCCTAAAATCATCGGGAGGGAAAAAAGCCGAACGAATAACACGGTTTTCCACCTGATAAAGAATATCCGCGGTATAGCGCAATAACTGACTTGCCGATGCACTTTTCATCTCTGTGAGCAGAACCTGACAGGCACGACTGCGGTACTGACAATACTTCAGCGGATAGCGGGCTTTCAAATCTGACGACAAAACATTCTTTAAGACATCATGAAGACTCAGCCCGTCTTCCCAATGTTCTATGAACTCTACTCCGGACAACTGTTCATAAAGCCAGGAACCAGCTTCATCATCAATACCGAGCATGGCTGACAGGACAGATTCATTTATTCGCCGGACAATGGATGTCGCTTCCAGAGCGCGGCGCAACAGTGGACTTTTTATGTCATCGATAAAATAGTTCACTAATGTTTGCACTACGTCATTGGAAGGAATTTTATGTAGCTGGCGCTGTGGCTGCTCAAGAATGGCCGAACTTGCAAGCTGTAGTGCCAGAGGATGTCCGTTAGAAAAGTGGTAAATTCCCATCGCCTCCACTTTGGTATGCCCCAGTCTCTGAAGGTAATCGACCGCCGCTGAAAAGCTCAGGCCATTCATCTTCAGACTGCGAAACCGAATGTTGTCCGGAGGACTGAGTACCCACTGTTTATCCGGATGCAGGCGGCCGGAAAAAATCAATTTCAGAGTCCCGCGCATACCCGGCATAAACTTCCTTCGCAGCCAGCTCTCAATTAAATTAAATGACTCGAACTGGTCGAGAATCAGAACCGTATCAGGATTAATGCTATCGCTAACCGGGCTCTGGTCATCGTCACTTCCCAGCAGCTTTCGGAACTCTCTGACAAAGCTTTTAGGGGTGGGTTCAACAAGCCGGCAATCCATCTGCAGACACCGTTGCGGGTGCCGTATGGCGAACTGATTTACCAGAGCACTCTTTCCCACTCCCGGAATGCCATACACCCCGATAATATCCGGCCCCTGCTCATCAAAGATCTGTTCCAGAAAATCCAGCTCCGCTGCCCGTGCCATATCAACTATTGACTTATTCACACTTATCATCCGGTTGAGCACCACTGAATTGATAATAGTAAGAATAATGGTTCTCATATGGAAATCTCATCAAAATCTCATTATTGAGACGGACTATAGCAACTATGGTTACAACGTGGAGTACAGAAGAAACAGGAGGTCACATGACTTTATTCCGAGCATGTCTGATTATGTTTGCAACTATTTTGGTTGGTTGTGCTTCGGCTACCGACTCAAAAATGGCAAAGATTGAACGGGCACAAAGCGCAGCCCCTTCAACACTGAGTTCAATGGCAACTGTATTAGATACCGATGGCACAATGCTGAAAGCCGGCAGTTCAGACTGGATTTGTTATCCTGGTATCCCGCTGATACCGGGTGATATGCATCCTATGTGTAACGATTCAGTATGGAGAGATTTTCTAAAAGCAGCATCTGAAGGTAAACCATTTACAACCGATCATATCGGTATTTCTTATATGCTTCAGGGTGATGCGCATGTCAGTAACTCGAATCCGATGGCAATGGATCCCAACAACGGTGATGTATGGGTACAGGAAGGTCCGCATCTGATGCTGGCGGTTCCAACAGAGCTATTGGAGGGTTTAAGCGATGATCCTTATAACGGCGGCCCTTATGTGATGTGGAAAGGTACACCTTTTGCGCACATTATGATTCCGCTTGGTAGCAAATAATCCAGATTTCATTTCATGAGAGTAAGGTTATGACGACTTCATTATATGAACGACTTAGTGGTACAGAAACGATTACAAAGGTCTCCGGTGACATTGTGGATCTGCATCTGGCATCTGAATAACAAGGCAATCGCTAACCGGTTTGCAAAATCAGATATTGGCAGACTTTAAAAAGAGCGTATCTGAGTTTTTTATTACCGGTACCGGCGGGCCTCAGTTATATAAAGGGCCGGATATGATAACTGCTCATAAAGGAATGAAATTTCTGCGATTGAATTTGTTGCCGTACTGGATGATGCATTGGAAGCAATGCAAAAGAACGGTATTGGTCAACGAGAGCAAGAGGAGGTTCTGTTTATCCTTTACAGTATGCGCTCTGATGTCATTCTGGTCTGAGGTGGTAAATAATCTGTCCGGATTAATTCGAGGAAAATCAATGAGTCCGGTTCCCAACGGAGAAATAAAAGTATGTTTCAAATGAAAAAAGGTCTGGTAACAACACCAGACCTTTTTCTGTCTCTATCAAAATACGCCCCGACAATCACACATTTGTTAACATCTGACTATCACGTTTAGCCTATTGAGAAGTAAACCGGATCAGTCGTATTAAATACACCGGCTATGTAAAAAATAAAATAGATTAATCTCTTACATTTTTTATAAATTCAACCAAATGGTTAACCGCCTGCTGACTGGTAGACTGAACGGTAATTTCTGTTCCTTTCACCAAACCTAATGTCTGAAGTTTAAACAGGTTTTTAGCCGTTGCTGCCTTTCCACCGGCAATAACGTTAACATCTTCAGCAAACGCCTTCGCTTCTTTTACGAACTGAGCTGCAGGACGAGTATGAAGTCCGTTTGGAGCTGTGATAGTGATTGTCTTCTCAAACATTTTGATATCTCCGGTCTACTTTATATGTAATCCTTAAAACCACAGAACAGTGACTAACAGGCTATTTACTCATTTAAATCAACTGTATATAAGAACGATTATAGGATTAACAATTACATTATTTAATATTTATTAAACCATTTTCATCAATTCAAAATCATAGAATGATGATAATTTTCAAACTGTAAAACCAGCTAAGCTTAAATTTATAATTTACTGACAACTTAACCGACTACAACTCAGCACTTATTAATCAGCTTATCTTTTTATTTTCAAAAAATAAAAAGATTTAAATAATAACACCGAGTTTAAACTGTCCGTTATGAAATAATTAAATAACGAATTCAGACTTCGGTCACAATATAAACTTTATAAAAATAGCACCGCCTTTTCCCCGCGAAACCAGTTATACCAAGTCTATTTAACATTGCCAATCTCAGGCTGTTTCATGGATTGTATACTATGGAAGAAAAATCAAAAATTCAACGCCAATATCAATTTTAATACATTAATTTTGAATTAAGATTAATATACGTGACCAGAATCACACATACACCAGGTAATGTTATAGGGCAGCATAAAATTATATGAATAATCCACCAGACTATGGCACAGATTCGCTTGTTTTCATTTACCCATTGATCATAAGAACATCAATAAGCATGCTCGTCACACATTTGGAGTAATTTGTTATTATTCTCCATTATCACTCCGCATTATTCAACTGAGTGACTACGACAGTGTACTCATTATTATTCAATTACATGAATATAATTGTTCATTGCCTGTTTATTACTCCCCTACAAAAAATATGTTTTATTTTCGAGACATTCTGTCCTTAGCATAAAAACATTAACACATGTTGTGACATTATTGGCATTTTGTGGCACATTTATTACCATGATGTAAATATCAACCATACTATTGATCTCTAATCTTTTATTGTGAGCTTGTTATATGTCAGGGAAAGAAAGAACATTTGCTGAAGGGTCAACACTCATTTCAGTTACAGATTTACAAAGTGTTATCAAGTATTGTAATCGGGACTTCATCGACATTAGCGGCTATTCAGAGAAGGAGCTG
>JBNKRC010000160.1:0-5475 GCA_050296215.1 Vibrio sp. | reverse complement strand
GGGGCAAAAGTGTGTAATTCATGACAAAATCAGTGTATAAACAATGAGTAAGAGTAGCAATTGGCTTTTCTTTTTCGATTGGTTATAAAAATGAACGCATGCGGGCAATTGCATTGACTGATACATATTGATGTCCGTAACGTCTTATTTTAAATGGTCAGGGCAAGGTTAATGCTGATTCGACTTAATGAGTTGATTCGGGGAAATCGATACGATGGAATAAACGTCCGGCGGAATTCAGCTCCGGGGGAAGTGATATCGGAAGATTTTGAGCGGTTTTCAGAAGCGAATATTTTGTCCTGATACTCAATGTAATTGGTAGAAGTTAGCGATCCAACGGGCAAATTTGAAATAAATAGCTTATTTTTAAGTTAGTTGGTTCGATGATTGCCTATGATCATTATTTGATTGTTTTCAAGGGCTAGCGGATAATGCCGAGCATTGATACAAGTTTAAGGGATGAACATGAAAAAAATTGAAGCCATAATTAAACCTTTTAAACTGGATGATGTTCGTGAAGCATTAGCTGAAGTTGGCATCACTGGTATGACGGTTTCTGAAGTTAAAGGTTTCGGCCGTCAGAAAGGTCACACTGAATTGTATCGCGGTGCCGAATATATGGTCGACTTTTTACCTAAGGTAAAGATTGAGATCGTTGTTGCTGCAGATGTTGTTGATAAGTGTATTGAGACAATTATTGAGACAGCACAGACTGGTAAAATCGGCGACGGTAAAATCTTTGTTACAGATGTGGAGCGTGTTATCCGTATTCGTACTGGTGAAGAAGACGAAGACGCAATTTAATTCTTCTTTGTTTTATTTGTTTTACAGGGAGCCGCAAGGCTCCTTATTTGTATGGAGATTCGGTTTGTTGTCTCCTTTTTATACCATCCTGATAAAGTTTTTGATCAATGATTTTTCCCGTTTGGTATTAGCCTGGTCTGGAACGCGCCAGTGTATCGATCACCGATGTGTCAGACCATAATCCGACTCAGGCTGAATTTATGCGTTTTCTTCTTGGTTATTAGAAGGGTAGATGCGTAATGTCTGGCCAGCCCTGATCATGCCGGCCTGGGATAGATTGTTCCATTTCATGATGTCATCACTGCTTACTTTAAAGCGTAAAGCTATCTCACTTAAGGTGTCCCCCGGTTTTACCTTATAGTTGATCACACCGGCTGTGCGGAAACCATTATCAATCTGTTTAACAATCAGTTGCTGACCTATCTTCAGCATACTGTCTGACTGGATATCGTTCCACTGAGCGAGGGTCTGGCGCGAAACTTTATACCGCTTTGCGATATTCCATAAATTTTCTCCGGACTGGACGGTATGTGTTACCTGGGTGGTAATAGCCGGTGAAGATGACATTGTAAGGGCCGCAATCTGCTGGTTGATTTTTTCAGGCGCTTCTTTAACCGGCACTAACAGGTATTGTCCGATACGGATGGTATTACTGTGCAATTTGTTGGTTGTTTTGAGTGCAGCCCCCGGAATACTATAGCGATGAGCTATCACACTAATTGAGTCGCCGCGCTTTACTTTGTAGCTCAAGTAGTGAACCCCTTTACCTCTGTTCTCTGACAGCATCTGGTTAAAACGGGTGACTTTCTCTACGGGAACTAACAGTTGTTGTGCACCAGTCGGTGCTGTTGCCCATTGATTGTAGCCGGGATTATAACTGAGCAGTGTCTGGTAACTAAGACCGGCGTAGTCTGCGGCAATGCGCAAGTCAAGCTGTTCACCAGGTTTTATCAGTTCCAGATAAGGCTTGTTTGCGATGGCCGGAATGGTAACACCATACTTATCCCGGTTGGCGATCACATCGGCTAATGCCAGTAGCTTAGGTACATAACTACTGGTTTCTTTTGGCAGCGATAATGAGAAAAAGTCAGTGGGCTTATTCTGTTTCAGATTTTTTTTGATTGCGCCGGATACGCGGCCGCCGCCACTGTTATAGGCGGCTATGGAATGATACCAGTTGCCGTTAAAGCGTTCATTTAAATAGGATAAATAGTTCAGTGCCGCTTCTGTTGATGCGTATACGTCCCGGCGCCCGTCATACCAGAAATCCTGTTCCAGTCCATAGCGCTTAGCGGTAACTGATAAGAATTGCCATAAGCCGGCTGCCTTACCCGGAGAATAGGCTTTGACATCAAAGGCGCTTTCTACAATCGGCAGTAATGCGATTTCTAAAGGAAAATCGCGTTGTTCGATTTTTTCCGTAATCAGATAAAGGAAGGGCTCAGCGCGCTGGGCAACAGTTTCCAAATGTTTAGGATGTTCGATAAACCATTTACGGAAATAATCGACTTTGGGATCCTCTGGAATATCAAGCTCAAACTGCATAGTGATTCGTTGCCACAAATCATCCTGTTCCTGAGGAGTAACAACTAAAGGCTCTTGCTGGATATTCTCAGTCGGAGATGCACTTACTGTGTTTTGCGATTGAGTTGATGTTGATGGCTCAATGGTATTTGTTTGTGGTGCATCGTCTTGATCGATTGATTTAAGAGGTTGTGTTATCTGGCATCCGGCCAATAACAATAATAATCCCCAACTGAGATTAAACTTCATATAGTAAAGCCTTTTTCTTTAACAGCTGGTGATAATATTGTCTCACAATAGAGATGACAAGAAAGAAATGGCTAAAATTCGTCTTTCCAGTCCCTGAGAGCAGAAAAAACTGAGAGAGAATCAACATCTTGAGTGATGTTGGTCACGGATTTTATGACGTCGCTTTCAGTCGTGCGTAAAAAAGGATTAATCCTTTTTTCCAGTCCTATTGTAGTCGGTAATGTCGGGTGTCTGTTTGCGGTTAAACGGTTGACTTCATCACGATAGGCTTGCAGGTGATGATTCTCGGGTTCAACAGCCAGGGCAAAAGCAATGTTTGCTGCGGTATATTCATGCGCGCAGTAAATTTGAGTGGCGTCATCAAGGGAAGCGAGTTTTTGTAAAGAATCATGCATCTCCTGATAAGTTCCTTCAAAGACACGCCCGCATCCGGCTGAGAAGAGAACATCACCGCAAAACAGCTTGTTGTCACCTAAATATGCGATGTGACCATGAGTATGGCCGGGAACCGCCAGGACAGTAAATTCGTGTTCAAACAGGGTGATTTTATCTCCTTCATCCACACTGTGAGTCAGTCCCAGAATCGGATCGTTCAGTGGGCCGATTACATTGAGATTAGGAAAGGCCCGCTTTAGCTCGGTAATTCCACCGGTGTGATCCGCATGGTGGTGCGTTAGCAGGATGGCGTCTAAGCTAAGATTATGTGATAGCAGATATTCAAGAACGGGTTTGGCATCGCCCGGATCTACCACGATACAACGTTTTTCGCGATTTTGAATTAGCCAGATGTAATTATCGCGAAATGCGGGTATGCTTTTTATTTCCAACATGATTTATTCTCCAATCACTTTAGTATATGGACTTTCATGGAACCAGCACGCAGCAAGAAAAAGCTAGAAAAACCTTACTCGTGGTCTCAACTGAGAAATGGCCAGTGGGTTCAGGAGTCGATTCAGCAACGACTCGATGAATGGTGTCCCAAACTGTTTGGATACCACATGCTAAAGCTCGGTGGGCTTAGTTGTGAGATTGCCAGTTGTGACTGTAATATTCAACATCAAGTTAATCTGGATATTGAAAACCCGTTACATTCTGTTATTGCAGACAGCTACAATCTGCCATTTCTTGAGAAAAGTATCGACGTGGCAGTGCTCGCTCACCAGCTCGATTATTGCAATGATCCGCATCGTTTATTACGAGAAGTTGATCGTATTTTAGTTGATGACGGATGCATCATTCTGACAGGATTTAATCCGATAAGTTTGATGGGAGTGTCAAGTATGCTCCCCTGGCGGAAAAGAAATTTACCCTGGAGCGGACGGATGTTCACCCCTAGTAGGGTCTCTGACTGGCTCGGATTGCTTAACTATCAGGTCATTGAATGTGACCGGTATTCATTGTTACCGATGCAACGCTATCGTACCTTCGGGACCTGGTTAGAAAATCATACCAGTGAGTGGACGGGGGCAATATGCAGCCTCTATTTCATCGTGGCACGAAAGAGAACCTACCCGCTTAAGCCGATCAAACCACACTGGCGGTTAAAACGGAGTCTGTCACCGATTGGGGCAAATTGCCGTTCCTCTGAGCAGCTTAAGCGGTCCGGACGATAGTGGCGGAGCTGTGCTAGCCAGCCTGATAACCGGTATCCTCTTCTGAGGGATTTTCGGCAGCAGCCCGGGCGATTTCATCGCAGATTTCGTTTTCGCGGTGTCCGGCATGGCCTTTTACCCAATGCCATTCAATTTGATGACGCTGGGTTTCCTGGTCGAGCTGCTGCCAGAGATCGGCATTTTTAACCGGCTTTTTGTCTGCGGTTTTCCAGCCGCGTTTTTTCCAGTTATGAATCCACTGGGTTATACCCTGACGAACATACTGGCTATCGGTGGTCAGGATAACATGGCATGGCTCTTTAAGTGAGCGCAGTGCCACAACAGCCGCCATCATTTCCATACGGTTATTGGTGGTAAGCCGGTAACCTTTAGCTAACTGTTTTTCGTTCTGCTTGTAGCGCAGGATAACGCCGTATCCTCCGGGGCCGGGATTGCCTAAGCAGGAACCATCAGTGAAAATTTCCACCTGTTTTGTCATGATTTGATACTATATCTGCAGGTCATAGATAAAACATAGTCTGACATAGATAAGCGAATGAATACTAGTAACAATTCTGAATATCAACGCATTGTGGTACTCGATACCGAAACAACCGGTATGAATCAGGATGGCGGCCCGCACTACGAAGGGCACCGAATCATTGAAATTGGCGCGGTCGAGATTATTAACCGTAAACTTACCGGGCGGAACTTTCACGTTTATATCAAGCCGGATCGTGAGATTCAGGAAGAGGCAATTAACGTCCACGGTATTACCGACGAATTTTTGCAGGATAAACCTGCCTATGCTGAAATTCATCAGGAATTCATAGACTTTATTAAAGACGCGGAACTGGTTGCCCATAACGCGCCCTTCGACGTCGGCTTTATGAATTATGAATTTTCCAAGCTGGCCGGAAATACGTTAACCACAGAACAAATCTGTAAGGTGACGGATACGCTGGCGATGGCAAAGCGTATCTTCCCGGGCAAACGTAACAACTTAGATGTGTTGTGTGACCGTTATGGTATTGATAACTCGCACCGGACCCTGCACGGCGCTTTGCTCGATGCGGAGATTCTGGCCGATGTTTATCTGTTAATGACCGGCGGACAGACGGCACTCGAATTTACTTCGGCCAGTCAGTCCGGTGACGGAATTGGTGGTGAATCGATAAAACGACTTGAGACCGGACGAAAATCGCTAAAGGTTTTACGTGCTTCGGCCGATGAACTACAGGCACATCAGGAACGTTTGGATTTAGTCGAAAAAAGTGGCGCTTGTTTGTGGCGTCAATAGGAGTTT
>JBNKRC010000159.1:0-5647 GCA_050296215.1 Vibrio sp. | reverse complement strand
ATGAGTTCATTATGAGTCCGTACCTATCCTTCAACCGTCAACAGTGGTCAGAACTGCGAAATTCTGTCCCCATGATGCTTTCTGAAGACGATCTTCATGAACTGCAAGGCATCAACGAAAAGCTGACGATGGAAGAGGCGGTAGAAATTTATTTACCTTTGGCTCGTTTACTGAATCTCTATGTCGCGGCCCGCCAGAGCCGTAATACCGTTCTCAACCAATTCCTGGACAATGAGGAAGTTCCGCCGCCGTTTATTATCGGAATTGCAGGAAGCGTTGCGGTAGGTAAAAGCACCACGGCACGTATTTTACGAGCGTTACTCGCCCGCTGGAACGACCATCCTAAGGTTGAATTGATTACAACCGATGGATTTTTATATCCGAATCAGGTACTAAAAGATAAGGGAATTATGCACAAGAAAGGATTCCCTGAATCCTATGATATCAAACGGTTAGTGCAGTTTGTCTCTGATGTTAAAGCCTGTAAGCCGAATGTTGAAGCGCCGGTTTATTCACATCTTACTTATGATGTCACCGACGAAATAAAAGTCGTCAATGTGCCTGATGTTTTGATTATTGAAGGTTTAAATGTCCTCCAGAGCGGTATGGATTACCCACATGCCCCACACCGGGTATTTATCTCCGATTTTCTTGATTTTTCCATTTATGTTGATGCTGAAACACCCCTGGTCAAACAATGGTATTTACAACGTTTCCTGAAATTCCGGGAGGGAGCGTTTAAACAGCCCGGCTCATATTTCAATCACTATACAAAGATCGATGAAGCTGAGGCGATTTCCATTGCAGAAAACATCTGGGATACCATCAATGGTGAGAACTTAAATCTTAATATTCTGCCAACTCGTGAACGCGCTCAGTTAATTCTACGCAAAACCCATGATCACACCGTAGAGCAGATCCTGTTACGCAAGTAACCCGGTTAGCTCTGAGAGCCGCTGTTCATAAATTTTGTCTGATGAACAGACTGAACAAGCGGCTCCTCTCATCCCTATCCATCACTACGCAATGAAATTTCACCGCCGACGAAACTCTGCATTCCGAGGTCCGTTTCTAATAACACAGCGCCCTGTTCATTGATGCCGCAGCAGACTCCACGAATTTCATTCGACCCCATGATCAGTCGGACAGATCGGCCGAGGAAATTATCAATTCGATTCCAGCGTTCCACGAAGTCGCCCATACCTTGGGCTTCGTAAAGGGTCAGTGCCTGTTGCCAGGCCTGAATGAAAGTACCGGCGAGTAAATTCCGGTCAAACTTTTGTTCACCGATCACCTGCTCCAGTGTCGTCCAGGGCTGATCGATCTGATTTTCATCATCATGACGCATCATAAGATTCATCCCCATACCAATGACCAGGTGGGCAGCCCCGCCAGCCTGCCCCGACATTTCCACCAGGATTCCGGCCAGTTTTTTATCATTGAAATAGAGGTCGTTGGGCCACTTTAACTTAACCCCTTCAATACCCAGACTTTCCAAAGCTTCAACCACGGCCACACCCACCACCAGACTTAAGCCCATTGCGGCAGCCATTCCCGCTTCAAGACGCCAGTACATGGAAAGGTAAACATTAGAACCGAAAGGAGAAAGCCACTGACGGCCACGCCGACCTCTGCCATTGGACTGATATTCAGCAATACAGATACTGCCGGAACTTAACGTCTCAACGCGATCCAACAAAAACTGATTGGTCGAATCAATGATGGGATAAAGCATTACAGGAGCCTGGCTATAACCCTGAAGCGCCTCCTGATCCAACAATTCCAGGGGTTGTGACAGCTGATATCCTTTGCCCTGAACGCGGAAAATATCCACGCCCCACTCCTGAATACCTTTGATGTGTTTACTTACCGCCGCCCGGGACATACCCAAAGACGCACCCAATGCTTCGCCGGAATAGAAGTTGCCATCCGCTAATGTGGATAATAATACCAGTTTGACACGATGCTCTTTCATTATTGCGACGCCCCGGTCAGATGAAGAAAAGTTTCTTTTTCACGACCCATAAAACGAACTTCATGCTCAAGTTCAATCTGGTAACGCGCTTTCACCTGTTCCACAATATATTTTGCTAAGTCAATAATATCCTGCACCGTCGCCTGACCACAGTTAGTCAGAACCAATGCCTGCTGCGGATGTACCTGTGCATCTCCGATGCGGTACCCTTTCAGGCCACACTGGTCGATCAGCCATCCGGCCGCCACTTTCATACTCTCTCCGGCAGGATACGCGACCATTTCGGGATGTAACGCTCTCAGCTTTTGATATTGCTGCATCGGAATCACCGGATTTTTAAAAAAGCTGCCGGCATTGCCCACCACCTCAGGATCGGGCAGTTTTGCTATTCTGGTCTCACAGATCAAATCGTAAACCTCTCTGACGGTACAATCCGCATCCAGAGACTTCAGCGGCCCATAGCCCAGTTCCGGCTGCCATGATTTAGCCAGCTTCAGACCAACCGAAACCACCACCGCTTTCTGATAAAGGCGATGTTTAAAGACTGAATCACGATAACCGAATTCACACTGCTCGAGCGTTAACCGCTCAACGTTAAGTGTTTCAAGGTCCAGATAATCGACATATTCACACACATCTTTAAACTCGACACCATAAGCACCGATATTCTGAATCGGCGCACTTCCGGCGCAGCCAGGAATCAGAGCCAGATTCTCCATACCACCCCAGCCGTAATTCACTGAAGTTTCGACCAGTGCCGGCCAGTCCTCACCGCCCATAACATGCAGGTAGATATGTTGCTCATCCTCTTTGACTTCAATTCCGGACAGGCGATTGATAATCACAACCCCGGCGTAAAATTCGGTGAATAACACATTACTCCCTTTACCTAAAATCAATTTGGGTAATCCGAGCCACTCGGTCCGGGAATAGACTTCTTTCAGTTCATCAAGAGTGGTCACCTCGACCAGAATCTGACAGTGTTGAGTAACTGAAAACGTGTGATAAGNCTTAAGATCGGCGTTATGTTGTATTTGCATGAGCTTCTTTAAATCCAATAAACTACCAACATTCTACATCAGATAGCCCGTATTCATAGGTTCAGTTAATCTTTTGAGTACAGGTCCTGTTCAATTTTAAAGCCATTCTGCCATGACGTGGCAAGAGATGCGACGTTATCAATGATTAAGTTACAGTTCGAAAAATTAGATCCGGTCAAATTACCTTTAGTACAGCGTTTTTATAAGCTTCACTACCCGTCAGCCAGACCGAAAAAAAATGAGCTTATCGTCGTCGCCCGTCACGAAAATCGGATCTGTGCTGCGGTCCGTTTTCGCCCGGTTGAACACTATCAGCTTCTCACTGGTATGGCCGTTGACGAAGCACTCCGCGGGCAAGGCGTGGGGCGTCAGCTACTGACTCACTGCCAACAGCAGATTCTGGATTCCGGGGTTTATTGTTTTGCATTCACATGGCTGGAAGGCTTTTATCGTCAACACAATTTCACGACTCTCTCGGATGATAAACTACCGAACAGCCTGCAAATGTTATTTCAACGTTATCAAAACAGCGGGAAAGCCCTTATTGCTATGCAATATTGCACTGATTTCTCTTAAATATGAGCGGCTGTTATAGCCATAACTGGTTTAATTTTGCTACTATCGGCGGTTGGCAATTCTGCTCAGATTTAAGGTTACAGACTACAGATGATTGCTCGTAGAAATCCTCTCGAACATCTCCCTACCATTGCACTAGAGCCTCAGGATATTAATGTACTGCTTTCAGCCAAAGAGTTTAAAGCTCATTTGGTGGAATCCATCCGTCAGGCCCGGCAGCGCATCTGTCTTGTTTCTCTCTATTTAGAAGATGATGAAGCAGGCAGGGAAATCATGACTGAACTGTACGCAGCTAAACAGCGAAATCCCGGGCTGGATATCGTTATCTGCGTTGACTGGCACCGGGCACAACGAGGCTTAATTGGTTCAGCCTGCTCAGATGGCAATGCCGCGATGTACGGGCGATTATGTCAGGAATACGAAAACAGGATACCGGTCTATGGCATTCCGGTACGCACCCGGGAAGTCTTTGGTGTATTACACCTGAAAGGATTTGTCATTGATAATCAGCTGATTTACAGCGGTGCCAGCCTGAATAACGTCTATCTGCATTATGCCGACCGTTACCGTTTTGACCGTTACCACTCAATTCATAATCAGACTCTGGCCGACTCAATGGTGGCCTTTGTTAAAGAGCGCATGATTGCCCACCCGGCGGTACAGGATTTATGTAATCCGAACCGCCCGACGACCAAAACGTTAAAACCTTTGATTAAGCAATTCCGCTCTCAGCTTACTAAAGCAACCTATAAATATCCGAACCAGGCGGTAAGCGAACAACAGGTTGGTATTACCCCTATGGTTGGCGTGGGAAAACGTCACAACGGACTGAATCAGCGTATTTCTCAGCTAATAGCTCAGGCCAGGCAGGAACTGATTATCTGCACGCCCTATTTTAACTTTCCGGTCCGGGTGAGTAATCAGGTAAAACGTGCATTACGTCGTGGAGTGAAAGTCCATATTATCGTTGGCGACAAGACTGCGAATGATTTTTATATTTCACCGGATAAGCCGTTTAAAACCATCGGCGGATTACCTTATCTGTATGAACTGAATCTGCGCCGTTTTGCCAAAGCAAATGAGGCTCGTATTGCAAGCCGCCAGTTGTCAATTCATTTGTGGAAACATAATGACAACAGCTTTCACCTGAAGGGAATATGGGTTGATAAGCGCTATATGCTGCTGACCGGTAACAACCTGAATCCTCGCGCCTGGAAACTGGATTTAGAAAATGGCTTGTTGATTGACGACCGGCACGGGCATCTGACCGAAAAATTCACCACTGAGTTTGATAATATTCTTGAGCATACTCAGTTGGTTGGCAGTTATAACCAAATTGATACGCTTGACCACTATCCGGCAGCGGTACAAAAGCTGGTCAAACGGATAACCCGCACCAGAGCGGACAGAATTCTTAAGCAGATATTATAAGGTATGGAGTCACCCCATTCCTCTGGTTCCCACGGTCCCCCGTGGGAATTCATACCGGAGTTATACCAAACGGGAAAAATTGTTGATCTAAATGACCAGAAACTTTACTAGAATGGTATTAGCTAAGCAGAAAATGGGTTTTCCCGGCACGTTAAATATGCATTCCCACGCAAAGCATGGGAACGATCTATTAACTGACCAGCATCAGAATTCATCATTTACGCATTAAATAAAGGCATAAGCATCGGCAAACATGCGTTCCTGCCGGGCTTGCTTATATTGCGTGAACTGATCCCTCGCAGCACCGGCCATATCAAAGCGACCGGCAATATAAATATCAAATTCGGCTAAAGAGGCAAAATCAGAACTGACCGCCTGCAGAACGTTACCCACTTTTCCCTGCCAGCCCGATTCGGCGTTTTCGACCACCGGAACAAAAATCAGGTTATCATGCTGCTGAGCCAGTTGCTGCAGTTCTTCATTGGCATAAAGCTGGCACTGATCTTTCGCTCCCCAGTAAAGGAATATCTGACGGGAAATATTCTGTGACAGACAATGATCCAGTATCGAACGAACATAACTGAAGCCCGTACCGCCGGCGATCAGCAGCAGAGGACCGTCACTG
>JBNKRC010000158.1:0-5753 GCA_050296215.1 Vibrio sp. | reverse complement strand
ACCACGACCGAACGCTTAGGATTCACAGGGCGCAAAGAAGGCATCGCATGTGAAGCCGTTGTTCTCTTGTCCAGAGCCTGATTTTATTTTTTTACCGGATTTAATACCATGACCGATATTCTGGCTGAATTTGCTTATCTTTCCGGTAAGCCGACAGCGAAAGCAAAATTAAAAGTAGCCCCTGAAGATTTTAAAGTAACGGAACATTTAGGGTTTCCGCTGACGGGCTCCGGTGAGCACCTGATGTTGCGGGTACGTAAACGCGGCGAAAACACCAGCTTTGTTGCGAATGAGCTGGCTAAGGCGTGCGGGGTTAAATCCAAAGATATCGGCTGGGCCGGTCTGAAAGATCGTCATGCCGTGACCGAGCAGTGGCTGAGTGTTTATTTGCCGAAAGGTGACGCTCCTGATTTGTCTGCATTTTTAGCTCAATACCCTCATATCGAAGTATTAGAGCAAACCCGCCACAATAAGAAGTTAAAAGCCGGGGATTTAACCGGAAACAGTTTTGAAATTACGCTGACTGAGGTAACGGATACCGATGCGGTAGTTGAACGCCTGCAGGCGATAAAATCTCAGGGCGTGCCCAATTATTACGGCAGTCAGCGTTTTGGCCGTGATGGCAACAATATTTCTGAAGCCCGTCGCTGGGGCAAAGATAATGTCCGTTCTCGTAATCAGAACCAGAGAAGTCTGTACTTGTCCGCCGCCCGTTCATGGATCTTTAACCAGATAGTTTCACAGCGGATTGATACCGGACACTTCTCGTCATTATTACTTGGTGATCTGGTGGATGATAAAGGTCAGCTTCTGCTTGTCACGAAAGAAAATATCGCTGAACTTAATCAGAAAGTGGCATCGGGTGATGTTGCAATTACAGCAGCCTTAGCCGGTGATAATGCATTGCCAACAAAGGAAGAGGCTCTGGAGCTGGAACAGGTTCATCTGGATAATGAACCGGATATGATGAAGCTGATTCGTGGTAACCGAATGCGCCACGATCGCAGAGCCATCACTCTATTGCCGTCCGACATGACTTGGCAGGTCGGCGATAATACCGTTATAGTAACCTTTACATTACCGGCCGGAAGCTTCGCAACTTCGGTATTACGTGAAGTGGTTGAAGAAATTCCTTATGAACGGGTATTTGAGTGATGCGTATTTTATTAAGTAATGATGATGGGGTTTATGCTAAAGGGATCCGGACTTTAGCGGCCGCATTGAGTGATTTTGCTGAAGTCATTATTGTCGCACCGGATCGTAACCGCTCCGGTGCATCAAACTCACTGACTCTGGAACAGGCGCTCCGGGTCGATAAATTAGCAGACCACATCTATTCTGTTCAGGGAACACCGACCGATTGTGTCCATTTCGGTTTAAATGAACTGCTTAAGGATCGTCTCCCCGATTTGGTTGTTTCCGGCATTAATCACGGAGCGAACCTTGGGGATGATGTGCTCTACTCAGGAACGGTTGCTGCGGCAATGGAGGGGCACTTTCTGGGAATTCAGTCGATGGCATTTTCTCTGGTTGGTGAGAACAACTTTGAAGCGGCCGCCAGGGTGGCGTGTGAATTTGTTAAGCGGCATATCGTTTCTCCGGTAAATACCCGCCGTCTGCTGAATATTAATATCCCGGATTTACCTTATGAGCAACTGGGAGAGACCGCCGTCACGCGACTGGGGGCAAGGCACCATGCCGAGAGCATGATTAAGCAGAAAGATCCGCGGGGCAAAGATATTTACTGGCTCGGACCTCCCGGAAAAGAACAGGATGCGGGAGAGGGAACGGATTTTTATGCGATCGAACATTCACAAATATCATTAACCCCGATGCAGGTCGACCTGACCGCATACGAATCAATTGGTTATATGAAAGATTGGTTAAAAGGATAATAAGAGATGCCAAATCCACAAGCAGATAAGTTAATCGAATTTCTTGTCCGGAATGGTATTGAAAATCAGGACGTATTGAATGCTATTCATGCGTTACCTCGTGAGTTGTTTGTTTCTCAGGCGATGGTGCATCAGGCCTATGATAATAACGCGTTGCCGATAGGGGCCGGACAGACTATTTCACAGCCCTATATTGTGGCCAGGATGACGCAGCTACTGGAATTAGACCGCCATAGCCGGGTGTTAGAAGTCGGAACCGGATCCGGTTATCAGACGGCGGTTCTGGCTCAGTTGGTGGATCATGTCTTTACTATTGAGCGCATCAAATCTTTACAGTGGGATGCGAAACGCCGTTTAAGAAAATTGGATATTTATAATATCTCAACCAAACATGGTGATGGATGGCAGGGATGGAGTGCCAAAGCGCCATTTGACGCCATTATTGTTACTGCCGCAGCCGCGACACTTCCCCCTGCATTGCTTGAACAATTAGCCGATGGCGGAAGACTGGTTATTCCCGTGGGTGAAAATGAACAACAATTGGTGCGGGTTGTCAGACATGGAGATAAGTTTGAAACGGAAATTATTGAAATGGTAAGATTTGTCCCCTTGGTAGCAGGTGATCTCGCGTAGTTATGAAAGGTACGATCCGGTTGGCATTAACAGCATGTTTCACAGTGAGTCTTGTTGGCTGTGCAACCTACGGTCCTGCTCCGGTTTCAGATGTTGATCAACGTTATTCTTCGTCATCACGCGGAGAATATCGTGGCAGTTATTATAAGGTAAAAGAAGGGGATACCCTTTATTTTATCTCGTACCTGACAGATAAAGATGTCAACGATTTAGTTGCATTAAATCATCTTACTCCTCCATATACGATTTATCCCGGACAGCGAATCAGGCTCTGGCATCCGGCCTACCGTTCACCTCATTACGGTCAGGCCGCTCCAGCCCCTGAACCGCCTGAAAGACAGCCAAAGCCGGTTGCCCAGGTTGTGGTTAATGGATTGAATAATAAAACAAAAAGTGCAGCGAGTGGTGTGGTAAGCAAGGCTGGCTCAACGGTGAAAGCCGCAACAGCGACGGCTGCGAAAGCAGGCTCCTCGGTAGCCAGCTCTACGACAGCACCAACAAAAAAATCATCAGTAAATGCTAAAAGTAGACATACCTCTGACATTGCAAAAAATAATAGTGACGTAGTTAAAAAAGATGCAGTTAGACGTATTGAACCTTCCAAAGCAAAGGCGTATGGTAAATCCGTAAGTAAAAATAATGTTAATTCTGAAATAAAAGCTAAACATTCAGAAAAAACACAGAAGGTCGAGCGCTGGCTATGGCCGACCAAAGGGAGAGTTATAGGTAAATTCTCCACTGGTGATCAGGGAAACAAAGGGATTGATATTGCAGGTCAACGCGGTCAGGCCGTTGTAGCGACCGCCGCAGGTTCTGTTGTTTACTCAGGAAATGCACTGCGCGGTTATGGAAATTTGATCATCATAAAACATAACGATAATTACCTAAGTGCTTACGCACATAATGATCGGTTGCTGGTGAAAGAAGGACAAAATGTTATTGCCGGGCAAAAAATTGGCACGATGGGAAGCACTGGCTCCAGTAGTGTAAGGTTACATTTTGAAATTCGGTACCAGGGTAAGTCGGTGAATCCAAGTCACTACTTACCTTAAAATCACTAAAGCTATTACGACATATTAAGCTGTAATGTCTTGCTGACTCGCCGGGGGAGGCTATATGAGTAAAAGCAATTCAGTCACTAAAGTCGAACAATTTGTATTTGATGCAGACGAAGCCGAACTATCTGCCATTGAAAGCGAAGATACTTCCGAACTGTATAATCGTGTTCGTGAGGAGTTTGATGCTTCCGCAAAAAGCCTTGACGCAACACAAATATACTTAAGCGAAATAGGTTTTTCTCCACTACTTACCGCCGAAGAAGAAATTCTGTATGCGCGCAGAGCGTTGCGCGGAGATGAAGCATCCCGTAAAAGAATGATCGAAAGTAACCTGCGTCTGGTGGTGAAGATCTCTCGTCGTTACGCCAATCGCGGACTGGCGTTGCTGGATCTGATCGAAGAAGGTAACTTAGGGTTGATCCGCGCTGTGGAAAAATTCGATCCTGAACGTGGATTCCGTTTTTCTACCTATGCCACCTGGTGGATCCGTCAGACGATCGAGCGGGCATTAATGAATCAAACCCGTACTATTCGTCTGCCAATTCATGTGGTCAAAGAACTTAATATCTATCTGCGTACCGCACGGGAACTGTCACAGAAACTGGATCATGAACCGACAGCGGAAGAGATCGCCCAGGAGCTGGATAAGCCGGTCGATGATGTAAGCAAAATGCTGCGACTCAATGAACGGATCAGTTCGGTAGACACGCCAATTGGCGGTGAAGGCGATAAATCGTTAGTCGATATTATTCCGGACTCTAAAAATTACGATCCTGAATTTTCAACCGAAGATGATGACATTAAAGATTCGTTGATGGATTGGTTAGGTGAACTGAATCCTAAACAGAAAGAAGTGCTGTCCCGTCGCTTTGGCTTGTTCGGTTACGAGCCGTCCACTCTGGAAGAGGTGGGACGTGAAATTAACCTGACCCGGGAACGGGTTCGTCAGATTCAGGTTGAAGGGTTGCGTCGCTTAAGAGAGATCCTGCTTAAGCAGGGGCTGAGTATGGAGTCACTGTTTGATCTGGAAACAGAATAAATACCGGATCAATTCGACGGATAAATTAGTCTAAAAAAGCGCAGGGAACATCGAACCCCGCGCTTTTTTTTCTGGTTACAGGTATTGTTTGAGTTGATATAAAGCCTCAAGTGCCTGTTTGGGAGTGAGGTTATCCGGATCGATCTCTCCCAGGCGTTTTTCCACTTCGCTCGGCTCTGGCAACAGGCTCAGCTGAGTTTCAGGCTGGCGGGTTTTCGCCTGCTGATCTGACGTTGCTACCGATCGAGTCGAAGCAGAGCTTTGCTCTAATTCAGTCAGTTTACGACGGGCGTTTTTGATCACGTCTTTGGGAACGCCGGCCAGTCCCGCCACCGCCAGACCATAAGATTTGCTGGCAGCACCTTCCTGAACAGCATGCATAAAGGCAATGCTATCTCCATGTTCTACGGCGTCTAAATGAACATTAGCCAAATCCGGCAACAGATGCGGCAACTCGGTCAGTTCAAAGTAATGAGTAGCGAACAGCGTTAACGCGCTGATTTTGGTCGCCAGCCATTCCGCACTCGCCCACGCAAGAGAAAGGCCGTCATACGTACTGGTTCCCCGGCCGATTTCATCCATTAACACCAGACTCTGCTGGGTGGCATTATGCAGAATGTTTGCCGTTTCGGTCATTTCAACCATAAAGGTTGAACGGCCGGAAGCCAGATCATCCGAAGCACCAATACGGGTGAAAATCCGGTCAAGTGTGCCGATTTTCGCTGACTGGGCGGGAACATAACTGCCGATATGCGCCATTAGCGCGATCAGGGCAGTCTGGCGCATATAGGTGGATTTACCGCCCATGTTCGGCCCGGTAATGATCAGCATTTTTCGTTGCGGGCTGAGTGAAACCGGGTTGGCAATAAACGGATCATTCATGACCTGCTCAACTACAGGGTGACGGCCTTCTTCAATCTCGATTCCCGGTTGTTGGGATAAAACCGGACGGCAATAATCCAGGCTGTCAGCCCGTTCAGCCAGGTTCTGTAACACATCCAGTTCGGATACAGCGGATGCTAACTGTTGTAACTGTTCCAGGTGTGGCAATAACCGATCAAACAGCGCTTCCCATAACTGCTTTTCTAAAGCCAGCGCTTTGGATTTTGAGTTAAGCACTTTGTCTTC
>JBNKRC010000157.1:0-5826 GCA_050296215.1 Vibrio sp. | reverse complement strand
AATCGAGTCACTGGCAATCCAGGCCGAAACGATGGCCCGGATCTGATAAACATCATCTTTTACAATTCGTTTGTCACTCAGGAGATGTCCGGCTTCTTCAAGTCCGGCGCATAGTGCCTGCCCCGAAGTATCTGTGCTTTCATCACGGGTATCCGACACCGTCAGGACGGCAATATTTAAAGGCTGAAATAACTTTACGCTATGATCTGACATGACTGACTTTCCTTATTCGATTCTTGATACAGTTGACAAGCGGCGTTCCACTCTTCCGGTGTATTGGTATTCAATAATCCCGCTGACTCTGGCATAGGCAATGCTGCTGCCTGAACAAAATTCAGCACCCCTTTTACAGAATAATTGCCATTTTGCATAAGCTGCTGTTCTACATAACACTTAACGTCATTATTAACGGGAATAACACATGGCAGGGGGTGACGTTCAAAATAGCAGGCCCGGTTATGGTTCCGGGAATAAGTTTGCAAAGCGATAATATCACCCGGCGATAACAGGGGCATATCTACCGGCACGATAGTTAACCAGCCGTTGCAGTCCAACTGCTGAAGTACCGCATCAATTCCGGCCAGAGGCCCGCACTGAGAGAAACGATCGCAGATGCCGGTCCCTTTATTGTTGCTGATATAAACGGTCTGACAATAGCTGGACGCAAGCCGGTTATAACTATATTGCAGCAGGGAATCCCCCTGCCAGTCCAGCTTACTTTTGTCCCGTCCCATTCTGGTCGATAATCCGCCGGCCAGAACTAAACCGATATGCTGTGGCATAAGTCATCCTCCTATCATCGCCAGATGAGAAGTAAGACCTGAATTTCCCTGGTGCAACGAATGGGAATCTGTTTTATACCCCAGAAAAGCGGCGACAGCCTGATCCAGTTTGCTTACATCCTGGTTATCGATATACGGAAGCAGGTCGTAGCCCTCTTCGCCGAAAAGACACAGATGAAGTTTTCCTTGCGATGACACACGAAGGCGGTTGCAGGAGCGGCAAAAATCTTTGCTGTATGGCGCGATAACACCAACTTTGCCAATATATGAAGGGTGGGAAAATTCGCGGGCCGGGCCTGATACCAGACTTCTTTTCTTCTCATGCCAACCTTGATCAACCAGCGAATCGACAATGTGATCCGTACTGGTATGGTTTGCATCGAAGTAAGCACCATTATCCAGAGTTTGCATTAACTCGATAAAACGCAGGGTAATCGGCTTGTTCCGGGCCCAGTCAATCAGCTCCTGAACCTGAGGTAAATTATACTGCTTAAGAAGCGTCGTATTTACTTTGACCGAGGAGAACCCCAGTTCAATGGCTTTATCGATCCCTTCAAGTATTTCTTTGAGCGAATCGCGGCCGACAATGGCCTGAAACATTCTCGGATCCAGACTGTCACAGCTGATATTAAGAGCATCCAGCCCGGCCTCTTTCCATTTAGCCAGCGAAGCAGGCATCCGGTGACCATTGGTGGTTAACGCAACCTTTTCAATACCGGGAACCGACTTCAACAGCCGGATGATTTCGACGAGCTCCCGGTGGAGAGTCGGCTCACCTCCGGTAATTCTGACTTTGCTTATGCCATGACGGGCAAACGAACTCACGATTGACTCAATCTGAGACAAACTTAGCCGGTTAGGTTTGGTACTACAATCATACCCGTCGGGCAGACAATAGTTGCAACGATAGTTACACAAGTCAGTGATGGACAGGCGCAGATACCTGAACTCACGACCCTGAGGATCAATCAACATATTCAACACCTTTCCAAATTCGGGAGGCCCAACAATTTCTCATTGAACCCGGTGGCCATGCCACGGCTTAAAAACCATACCCTTCGGGTGAAGGTCGTTAAGCTTCGGAGTTGTTACAAAACTGTATACATACTAAGTTAGCCGGTTAGTCTAATCCATACCCCTTAATAAGTATCGGACATTCCGTGCTGTTGATCTCACTATATTCGTGATATACCAGTTTTATTCAGCTCTTATTCTCAGATAAAGCCAATGCCTGAACTAAACGATCATCAAACACTACGTTATTGCCGACATATACTATTGCCACAAATTGATTTTGAAGGGCAGGAAAAACTGTTAGGCAGTCGGGTCTTAGTGATCGGTTTAGGAGGCCTGGGTAGTGCCTGTCTCCCCTACCTGTCAGCAGCAGGTATCGGACAGATAACCCTGGTCGATTTTGATCATGTGGAACTCACCAATCTTCAGAGACAAATCATCTATCAGGAAACGGATATTGATCGCCCGAAGGCCGAAGCCGCTGCAGATTTCGTCAGCAAACAGAACAGTGACTGCAACATAACGACCATCTTAAAAAAGCTGGCTCAACCGGAGCTCGATGAGTTAGTAGCTGAACATGATATCGTTGTTGACTGCACCGATAATCTCGCCACCAGACAGACGATCAATCAGGCATGTTACTTACATAAAGTCCCTTTGGTATCCGGTGCGGCTATCCGCTTTGAGGGGCAGATTACTACATTTACCTACACCGATAATACGCCGTGTTATCACTGCTTCAGCCACTCTTTTGGTGAACAGAATCTGAGCTGTGTGGAGTCTGGTGTCGCCGCTCCGCTGGTTGGCATGGTGGGCTCGGCACAAGCGATGGAAGTGATCAAAATATTAACCCGGATAGGTAAACCTTATGTCGGCCGCCTATTGATGATGGATGGTTTATATGGTGAACAGCGAATTTTCCAGTATGCCAAACGCCATGATTGTCAGGTATGTGGCCATGCGGGGTGATACCGGGCATGGCCACTTTATTGCGTATAACAGCTAATCAGCGATCCTGATCGTCATCATCAAACACGACATTATAGTTTTCCGTATAAGTGCACTGTGGCTGGCGACTGCAGGTGAAAAAACGTCTTCCTTTAAATTCCCCCTGACTTGCTATTTTGATCACCATCGGACTGCCACAACGTTTACAAAAACGAATCTCCTTGTCCGCTTCAATCAAATCTATATGTGCAGCAAGTAAACGCCTTAGCTTACTTACCTGATAACTGAATTTTACCGTCGCGCCAATTAAAGGAATATTGGCGGATTTGCACACATGCATCAGCCACTTTTGACGTTCGGCTTTTGCTTTATTCAGAGGCTTACCGTCATCAAGTTCAATCACCACTCTCGGTTCGAGAGTACGTGGATCACAAACAACAAACTGAAATGCACTTTTGGTGATTCGGTTACTGGCAATATATAAATCTTTTTTCTTTTTAATCGCCGCCGGCGTTATCAAATTGGACATATTGATCTTGCAGAAAACGATCGCATGGTCGCCCACTGCCTGTACAAGTGCATGATAAAAACCGGACTCCGCAGCTGATAAAACGGGTCCACGTTTTTTATACTGGTACTCCTTGGCCGAATCACCTTTGATCAGATACTTTTGAGCAAAAATAAAAAACAGCACCAATAAGGCGACAATAATGAAGATATTTACCATAAGATTTCGACGATCCGTACAAGAAAATATGCAATAGGGCTAATTTATCCCATAAATCATTATGTTGTCATTATTTAGCACCACTAATCGGGGCAAATGAGATCATATCCTGTAATCATAGTTCTGATTATGTGACACCATCACCTATGTAACATTGTTTCATCTCAAGGTTAGCCTGAGATCACATGAAATTTCGTCTCACAATCTAGACTAAAGTCTTATCCGTGTATACTTTTTATACTAGTAAGGGATTATTCCGTCCGTCTATTGAAAAATAGTATACATGAGGGAGAAAGTTATGGTTCGCGATGAATTGGGTATTTGTCTGTCACACGAGCTTTTGTCAGACAATCTGGAAGCCACTTTTACACACGTCAGGGCTTATGAATATAGCCGGGTGTGCCATCAGGAAGACTACGCCAGTGTGTTACTGGCTTTTCCGCAGATGCGGGGCAGAGATGTATTGCATTCTATGGTTGGCAACCGACGCCTGCTATGGCGCGCTGATTTTTGCTGTCCAAGCTACCAAAAATAGCGGGCTTGATTGATCCGGTCAGCTGTGTAGATGGCGTTGTTGAACCAGCCAATCGCATGGCTGCCATTTTTTTCTCATCTTTTCTATCGTCTCCTTGTCGACTCCGTGCGTATTCATATAATTCCCCTCGCAGGTAATCACTTCAAGATCAACGTTTAGTTTTCTCGCCAATTCAATATATGGCTTCATTTCCCAATATTGTACAAACGTGTTTGAAACGACAACGTCATGCCCTTCACGGAGCAATTGCTGCACCGTCTGTTCACACCATTGATGCGCAGCGGTTAACTCATCAGGATTAAACTTATAATTCCCCTGCCGGTCATAAAAATACATGTCCGTTTCTACGTGTTCGGCATTGATGCTTTTTGCTAATGTACTTTTCCCTGAGCCCGGTAATCCCCTTATTATCGTCAGTTTTTGTTTCATCCGTTCGCACCTCTCTCAACCCGCTTTGCGCTATTTTACTGCAATATAAAGGTCGACAACGTAACAAAGATCGGGTAATTTCAGGCGTATAGACGTCCAAACATTTTCTTTGGGAGCAAGTTGTGCCTATAAAAATACCTGATCAGCTACCAGCTACTGATATACTGCGTAATGAAAATATCTTTATCATGCCGGAATCCCGGGCTTCAAAGCAGGAAATTCGTCCACTTAAGGTATTGATATTAAACTTGATGCCAAAGAAAATCGAAACTGAAACTCAGTTTTTGTGCTTATTGTCAAACAGTCCTCTCCAGGTTGATGTTGAATTACTCAGGATTGATAACCGTCCGAGCCGTAATACTCCGGAAGAACACCTGAATAACTTCTACCGCCAGTTTGAGATGGTGAAAGATCGTTATTTTGACGGACTGATTATCACAGGAGCACCACTGGGCTTAGTTCAGTTTGAAGATGTGGCGTACTGGGATCATCTCGAAACCATTATCAAATGGGCAACTAAACATGTGACATCCACCCTTTACGTTTGCTGGGCGGTTCAGGCTGGCCTGAATATCCTTTATGGTCTGCCAAAACGCACCCGTAAGGTTAAGCTGTCCGGTGTTTATTATCATCAGATAGAGCATCCGTACCACTCTCTGTTGCGTGGCTTCGATGACTCTTTTGTTGCTCCTCATTCACGTTATGCAGATTTCCCGGTCGATTTCATTGCGGAAAATACTGACCTGGATATTTTAGCAACATCTGAAAAAGCCGGCGTGTATCTGGCAGCTACGAAAGATAAGCGCCACGTATTTGTGACCGGTCATCCTGAATACGATGCGACAACACTGCACAATGAATATGTGCGGGATGTGGGTGAAGGATTAGAACCCGATATGCCAATCAATTACTACCCTGACAACAATGTGGAAAACAAACCACGAGCGACTTGGCGTAGTCATGGTCACTTGCTGTTCTCAAACTGGCTTAACTATTGTGTTTATCAACAGACACCATACGATCTTGAGCATTTCAGCGAAGCGAATTTCACTAAAGACGATTAATGGTAACGTCATATGGCAGATACCGAATATGAAGAAAAACTGGATTTTTTAGATAAACTGAGCGTTATTCTTTACCGGTCAGGTATTAGTTTATTTTCAGCAACAGCTCTTGCTTACGCTTTTCTGGTATTAGGAAAATCAGATTCTTTTACTATCCCGGCAGATTGGGAGAAATTCACCATTCTCTCATTCTGCATCTCCACAGCAATGGCTGCCGCCAATATTCACGTTTACAGCAAAGTCGTACGGATCGTGATCTCATGGTCAGGTTTGATCGGCATTCTTATCTATGCTGCCGTTCCGTCTGCTCCCTTTTCCGGTATCGCA
>JBNKRC010000156.1:0-5838 GCA_050296215.1 Vibrio sp. | reverse complement strand
AAGACAGTCTGCAGCGGGCGCATCTATCATCCACTTTCTGGGGGGGATCCATGAAATCTACTTCCCATACATACTGATGAATCCGCGGTTGATCCTGGCAATGATTGCCGGTGGTATGGCCGGAGTGTTCACTAATGTCATCTTTGATTCAGGCCTGGTGTCTCCTGCGTCTCCAGGCTCAATCTTCACCGTTCTGATAATGACACCAAAATCAGCATTTACGGGGGTGATCCTGTCCGTGATTTGTGCGGCTGTCGTATCATTCGTCGTAGCATCTTTTTTGCTGAAAACGCAAAAACAAGCAGGAGAAGATGATTTTTAAAAATCAGCAGGTTATATGAATAACGTTATTTGCAATAACTTTCACAGCAAATCCGTAAACTGGCAATTTTTTTCTAATGAAATCCATACTCAGTTTGAATATGTTGGCAACCGATAACCGGGCTAACATAATTTACAGGTGCTGTTGTGGCTATTCCGGAGATAGAAAAAACCGATAATTTAATAGTATTTGTTGAGCACATGCTATTTACTCTTAACATCGGTCACTGTATAACTGCATACCACGGTTGCAGGAAAAATGACAAAACGATTAAATCGAAGCAATCTTTGCAAATTTATAAAAAACCGGAAGGACTTCCCTCCCTTACACTTTGATTGATATTTTTATGGCCAATACGATAGACGAAACCAGTATTATCGAGCGACTAAATGCAGCCCCTTCGGTAAGAGGCTTCTTTATTGCTGCTGCAGGTATATTTGAAGACGCTATTGATGTGTTGACTCAACGAATTTTCCGTAGCGATTATCTTGCAGTCAAATCGGTTGTCAATCCCCTGCTTGATTCCTCCGGCCCTTTAGGCGATCTTTCGGTTCGTTTAAAACTTATTTATGGCCTTGGTGTAATACCAGACAAAACCTATAACGATATCGATATTTTATTGAAAATAAAAAATTTTCTTAATAATGATGGGTATGATTATGAGTTCACCGATCAGGTGATTCTGGAAAAAGTCAAAAAACTTGCTGCAATGAAAAGTGTCGGAGCCATGCCTTTTGACCTTCCTCAGCCAAACAGCGATATGGATCCGGAGTTACATCAGCTTCACATGTGCCGGATTCAGGCCGTCGTTCGTTCAAGCCTTTCGCTTGCCATTGTGGATATATGTAACGAACTAAACATAGACAGCCCTTTTACGACATAATAAAACCGCCGATACTGGACGCAACTCCCTCTCCGTTTACCGAAGCAACGACGCACTTAACAGGATTGTGTTACGTAAAGCATTTGGACTAGTCTTTTACAGTGTAAAAACTGAATTAACCTGAATGTGAAGCAAATTGCTGCCCACGAGGATTCGGGATAGAAGTAAGCTGGTTCTGATGATTACAAACCCGACAGTACTGCTGATTCTCCATTTCATAGTAATGAGTGCCTTTTACTAACAGAGAAATCACTTCCTGCCATTTAGTTGTCGACGATGTCTGGCTGCGGCGCATAATGGATTTATGGGGAGTCATTTTACGACATACAGGGCAATAGTTCTCTGCCATACCAAACCTCAATGTAACCTGTTAACTAAATAGATGATGAGGGTATTTTTTGCTCTTACTAGAACATCTAAACAAATTTAATCATCATTTTTGTGAACTGTAGCCAAAGTAATCGGTATTTCAAACGAACATCAACAATCAAAACAAGCCCTCTTTGTCAAGAGGGCTTGTTACTACAACAAAAGCGAATAATACGTTAGTCCAATTCGTCGAGCTGTTTAAGGAAACTACTGTGTTGCGCTACAACTTTTTTCTCTGGCTCTTTACTAATTAAAGTAACTGTCACAATAGCAACAGTTGAAAAAACCATTCCAGGAACAATTTCATAGACATCGAAAATGCCTCCGGTTAGTTGCTTCCATACGACAATAGTTACACCACCGACAACAATCCCGGCCAAAGCACCATTACGGTTCATACGTGACCAGTAGAGGCTCAACACTAACACCGGACCAAATGCGGCACCAAAGCCGGCCCAGGCATAAGAAACCAGACCTAATACAGAGCTGTCCGGCGTCATAGCTAATACCAGAGCCGTAATGGAGATAACCATAACCCCGATGCGACCTACACGGACGACCTCTTCCGAAGTGGCATTACGTTTTACCACTTGTTTATAAAAATCTTCTGCCAGAGCCGAGGATGAAACCAACAGCTGTGAATCAGCTGTACTCATAATTGCCGCCAGAATGGCTGCCAGCAAGATACCGGCAATCACCGGATGGAATGCCGCGTTAACCAACAGCATGAATATTTTCTCACCATCTTCTAGTGATACCACCGGGTGGTTGGTTACGTAGATTAGTCCTATCAGACCAACCGATATCGCACCGGCCATTGACAGGGTGGTCCATCCGATCGCAATACGGCGAGCCGAAGTCAGATCCTTATTGGAGCGGGTTGCCTGGAAACGTGCCAGAATATGTGGCTGACCGAAATAGCCTAATCCCCACGCCAGAAGAGAAATAATCGCAATAGCAGATAAAGGCTTACCGTCAACCCCGTTCCAGAGAGTAAGCAGTTCAGGGTTAATTGCAGATAGTGAATGTTCGATATCGGAAAAATCGCCCTGCATCATCGCAACCGGAACCACCAACAATGCAGCTGCCATCAACAAGCCTTGTACTAAATCTGTCCACGCGACCGCAAGAAAGCCACCAAATAACGTGTAAGAAACAACACAGATAGTCCAGATGATAACCGCAGTTGAGTAGTCAAGACCAAAAACCGTTTCAAACAATTTCCCGCCAGCCACTAAGCCTGAGCTGGTGTAGAAAAGGAAAAATAACAGAATAAAGACGGCCGAAATTGTTTGAATAAGATTAGAACTGTCGTTAAAACGACGAGACAAAAACTCTGGTATGGTAATCGAATCGGTGGTGATACTGTAAGTACGCAAACGCTTGGCGGCAATTAGCCAGTTCAGCCAGTTTCCGACCAGCAAGCCAATCGCAATCCAGCATGATTCAATTCCGGCCGCATAGGCATAACCGGGTAACCCAAGTAATAACCAGCCACTCATATCCGACGCCCCTGCTGAAATGGCTGCAGGCCAAGGCCCAAGAGAGCGTCCGCCTAAAAAGTAGTCGGTTGAGTTTTTCGTTCGCAGATAAGCATAAACCCCGATAGACAGCATCAATATCAAATAAACGATAAAGGTGCTGGTAATAGCAAAGCTATTTTCCATATAGATATCCTCTGATTTTACATTGCCTTCCATGTTCCCTCCCCCGCAGAGGAGGGGCGATGTTGTGTATTAATTAATGATCACTACTCCCGAGTTCGAGCAATGAAGCATTTCCACCAATGGCTGTTATATTAATTGTTCTCGTGCGCTCTGAGACAAAGCGATACGACAGTCTCGGATCGTGCGAAGCGGGCAGTCGATCAAAATCGGTTTCAGAAATCAAACTGACGATCACGCCTTCGCGTTTCGCTAACTCCCGATTTAATGTTATCAGTTTCTCCGGCGAACCGATGTAACCGACCGTGCGGACATCATTCATCAAAAAGGAGTGATAACTATCGCGAGAGGCGAATTGAATTAACCCTAAAGGTAAAGACTCATCATTGAAGTAGCGCTTTACCAGCGAAGTTAATTCCACGTCATCAGAACAAATGATGACACTATTCCCACTGACAGCAGCGGCTGTCAGCTGCGCTATTATTGCGGCTCTGGCCTTGTCACCCTCTTTTTCCTGAATCAAAAGCGTAACCCCTCTGCCAGCGGTATACAGTTCGTTGGTTTCCCCTGTAGGCCCCTCTAACCAGTCGGTTTGTCCAATCACCTGTTTCGCCGCAGCAAGATGATAGGCAACAATCGATGAAATTGCGATATTATCCTTTAATAATTGACGATTAACAGTCAGTAAACACTTACTTCTAAACTCAAATTCGGTTAAAGACCATTGCTCCCATGCCAGATATGCATCGGAATACTGTGCAGCCTGATGAACCATATTAGATCTCCTTCCCTAATGTCTGCCCGAAATAAACAGCGGTACAAAAACGGGTCAGATAACGCGGACCTCCCGCTTTTGGCCCGGTTCCGGATAATCCCTGCCCGCCAAAGGGCTGAACTCCGACAACAGCTCCAACCTGATCCCGGTTTATATAGCAGTTACCTACCCGCGCGTGTTTCTCGATCCAACGGTAAGTCGTCTCATTCCGGCTGTGGATGCCCATTGTTAAACCAAACTTAGTCCCGTTAATTTTTGCCACAACTCCGGCGAGATCGTTCGCTTTATATCGCACGATATGTAATATCGGACCAAAATGTTCCTCTTTTAATACGCTTATATCGTTAATCTCAAATGCGCATGGCGCAACAAAGTCACCATTTTGGCACTCATCAGACAATGGCAATTCAACAATCAGCTTCTGGGTATTTTTCATCTCATTAATGTGAGCCAGTAACTTGGATTTTGCTTTAGCATCAATAACAGGCCCGACATCGGTTTTATGAAGATAAGGCAGCCCGACAGACAATTCATGCATGGCCCCTTTGATCAACTCAATAATCCGGTCTGCAACCTCATCCTGAATATATAAAACCCGGAGTGCCGAGCATCGCTGGCCGGCAGAGGCAAATGCCGAACGAATCACATCCCGTACAACCTGTTCAGGTAACGATGTACTATCGACAATCATCGCATTCTGACCGCCGGTTTCCGCAATGAGCGGCACCGGTGCACAATCACGTTCAGCCAGCGTTCTGTTAATATTTTGCGCGGTTGCCGTTGAACCGGTAAATGCCACACCGGCAATGGCGGGATGAGAGGTCAGCAGAGTCCCAACCTCTGCTCCTCGGCCAGGTAAAAGACTAATCACCCCAGGCGGGAAACCGGCCTGTAGCATCAGCTCTACTGCTCTGGCAGCCACCAGTGACGTCTGCTCGGCCGGTTTGGCTACCACAGTATTACCGGCAACCAGCGCAGCACTGATCTGCCCCAGGAAAATAGCTAGCGGGAAGTTCCACGGACTGATACAGACAAACACCCCTTTACCCTGATAGCCGACAGACAAAGTCGAACCATCAAATCCCTTCACAGACTGTGGTGCCAGGTTTTGCGCCTGTTTTGCATAGTAACGACAGAAATCTATCGCTTCACGCACTTCGTCGACACTGTCGTGAATGGTTTTACCCGCTTCCTTATGACAAATTGCGATCAACTCATAAATATTTTGTTCCAGTAAGTCGGCTAATGCGTCTAATTTCTCAGCACGATAGTCAATGGAAGAGGAAGACCAGTCTTCATACGCTTTCTGAGCGACGTCAACCGCATCGGCCACGTCCTGCGCCTGTGTCCAACGTACAGCCCCCACCGTCAGAGAACGATCATACGGCGCAGTAACCAGATCAACAAATGAGCTATCCTTGATCATGCTTTCGGAAAATACGTTACCATTGATCATCGGTGCCGCATACCGTTGCTTGCTTTCTTCCATCCATGGTGCTAACCGGGTTCGGTAAACCTCAAGTTCGCTATCGATATCAATGTTTATCCCATAGGAATTTTTACGTTCAGCATAAATGGCAGGCGGCAATTCAATCGCGGGATTATGTAATTGCTCATGCGCCAGCAGAGTATCCACCGGGTGCTCCGTCAGCATACTGACCGGACAGCGGGCATCAACCAAGCGATGTACGAAGGAACTGTTTGCACCATTTTCCAACAGACGGCGAACGAGGTAAGGCAGCAAATCTTTATGGTTTCCGACCGGAGCATAAATCCGTACCGCCTGATTAAACATCTTCATAGAGTAGTGGAACAAACCGTCTCC
>JBNKRC010000155.1:0-5852 GCA_050296215.1 Vibrio sp. | reverse complement strand
CGCCAAAGACCGCCACCATCGCAAACATAATCACCTGCATTTTTTCCACTTTTTTAGTCATGGCATAAGTGATGATGAGCTGAAGCAGAGTGGCGGCAATCAGTGCGCCGGTGGCGAAATAGACGTCATACAGTTTAAAGAGGGCAAAAAAGACCAGTAACGGTAAAAAGTCGATCAATTGTTTCATATTCGTTTTACATCCGGATAATTTATTCGCCTAGTCTAACCAAATTTCGTGGTGATAAAAACAGATTGAACGATTCATTAACATTTTTCCACGATGCATGATTGTTTTTACTGCCATACTTTCTTCTGTAAGGAGGTGTAAACAAGCATCATGAAGAGGATCCCGTGATCAGCTCAGCAAGATAATTTCCATATATATCCTATACATAAATCAACAGACTGGTTTATTTGACATATAATTAATCTGGCTGGCGGTAGTGATGGTCCCGGACAGAACAAATTTAAGGAGCTACAGATGCTTAAAATAGTGATCATCGGTGGTGGATCAAGTTGTACTCCGGAGATAATTGAGGGATTTATTAAACGGTATCATGAACTTCCCGTTACTGAGATTTGCCTGTTTGATATTGAAGACGGCCGTTATAAAGTTGAGACGGTTGGTGCGTTTGCCAGACGTATGATTAATCGGGCCGGTTTACCCATCGTTATTACCATCAGTTTTGACCGCCTGAAAGCGCTGGAAGGTGCATCATTTGTCTGTTCTCAAATGCGTGTCGGGATGATCCCGGCCCGGATTGAAGATGAAAAATTAGGCCATAAATATGGCATGATTGGCCAGGAAACCCACGGTATCGGCGGATTTGCTCAGGCGATGCGTACCATACCGGTTACCCTGTCTCTGTGTAAGGATATTGAACGAATCTGCCCGGATGCCTGGCTGATCAACTTTACCAGTCCTTCTGGCATTATCACCGAAACCGTGCTGAAACATACCAAAGTAAAAGTGATTGGTTTGTGCAACGTGCCTATCGCTACCCAGTTTGCCATTGAACAATTATTGGGTAAGAAAGTTCAGATCCAGTTCGCCGGACTTAATCATTTTATCCATGCATTCCATGTATGGGATGGTGGCGTTGATCGTATTCACGACGTTATCGAACATCTTATCAATGATGGTGAAACCAAATTACCTAAGAGTTTAGGTGAACTTAGCTGGGTGCCTAAGCAGCTTAAACATCTGGGAGCGATTCCGTGTGGATATCATCAATATTATTATCTGCATGACGATACCTTGCAAAGAGAGCTGGATGAGGATTTTGTTCCCCGTGGTGAAATCGTGCAGGAAATCGAAGAAGAGCTGTTCAGAGTCTATGAAGATGAAAGTCTGGATGTTATCACGCCAGGATTACTTGAAGACAGGGGAGGGACACACTACTCGGAAGCCGCCTGTAAACTGATTAATAGTATCTATAACAATAAGGGGACGTTAATGCACGTCAATATCTTAAATAACGGTACTATTTCAGAGCTGCCGGACAATTGTGCGATAGAGGCAACGTCCGTTATCACCTCTTCCGGAGCACATCCTCTGAATGTTGCACCGATTACCAACCCGGCCATCCGGGGCACCTTGCAGTTGCAGAAAGCATTTGAGGAATTAGCGGTTGAAGCGGGCGTATTTGGTGACTATGGAGCGGCGTTGCAGGCACTGACAATAAACCCCATCGTAAGAACTGGCAGCATTACCATCGATATTCTGGATGAAATGATTGAGATTAACCGCCGTTATCTGCCTCAGTTTTCTAAATAGTTTGCCTGACGGCCGTTCAGGCCAAAAGATGAGCTCGGTTATCCGGGTTCCTGCTCCTGTCAGAAAATATTCATTGATCCAGATAACTTTCCGGACAGATGAAGTTGAACCGCTACCCGGAATGCGAGAGTATTCGGCAACGCTTACTTTATACTAAGTCCAATTTTCTGATAGGGAACATCATGAGAACAAATCTGATTTCAATGACCATAGGATTATGGGTTACCGCCATTATCCTTGCCGCTAATAATGTACTGGGAGAAACGGGGACCTGGATTTATGTGGGACTGACCAGTGCACTGACATTAGGTTTGATTGTCACACGTAAGCATTCATCTAAAAATAAACCTGACGATAAAAAATAACCGGCTCCATCAGTGCATAGTTTATCTTAATAGCTGAGTATTGATTCGTGTATAAGGTCTCACCCCTTCTGACCCAAAAGACACATTACGGATTAAGAATATAGTGTGTCTTTTTCTATATCGCTTATCTCCAGCAACTTTTGGTGCTACCGTTAAAACCGCATTTTTTGACCGTAATAAATGAATATTTCTTATTCTGTGTGATTAGACGCATAAAATCATTTTTAGCTGCAAAAATTAAGCGTAATAAAATGGATGTTATGCAGTTGCGTATGTATGGTGGAGGCATGCGCAAAATAACGGAGGGTACATCTATGATAATGTTGCATCATGAAAACGGAGATATTACGACAATAACGGACAATGGAGACGGAACAACGACAACCTCCGGCTGGTATGGTGGCTCCCGTGGCGTGACCTCTCCCTATCCGGCTTCGGATATAGAAGATGAAGTGAATGAATCAGCGAATAAATACCAGAACAAAATAATCAAAATCATCAGAAACTAACCGAATGATTTCTTTCCGGCAGATAACGCAGGCTTTCTCAGTAAGTCAGTGTAGCATCTGTCGGAATCACAATTACCAACCGATAAAACCGCTGCCTTACCCGGCCATACAGCAATTCCCGCTCTCTTTTCTGACCAAACCGTGCTGCTGTCTACGTCCGTCATTCTGACAGAGTTAATTTGTCCGCCGGATTATGGGCTATACTTTGGCTATATGTCATAGTGGAAAGTCAGATGTATCGTTGGATAATCGGGATAGCCTTGAGCTTTCTCATTGGATTAACGGGCCTGCCTGCTGCCGACACAATGAAATCTGAAAATGTGTTACTCAGGACAGTTCCGGTACTGACTATCAGTGGTGCTATAGGTCCTGCTGTAGGTGACTACATTATTAACGAAATCCGGTACTTTAATCTCCATCCGGATATTCCCGCCATTATTATTACGATCGATACCCCGGGAGGTCTGGTGACCAGCCTGCGGCAAATCAATCAGCAGATCCTCGCTTCAGATATTCCGGTGTTGTGTCTTGTCTATCCTCAGGGAGCTCGTGCAGCCAGTGCCGGAACCTATATTCTCTATGCCTGCCATATCGCGGCGATGGCGCCGGCAACGACACTGGGGGCCGCGACTCCGGTTCAGATCGGCGGACCTTCCGGAGGCGGTGAACAGGGAGATGACAAACAGGGGCAGACTTCAGGTGCAATGGAGAAAAAAATACTGAACGACTCGATTGCGTATATCCGCTCTCTGGCTCAGTTAAGAGGAAGGAATGCCGAGTGGGCCGAGAAAGCCGTGCGCGAGGCAGCAACGCTGTCGGCTGATGAAGCGCTGGAAAATAAAGTGATTAACCTTATTGCCGGTTCGCCGCAAGACCTGATTCGGCGTTTAAATGGTTATACTGTTGTTGTGGATCAAAAGCCCCGGGTTATGGATCTGAACGGAGTGACGCTGGAGCCGCGCAAACCTGACTGGCGCAATCAGTTCCTGGCGACAATCACCGATCCGAATATTGCTTATATTTTAATGATGATCGGCATCTTCGGGCTGGCACTGGAATTTTATAGTCCGGGGTTTGGCGTTGCCGGTACGATCGGCGCTATTTCCCTGCTGGTGGCCTTATACGCGTTTCAGTTGCTGCCGGTCAACTACGTCGGACTGGCGTTGATATTAGTTGGTATTGCGATGCTTGCGGCTGAATCTATGGTTCCGAGTTTCGGACTGCTCGGTGTGGGTGGTATTGTCTCCTTTATTCTGGGGTCGGTCTTCCTGATTGAGACGGATCTTCCCGAACTTAAAATTTCAATGAATCTGATCTATTCCATCGCCATTGCGTCGGGCGCTTTCATTCTCTTCGTATTAAAGACCCTCTGGACGATGAGGCATAAACCGGTTGTCAGTGGTACCGAAGCGTTGATCGGTTGCGAAGCCATGGCCGAAACTGATTTTACACAGCACGGTTTTGTATTGCTCAGAGGTGAGCGATGGGCTGCCGACTGTAATAATCCGCTGCAAAAAGGTGACATTGTTATCGTTGAGGCAGTGGACGGACTGACTTTACAAGTCCGCAAGCGGACTGGGAGTGAGGAAAATGATTGAATTGATAGTAGCCAGCGGGCTATTTACCCCGATACTGGTGGTTGTGCTGATTGCGATTATCGCCTTCAGCGTATTTCATATTCTGCGTGAATATCAGAGAGGCGTTGTGTTTTTTCTGGGCCGGTTTCAGGCGGTTAAAGGTCCCGGACTGATCATTGTTATTCCTTTTATTCAGCAGATTGTGAAAGTAGATTTACGTACAGTGGTGATGGATGTTCCCAGTCAGGACGTTATAAGCAGGGATAACGTTTCCGTCAGGGTGAATGCGGTTATCTATTTCCGGGTATTGGATCCGCAAAAATCGATTATCAACGTTGAGGATTATTTTCAGGCGACGTCTCAACTGGCTCAGACAACACTCAGATCGGTATTAGGTCAGCACGATCTCGACGAGATGCTTGCCAACCGGGAGATGTTGAATGTTGATATCCAGTCTGTGCTTGATGCCAGAACCGATGGTTGGGGGATCAAGGTTTCCAATGTAGAAATCAAACACGTTGATTTAAATGAGACCATGATCAGAGCCATTGCAAAACAGGCAGAAGCTGAGCGGGTTCGTCGTGCTAAAGTAGTTCATGCCGCGGGTGAGATGGAAGCCTCTACAAAACTGGTGGAAGCCGCCGGTCAGCTGGCTCAGGAGCCTAACGCGATTTTGCTGCGGTATCTTCAGACTCTGACGGAAATTGCCGGTGAGAACAGTTCAACAATACTGTTTCCTATGCCGACAGAGTTGATGAGTACTTTGTTTAAAACCGGTAAGGATAGCCATAAGTAACTATTGCCATAAGTAACTGGTGCTTGAGAAATATAACATCATGGAAGGTGAGCGATGATAACAATCAGACAATATGAGAAAAAAGATGTGCCTGTCGTGTGGACGCTGATATTTCATACCATCCGGAATATTAATATTCGTGATTATACCTTAGAACAGGTTAAAGCGTGGGCTCCGGATCATTTTGATATCGAAGCCTGGCAGGAACGCATCGATAGTATGAATTCATATATTGCTGAGCTGGATGGCAAAATCGTTGGTTTCGCTGATTTGCGTCAGGATGGTTATATTGACCACTTTTTTTGCCATGTAAACTATCAGCGGGTTGGTGTCGGACGGGCACTAATGGAGCATATTTTCTTAACCGGGAATGGTCGCGGCATCTCACGTTATTACTCGGCGGTCAGTGTTACCGCTCGCCCATTTTACGAACGTTTCGGCTTTCGAGTGATAAAAGAGCAGCAGGCAGAAATTAATGGTCAGATGCTGATCAACTTTATTATGGAAAAAAGTGGCTAACGCCAGAATGGTGAGTAATGGCTGTCAGTGTTCAGGAACGAGAGTATCCAGTGCTTATCGGGTAGCATGTGCCCGATATATTAATATGCAATTAATTGACTTATGGTACTACAGTTTGTAACCTGTCCGGGTTATGAAAATTCAATCTGTAATCTTCACACTTCATCGGAATGTTTGGTGGTGCTCACTCTAGAGCGGCACCGGGTACCTGTGTTCCTTGGCCGCCGGATGGTAGCTGAGTGAAATCCTGACGTCTTCTCTTCTGTTATCTCCGGTAGCTGAATCAACCGGAGAAAATAAAATGGAATA
>JBNKRC010000154.1:0-5879 GCA_050296215.1 Vibrio sp. | reverse complement strand
CCAGCGTTCCATGCCATATATTGTCAAATGCCTGCTGAAATATCTCTCGGGACTTCGCAATATCAATAACAAGATCACTCTTGTGCAGCATGGCAAAATCCAGGATCCACAAGATGTCGCCATTACCTTTTATGATCTGATATGGTGACTCTTCGATCACTCTCAGACCCAGATTCTCAAGCATAGGCATGACATCTGAAAGGTGAATCGGCCGGTCTTTATGATATAGCTTTAACTTAACCAGCTTAGAGTCTAACTCCTCTTGAGGACGGTAAAAAATCATTTCCAGATGATGATGATCATTCAGAGATTCCAGCTTATCGATATCCGCCAGTGCTGTGCCAGGAAGCATGTGTTCTTTATAGGATGGCGGAAAGGCATGAATATAATCTCTGATTTTCGCCAGACCGGAACTTTCCCCCATCTCGGCGATCATGGAACTTGCCAGACGATCATCCCAATTGGTCGATGCTTCTTTAATATTTTGTTCGATCTTATGAACATCTATGTCATGCTTGTTATTAGGAACACGCACAATATAGTGGGTTCTGGCCAGGGGGCCTTCGCCGAAACTCACGCTATAATCCACTTCGTTGTCGGCACCTAACGAATCAGCCAGGATTTTCTGGGTTTTACGCCGTAATTCGGTGGTATGACGATCTTTTGCAATATAAACCATACAGCTATAGAAACGGCCAAAAGGATCTCGGCGAATAAACAAACGCAGCAAATCCCGGTCCTGCATTTGTACAACGCCTTTACCGACCTCAAGCAGTTCTTCTTCGGTGGCCTGAAGCAATTCGTCACGGGGATAGTTCTCTAAAATATTATTCAGCGCTTTATAGGCATAGGAACCTTTCAGATACCCACTTGCAGTAAGGATCCGCCCCACTTTTTCCCGGACCAGCGGAATAGATGCAACCGTCTGGATATAAACGGATGAGGTATACAGTCCGCTAAAGCGGTGCTCACCAATCACAGTACCGTTTTTATCGAATTTTTTTATGCCGATATAGTCATTGTAAACAGGCCGGTGAATCCGTGACTGACCATTACCTTTAGTTAGTATCAGTAAATAAGGCTTGGTCGCTTCTTCTCTGGCAAGTTCCGAAAAATCAGAGAGTTTAACTTTACGTACCCTTCTGGCATTGGAAAGAAGGCCTAACCCGGGATCGGCAGTAGGTGTCAGATACAACTCGCCGTTTTCTTCCTGCAAGTCGAATTCTTTATAGCCAAGAAATGTAAAATTCTGATTAGCGAGCCAGCGTAAAAAAGCCAGGCTTTCATCTAAATGTTCTTTGGCGACCGGTATATGCTGAGCCTGCTGCTCTAATTCGGCAACAACGTCATACAATCGGTTCACCATCGGTTTCCAGTCATTAACCACTAATGAGGTATCCGTCAGTACAGATACCAACTCTTTGTGTAACGCTTTGATCGCAGCAGGATCATTGGTTCGATCCACTTCAATATGAAATAGTGAATGAAGATCACCTTTATTCTGGTTGATCGAAACCAGACGATTTTTGTCATCTCGCTCAATCGGAGTCGGTCCGTGCAACATAATATGTGTTGACACTCCGAGCCGGACCAATGCCATTTTGACTGAATCAACCAAAAATGGTGTATCCGGAACGATGATTTCGACCACGGTATGGACAGATTTCCAACCGTTCTGACTGACAGTCGGGTTAAAAACTCTGACCGACTGCTGACCGGGTTTCACTTCATTAAGGTGCTGCCACATGCTCATGATAGCACCGTACAAATCATCTTCCGTCCGCCCTGCCAAATCATCAATCGAAATATTTTTCAGTAAGTGATCAGCTAGCTGAAAAACGCGCTCACACTGAGAAAGTTCAAGCTTCGACTCAATCAATTCGAAAACTTTCCGGATCAATACTGGTTGAAATGAATCTACTGATGCCATAACAGACTCCACCATTACCGATGATACCAATGACTTTATTTACCCGGACAAAAGAGATTTGATTCTACAAAACGATCATGGATATATTGCTGCCGAATCCATCCGATCGGATGTCCGGATAGGCGAACTAAGTTGTTACAATATTGTTGCTATGCATTAATCATAGCTGGATACGCAGGAAAGGCAGACATTATCTGCATAGAAGATTGAAATTAGATGAATGGCGTCAAATTTTATATAAATTCAGGAATTTATTATCCTCATTTACTTCCAGACAAAAACGCCCGTAAATACCCGAATGGGTCAGAAAAGGACGAAACCGGGTGGCCGGCAACTGCAAACGTAAACCACATTCCGTTATTACCAACACATTAGCCGCCGCTCCCGAATAGTGATTCAGATAGGACTGATAACTGACTGAGATAGAGAAATAATACTGCTTCATAAAATAATAATGACCCGGTGGTCGGTGTGGCAGCACACCAACCCCCCTGTTTCGCGGTTAATTTTCTAATGCTTTCGACACTTTTTCATATAAGTCCCGGGCCAAATCATCTTTAGCCGCTAATCTCTCCAGCTCTGCTTGCATTAAAACCTGACGCTGCTGGTCATAGCGTTTAAATTTTAATAACGGGTCGATCAGGCGCGAAGCCACTTGCGGATTGCTTGAATTCAGTCTGTCCAGAATTTCACCGGCAAAAAGGTATCCGCTACCAGATGCGTGATGAAAAGCCGTTGGATTATTATTAAAGAATGACCCGATCAAACTGCGGATACGGTTTGGATTTTTAAAGCTGAATGCCTTATGGTCCATACAATCCTTAACCACAGCCAGGACTTCCGGCGCCGGATTCGTACCCTGCAAAATAAACCACTTATCCATCACCAGACCATCATGCGACCATTTGTCACTGTAATCCGCCATTAACTGTTCACGGCAAGGTAACATTGCAAGGTTTGCGGCCGTCATTGCGGCCATGGTATCCGTCATGTTATTTGCATCGTGGTACTGAGCAGTCACTAAATCATTGCCGGCCGGAGTAAAAGCTAAATATGCTAAACAAGTATTGCGTAACGAACGCTTTCCGATGGCGTGATGTTCAATACTGTATTCAGCTTGTTTATGCGTATGGTAAAGTGCCGAAAATTCATCATTAAGTGCCGCGGACAAAAATACTTTCATCTGACGTAATACCTCGGCAATACGATCTACATCGACGGTTTCATACCAGCCCGAGACTTCATTATGACCAGGTAAAGCAAGCATCTCTGCAATAAAGGCGTGTTCAATCTGGTCGTCAAGTAATACACCACGGAACGCATCGATCACACTGTCGGGCAAAATGACTTTTGCCTCATAATTCGCAACAAAGTGCTTAATATATTTACCAAGCAACGTTTGTCCCGCATCCCAACGCGCAAATTCGTTACGCGCATAAGTCATCAGAAATTCGAGCTCTGCATCGCTGTAGTCATAATTCAGTTTTACCGGAGCAGAAAACTCAAGCAGCATAGAAGGAATCGGTGCAACTGCGACGTTTTCAAATACGAAGGTCTGTTCAGATTCAGTAAGATTCAAAACATTGGACACTATTAAGTCGTTACAGCGTAATTCTACCGGATCACCCTGTGGTGAATAGAGTTCAATTTTAAAGGGAATATGCAATGCCTGCTTATCAGTCTGATCGGCGGTAGCCGGTGTATGTTGTTTTACCGTAAGAGTATAGATTTGCTCTGACTGATTATAATCACTGGTTACCGAAACAACCGGCGTACCGGACTGGCTGTACCATAAACGGAACTGGGTAAGATCCACACCGGACGCATCTTCCATCGCTTTAACAAAATCTTCGCACGTCGCAGCCGTTCCGTCATGGCGCTCGAAATAAAGCTTCATTCCTTTCTGGAAGCCCTCTTCACCAAGCAAAGTATGAATCATACGAATGACTTCACTGCCTTTTTCATAGACAGTCAGTGTATAAAAATTATTCATTTCAATCACTTTATCCGGGCGGATAGGATGTGACATCGGTGATGCATCTTCAGCAAATTGCGGCCCACGAATAATCCGGACGTTGTTGATCCGGTTGACTGGTCTGGAACCAAGATCCGATGAAAATTCCTGGTCACGGAATACCGTTAGGCCTTCTTTCAGACTGAGTTGAAACCAGTCCCGGCAGGTTACCCGGTTACCGGTCCAGTTATGAAAATATTCATGCCCGATAACCGCTTCAATTCCCAGATAATCCGCATCGGTCGCCGTCTGTTCATTCGCCAGAACAAATTTGGAGTTAAAGACATTCAGTCCTTTGTTCTCCATGGCTCCCATGTTAAAGAAGTCAACTGCGACAACCATGTATATATCGAGATCGTACTCAAGATCAAATCGTACTTCATCCCACTTCATCGCGTTGATTAACGAACGCATTGCGTGGCGGGCCCGATCATAATTCCCCTTATCGACAAAGATTTCCAGCTCGACTTCACGCTGGCTACGCGTGACATAAATATCTCGCAGTACATCGAAATCGCCGGCAACCAGTGCAAACAGGTAGGCAGGTTTCGGGAAAGGGTCTTCCCAGGTTACCCAGTGTTTACCATCGGGTAAATCACCACCACCGATTTTATTACCGTTACTTAGCAGATAGGGATATTGAGCCTGATCAGCAATAACAGTGGTAGTAAATGTGGCCAGATTATCCGGACGATCAAGATAATAAGTAATGCGGCGGAATCCTTCTGCTTCACATTGAGTACAGAAGGCGCCTTCTGATTTGTACAAGCCTTCCAGCGCAGTATTATCGGCCGGATTAATTTTAGTGACAATTTCCAGCGTAAACTCACCCGGCAATTCAGTCAGGGTTAGCTGAGATTCCGTTACCTGATAATGCTCCCATTCCTGATCATTGACGCTGACTGATACTAACTCCATGTTTTCACCATCAAGGACCAGCGTATCCGTTGCCCCTTTCTGAATCACAGAAGATACGGCAACCACCGTCGTCTCGTTATCCTGCAATTCAAATGTTAAATCGATATCGGCTATCTGATGTGAAGGGCTTTGATAATCTTTACGGAATTTAGCTTGTGGAGAATACGCCATGATAGAATCCTTATGAAGGTCACTAAGCAGAGTTTCTATGTTCAATAGAAAACTTTACCAAAGAATGGCTAATACTCTAGGGGAATAAACAATAATCCTCAACCGTTTAAAAGCAATTACTTATTGATTCTACTGCTTCATCCGGGTCATCACTGCTTTTAAGGCACCATCATCAATATTCCAGGTTAACGTATCCTGATTAAGTGAATATTTAGTATCTACGCCACCTTCATGATAAAACAGTACCAGATGATCGCTTTCGGTATTATAGACTCCCCGGCGTACAACTTCATGACCATCATCATCGGAGGAATGAATGAAAAACACGAAATCCGGCTGCAAAATCAAAGTCAGCTGAGACGGAGCCCGACCTTGAATATCACTTCCCGATAACAGCTCACTATGCCAGACTCCAGGCAGCGATGGCGGAGGTAATTTATAAAAGGAGACGCCGTTTAATATCAGTTGATTCTGATTATTTGAGTAATCGTAAATTTCCGGTTCATTGTCATCTACATTAAGCATAATCTGCTGCTTGTTTACAGAATAGTCTCCCTGCCAGCTTTGACTTGAATGATCCGGGTATACCATTTGCATCGAAAAATGTCGGTCCGAATTGAGTAATATTCTCATGGCGTCAGGTTCATTAGCTTCAGATATTCCTTCTGAAATGTAGTACCACTCGCCAATCAGCAATGGATATTCCAGAATAGTAAGGTCTTTCTGCCTGCCAGTATTCGCATTAACGGTGGTTCCGACCATAAATATCAACGTAGTTAACAGAACTTTAATATATCTCATTATCATTGCCCCCGCATTTTAAATGCTTAGGCTCTGAACAGGAGA
>JBNKRC010000153.1:0-5884 GCA_050296215.1 Vibrio sp. | reverse complement strand
AACCTTGTTAATATTCTCGCGTCCGCCATTGCGACGATTCTGGGCATGCGTCTTTACGGTGACCTGGGGGTTGCCATTGCAACTGGTGCGCTAACGCTTGTGATTCTTGTCTTTGCTGAAGTTACCCCGAAAACACTTGCCGCGTTATATCCGGAAAAAGTCTCTTTCACCAGCAGTATTCTATTAAGCCTGTTGATGAAAGTGATGGCACCGCTGGTTTGGTTCGTAAACTTAATCACCAACGGATTCATTCGTATCCTGGGGCTTTCCACCAAACATAGCCAGGAAGACAGCCTCAATTCAGATGAATTACGTACTGTAGTGAATGAGGCCGGAGGATTAATCCCTAAACGCCACCAGGACATGTTGCTTTCTATTCTGGATTTGGAGCATGTCACCGTTAATGACATCATGGTGCCGCGTAATGAAATTATCGGCATTAACATCAACGATGACTGGAAGTCATTTGTGCGGCAGATTACTCACTCACCACATGGCAGAGTCGTGCTCTATCGGGATCATATTGACGAAGTAGTCGGCATTCTCAAGCTTCGTGATGCTTTCCGCCTGATGTTAGAGAAAAATGAGATTAACAAAGAGATGCTGCTGCGTGCCGCCGATGAAGTTTACTTTATTCCTGAATCAACACCGCTCAATGTTCAGTTGCTGAAATTCCAGCGCAATAAAGAACGTATCGGTCTGATCGTCGATGAATATGGTGATATAAACGGCCTGATTACTCTGGAAGATATTCTGGAAGAGATTGGCGGAGAGTTCACCACTTCGATGGCACCCAGCCTGTCCGATGAAATTATTCCGCAGGCCGATGGCAGCTTTATGATTGAAGGCAGTGCCAATATCCGTGATATTAATAAGAGTTTACGCTGGAAGCTTCCGACCAATGGTCCGCGAACTCTTAATGGATTAATTCTGGAACATCTGGAAGATATTCCACAAACCCAGCTCAGCGTACGTGTTGCAGATCATGCAATGGAAATCATCGAAATTGAGGAGAACCGGATAAAACTGGTTAAAGTTTACCCCGGAAGAAATAAGAAAATGAAATAAGAAAGGGTTTAAATGCATTCGATGCCATATTCGGGGAATTCTCATACCCCCGAAATTTGAGCGACATCAAACACATTTTCCTGAATCCAACCTGCCGCCACAGTTGGTATTACTTGACTTTAAGCTCGTTCAGCATCTCTTCAGGCAGCGCAAGTTCATCATTTTTATTCACGCTTATTCCCGAGTCGATCACTTTCTGTGCAATCGCTTTTGCTTCTTCAAGTGAATGCATCACAGCCGTACCACATTGATATACGTTAAGCTCAGGGATTTTATCCTGGCTTTCTACTTTCAGCACATCCTGCATTGAAGCTAACCAGGCATCGGCAACCTGAGTTTCGCTCGGCGTGCCAATCAGACTCATATAAAAACCGGTACGGCATCCCATAGGAGAGATATCAATAATTTCAACCTGTTCACCATTCAGATGATCACGCATAAACCCGGCGTAAAGGTGCTCAAGCGTATGGATACCTTTCTCAGATAATATGCTCTTATTCGGCATGGTAAAGCGAAGGTCAAAAACCGTAATCGTATCACCTTTGGGTGTCTGCATGGTTTTCGCAATGCGTACGGCAGGTGCATTCATTCGGGTATGGTCAACAGTAAAACTATCTAATAGAGGCATTATCTTCTCCAATCCGGTTTCAGCAGCCAGCTGAACCGATCATATTATTTCTTAATCAACAGCCGATTATATACGTAAATTGACTATACCCAAAATAATTGGGTATAGCGGGCATAACGCCGTCTGACCATATTCTGATTATCGCTTCAGATACGAAAAATAGTCCGCTAAATATGTATCAAAATCGACATCGTCTGACGCTTCATCCTGACGCTGCTGCTCAACTGAACGCTCAACTTCCTGTTCCATTAACTCTTCAGAATAGCAACGATACTGATGCGCGGCATGCTGTTGTACATGCTCGTGACTTAATTCTGTTGCAAATTTCAGCAAACCACCCGCTTTCTGAAGGCGCTCTATGTATTGCCCTGACAACGTTTGTTCCGGATAATCCACCCAGTCCGCTAGCTTACGACATACATCCCGGTATTCATGACCATCATTTGCCTGATCAAAAAGCTCAGCAATCGCAGATAATTCGTCAAGTACCCGATGTAGCCATTCCGCCAGCAGATGAGTTTCACCATGACAACCTATTTGTAGTTCTAAACCCGGTTTACGTCCTTCAAGCACAACCTTACGCCAGTTACCGCGCCAGCACTCCAACTCGCAGTTATCCATTGATTCGGATTCACTGAGGGTTGCCCAGGTTAAAAACAGATCCAGAAATCGAATCTGGTCCTTCGTCACGCCAACCGGACTGAACGGGTTTACATCCAGTGACCGGATTTCCACATATTCAATGCCACCACGGGCTAGTGCTTCTGATGGTTTTTCCCCTGATTTTGCCACACGTTTAGGTCTGATCGGCGCATAAAGCTCATTCTCAATCTGCAGAATGTTACTATTCAGCTGACGATACTCGCCGTCAACTTTAACCCCGATTTTCGCAAACTCTTCTGAAGGTGTCCTGATCGCTTCATGGACACCCTGAAGGTACTGTTCAAGACTATTGAAGCCAATTTTTAATACACTCTGTGCACTATTGGTATAGCCCAAATCGCTCAGACGTAATGAGGTCGCATAAGGCAGATACAAAACTTTATCAATCTGTTCAAATGGCAGGCTGGTTTCTCTGCCACGAACAAATGACGGGCAAATCGCCGGAGAAGCACCAAAGAAATAAGGGATCAGCCAGCCAAAACGGTAGTAATTACGAATGAGCCCCAGATAAGCATCCGATTTGGCTTCAGTGCGTTCCTGCTCACTTTGTTCTCCGAATAGCGCATCCCAGAATGACTCAGGGAACGAGAAATTAAAATGTACCCCGGAAATAATCTGCATCAGGCTTCCATAACGACGCTTTAATCCTTCACGGTATAGCGTCTTCATTCGTCCGGCATTGGAGCTGCCATACTGTGCCAGCTGAATGTCATTTTCATCACCGACATAACACGGCATCGACATTGGCCACATATATTCATTATCTAATTTTGACTGGACGAAATGATGAATATCAGAGAGTTGATCCATAACCGTATCAACACTGTGACTAACCGGAGTAATGAATTCGAGCAATGATTCGGAGAAGTCGGTCGTGATCCACTGATTGCTGGATGCGGCTCCCAGACCTGACGGATGAGGAGTCAGAGCGATGGACCCATCAAGACGATATCTTAATGTCTCCCGCTCGATACCGCGATTTAGTTGTTTAAACACTTCTGGTTTACCGGCAACCAGACTGAGTCGTTCGGCTAGTTTTGTCAAAATAGGTTCGCTTCTGTTGTAATTCTATTATGGGCTGACTCGATAATATCAGCAAAACCAAACAGCCCATGTCACTACCTAGGTTGAGTCAGGGTGACCTGGGCGATCATAATTATATTAACGGGATCTCATACCGTCTTTAATTGGTACTCTAACGGATGATTTCAAGCTCCGCTATCGGTAAGTTTAATTTTTCTAATTGTGACTTAAGTGACTTCGCATCACCGACGACAATAATTTGATAATCATCCGGATTAAACCATTTTTTTGCAATCAGGTTCAGCGTTGATTTTTTTACCGTCGCAGCGATATCGTTACGCTGCTGCATATAATCCGCTTCCAGACTATAAGTCATCATGCCACTGATTAAACCGGCTTTCTGAACAGGCGTTTCATACAGTAACGCATCTTGTTGTCCGACCGCCAAACGCATAAAGTCGAGTTCATTATCTGTCATACCGTCTCTGGCGTATTCTGCCATCTGTTTACGTATCTCTTTAATGCTATTCAGCGTCGAATCTGCACGTACCGGGGCATTAAACACGGCAACACCGACTTCCCGGTTACTTGCCAGATATCCACTCATCCCATAAGTATAACCTTTGTCCTCACGCAGATTCTGATTGATACGACTATTGAAATTGCCTGCTAAATTAAAATTGGTCAACTGAGCTAAATAAAGCTCTCCCGTAGCATCAAACGGGATCGTCTTTCTCACAAATCTCACGATACTTTGTGTAGCTCCCGGCTTATCAACCAGATAGATTTTTTGTTCAGCTAAATCAGGGACAATCTGTGGCGCCAGAAGTGGTGCCGGCTCCCCTTTCCACGCAGATAAAAATCCGATTTGCTTAATCAATTCTTTGCTGGTGATATCACCAACCGCAATCAGCTGAGCCCCGTTAGGCGTATAGTGTTCACGATAAAACTGCCGCACATCATCCAGAGTCAGATGACTGATACTTTGCTCCGTACCGTCACTTGCTCTTGCAAATAACGTATCACCAAACAGGACTTTCCGTGTTGCCTGAGATGCAAGCCAGGTTAATTTCTGATGCTCGTAGACCAGGCCCTCGATCATCCGTTTCTTTATCCGTTCAAAATCCTGCTGAGAAAAACGCGGATGAAACAGCATCTCCTGCACAATAGCCAAAGTCGGTGCTAAATTTTCTCTCAATGCCGAAACACTGATTGTTGTAGTGTAGTGATTGGCATCAACCGAAACCGTCGACCCCAGTTTATCGAGCTGTGACTGAAGTTCTTCCGCAGAAAGATCCTGGGTTCCCTCTTCCATCAATGATGCGGTTAACTCTGCCAGGCCTTCACTACCGTTTTCGACATAACGGTTTCCCGCCGGAACTTTAATCTCAAAAAGCACCGTTGGCGTTTCACTTGTATCCGTCCCCATCAGACTCATACCATTCGAAAAATAGTGCTGATACAACTCGGGTACCGATAACGATACACCGGCAGCCACCTTAGGTATTACAGATCGATCAAACGAATCCTCAATATGGCGTAGCGGCAAGCCCTGAGCATCGATCCTGGTATGTGGCGCAATGATCCGCGGCTGAGGTTTATAATTCTCGGGCTCAACGGCAATATCCGCCATCCCCTCCGGAACCACACTCAACACCACACGATGTTTTCCTATCAGGAAATGATCCAATGCGTTGCCGACCTGAACTGTCGTCACCTGATTCAGTTGTTCCAATTCGGTTTGTAATCGATCCGGCTGGTCGAATAATGTCTGATTCGACGCCAGTTGCTCTACCTTTCCTTCGACGCTCTGCAACGCAAACACCGCATCAGCCTGTGCCATTCCTTTGAGCTCCTTCAGTCGCTCAGGATCAACACCATTATGTTGTAAATCCGTCAGCACACCAGTTAAGTCATGATACAGCTGATTCAGTGCCTCCGGCTGTTTCGATCCCGTCATGGCATAGACATAAAACGAACAGGAAAGCTCACCGCACTTCTGAAAAGAGCCGGCACTTAAGGCTTTATCGGTTTTGACCAGCGACTGATATAAGAGACTGTTATTTCCGGAGCCCAGTATTTGGGCCAGTACATCCAGTGTCGTCTGACTTTTCGCTCCCAGATATTCGGCCGGCCACCCGATTACCACCATTGGTTGCTCAATGCGATCCTGCAACGTTACGAAACGATCATCCGGTAATGTTACCGGCATTTTTTCGGGCACCGATACATCCGGCCCTTGCGGAATCGAACCAAAATATTTAGCTACCCATTTCAGAGTCTGTTTAACATTAAAATCACCACCAATCACTAAAGTGGCGTTATTCGGTCCGTACCATCGGAGGAAAAAAGTTTTCAGATCATTCACATCAACCCGATCTAAATCTTCAACATACCCGATCGTCTGCCATGAGTATGGATGAGTTCTCGGGTACATGGCTTCGCCCATTTTCTCCCAGATCAAACCATAAGGGCGATTATCATAGTTTTGTGCACGTTCAT
>JBNKRC010000152.1:0-5924 GCA_050296215.1 Vibrio sp. | reverse complement strand
CTTCCGATCTCGGCCTGGAGCCTTACGACTATCTCCATACTGTTCTGACGAACCTACCGTATGCCGAAACAGTCGAACAAATCGAATCCCTTCTACCATGGAATATCGGCAAAGCCTAAAAGGTTTACTGGTTCTGTTCAATAACGCTGAGTATTAATCGCTTACCATTTACCAACCAGCTTTCAAGAAAAATAAACAATGATAAAACAACAAGTTAAGCATGACTTAAATCGCAAAAATAAAGCATTAAATCAGCGCTCTAATGTGTTTATTTTTGTCATGGCCATGCCGGGGTGGCTTAAAAAGTTTTGTTGTGCTATGGAAGTCACAGAGAATTAACTCGCTGGATACGAAAACAGACAAGCGTATGCCTCTGCTGGGTAATCCATATCAGGAAGACCTGGATTTTTTGAGATCGTTGATTAGTAAGAATTAAGTGTTAGGCGGGAACTGACTGGCATGCAAAACAGTTAGCTTTAAAGTTAATGTCAGCCACCGCCTGTCAGCTTCAGTCAGCCGATTAAGATAGAACAGATATTCGGCTGACTTAAAAATACACCGTGAATCAATCTACACAAAGACGTTGTTTGAGATCAGCAGGGGCGATATAACCATAAGTTCGTCCTTTAAGCTTTGCCTTATAGAGCAAATCCATCGAAGCAAGCTTATCCAGATACCCTCGGGCTGCTGTTGAAGATACGTTAAAATCACTCTCTATCTCTTTAACTGTAAAAATACGCCCACCATTTTTTAGGGCTTTTTCCAAAATAGTAATATGATGAAGACTTAATTTAGAGTAGATAGGGGATGTTTTAAGTATTTCTATCGCATTTTCCAGCTCTGCAACCTTGGCATGAATGTAATCCGTAAATCGGTTTAACGCCCTGATAATTATAGAAAGTTGGTAATCTATAAAATGAGTCAAATCATTTTCATCCGTTTCTGTGTATAAAAAACTCTTCATATACTGTGCTGGTGCATCCTTAAGCAAAGCAGATATGGATATATATTTGAAATTATCATAACCACTTTTAAGCATATACCAATAAAACAAAGCTCTGGCAGTCCTGCCATTGCCATCAAAAAATGGATGAATATACCCAATCATAAAATGCAGAACACAAGCCTTAACTATTGGATGAATGAAATCCCCACCTTTTAAGTGTTCTGAGTTTGCATATTCACAAACCATCTTTAACATCCACTCAATATTGTCACAAGAAGGGGGAGTATGGATAACATCACCTGTCATTGTGTTGCTTACAGCAACGTCATCATCTCTAATCTGACCTGCTACATGCCCGTTTTCGTTTAAATTCACTGTTGCAATCTTATTTAACAACAGAATTAACTCTATACTCAGAGGGTCTTGTTTAAATTCTTCGGCTGCTCTGATGAGATTCCAGTTATTGACGATCATTTTTTCGGAATCATTTTTAGCTTCCCGACCTGATTCCAGTAGATTTTTCGCAACAGTACGCGTAGTAGCTGCGCCTTCTAATTGTGCGCTAGAAATTGCTTCCTCCATGATAACGCCTTTAACTAAATGAACATTTTTATCAGTTTCTCCGACTTTTAAATGTTCAAATGTTTCCATGAGGCCAATTTTGTGCAGCTTTGCCATTAGACCATTTTCAGTAAATACAAACGGGTTGCCTTCTTCATCCGTTAAATTCCCATGGTTCTTTAAATTACGCTGTCGTCTAAGTATTAAATAAGCTAATTCTTTTTCTTCTCTTTTGAAGTCAGATGCTCTGGGAACAAAGCTATCCCAGTGAAGATAATTTCCTTTGCTATCAAAACCATGTTTATTAACATCAACCTTCATAGTCATCTTAACATACTGATCTAAATCATATTTTATTATAAAGTCATGTAATTTTGATGATAATGGTGCAATATCAACGCCTTGAATATTTTTTCTCATAGCCAGAAAACCAACTTTTTTAAAAACTTTGTTTACACTATAGGATATAGGTTAGTTATTCAACAAAAGAAATTTATAAACAATTTTGAATTAATACCAAACGGGAAAAATCATTGATCTAAAACTTTATTAGGATGGTATAAGTGAGCACCGGAAGACGTACATGGCCTTCCAACATTGCAAGGACAAGTAGGCAATTTTGAAAAATATACAGGTGGGGTTGCTAAAAGGGCGACATAAATCGATCACTGTTGCAATATGCCCTCGACGCCCACTGAAGAAAAATTCTGATATTATGCGGATTTTAGACATAAAAAAAGACGTCCTAAGACGTCTTTTTCTGAATTTGGTGCAGATGGGGAGACTTGAACTCCCACGGCCGTGAGGCCACTAGCACCTGAAGCTAGCGTGTCTACCAATTCCACCACATCTGCGTACGCCGTTAATATCTATCTAATTCCCCGATGTGAAAAGTCACATATTTTGAAAAGGTGATATCGATCACATTAATCCGAATCAACCGGCTATTTTATCGGCAAAACAAACACATGCCCGGGGAGTTTCAGCACAAAAAAATAAGAAACCAACCGGGAAACCAGACTCACTTTTACCTCAAATCAGCATCACAAACAGCGATTCGCAGACTCATTTAATCAATGTCGACAGTTCAGCAACTGAATCCCATATCCAGTCCGGCGTCACCGCCGATGCGATGCAGGTTTCCTCTCTGAATTTGCCCGTCCGCACCAATGCCCCCAGAATTCCGGCTTGTTGCGCTCCGCCGACATCAGAATCAATATCATCACCAATCATCACAATCTTCTCTTTTGCACATCCCAATGCATCAATCCCGGCTGCAAAAAAGGCCGATGACGGTTTACCAATCACCACCGATGGTTTACCGGTGACATATTCAAGCCCCGCCACAAATGCGCCGATATCAACCTGCAACCCTTGCGGTGTTTGCCAGTATTTGCTTTTGTGTAACGCAATGAGTTCTGCGCCTGACATCAGCATCTGAAACAAGCGGTTAATAAGGGCGTAATCCCAGACCGGGCCGATGTCGCCAATCACCACAACATCCGGATGCTGATCAGACTGACGGAATGCGGAGAATTCAGGCTTCACATCTTCAGCAACCAGCAGATAGCAGGAGATGTCTCTCTTCTGTTGCAGATAGTGAACAGCCGCAGCGGGGGCCGTTAAAATCTGGTCACTCACCACGTTGAATCCCATGGCACACATTTTTTGTGCAATCTGGTCACGCGACGTCGTCGTGGTATTGGTCATAAAGCGATACGGTATCCGCGTAGCCTGCAAATAATTAACCATATCAACTGCGCCTTCAACCGGCTGATTACCCACAAACAACACCCCTTCCAGGTCCAGAAGCACCCCTTCTATCGTGTTCAGTCTGCTCATCATTTTTCCTCAGCGAACAACTGTTAGGTAATAAGTTAAGTGTAGTTGATGATGGACAAATACAGAGGTGACAAATTCGCGGCCGAAAAAACCTCTGCACCTGATAATCCAAACCATAACAAATGGATAACAGATAAAACGAATCGGTATTATTCATCAGGAAGCCGACAGATGTTAATTTATGTTAACAAAAAGAAGTAATTCACTTGATACACGGATTTTTCTGTGTTTAGATCGAAGCCACTTGTCGGAGTGCCCCAGTGGCTGAGACCGTTAATTCGGGATCCGTTGAACCTGATCAGGCTGATACCTGCGAAGGAAACAAGCAAAATGCGTCTGTTGCCAAACCACCGGCTGCATAGCGCAGCACAATCAGAACCATCATCACGTAGTCCGATCAGATGAAGTTTGTGCCGCTTTCAATTCAACTCTCCTGACAAGCAATTTCATTTTTAACCGAAGAGTGAGCTTGCTAATGTCAAATCGTCGCGAACAACGCAATAACGCCAGTAACTTCCTGGAACAACTGCAAACCTACCAACACCCGGCATCACAAAAAGTGTTTGTTGAAGGCAGCCGTCCAGATATACAAGTATCAATGCGCCAGATTGCGCAAACGCCAAGTCAGATTGCACGTGCTGACGGAACGATTGAACAAACCGACAACCCGCCGATCAATGTATATGACACCTCGGGCCCTTATTCTGATCCAAATGCCACTATCAACCTTGAACAGGGCCTTGCTCCGTTACGTGCACAGTGGATCAATGACCGACAGGATGTAGAAGAGCTGGATCTGCCTACCTCTGAGTTTACCCGTCAACGCAGTAGTGAAACCTTTTCCGGTACCAAGCGTTTCCCTCAGTTACCGACCAGAATGCGTGCGAAAACAGACCGCCGGGTAACCCAGTTGCATTATGCGCGCGCCGGAATTATCACCCCTTAGATGGAATACGTTGCCATTCGTGAAAACATGGCAGCAACAGACAGTAACGATGAACAGCTAAACCGACGTCAGCCGGGACACTCTTTCGGTGCCAATATTCCTTCTCAGATTACCCCTGAATTCGTTCGTCAGGAAGTGGCTGCCGGCCGTGCGATTATTCCGCTGAATATTAACCACCCGGAAGCAGAACCAATGATCATCGGCCGTAACTTTTTGGTTAAGGTCAATGCCAACATCGGTAACTCTTCCGTCTCTTCCGGTGTCGATGAAGAAGTGGAAAAACTGGTTTGGTCAACGCGCTGGGGCGCTGATACCGTAATGGACCTTTCCACCGGCCGTCATATTCACGAAATCCGTGAGTGGATCATCCGTAACTCACCGGTACCAATCGGAACCGTGCCGATTTATCAGGCTCTGGAAAAAGTAAAAGGCATTGCCGAAGATCTTACCTGGGAAGTGTTCAGAGACACGTTGATTGAACAGGCCGAGCAAGGGGTCGACTACTTCACTATCCATGCCGGTGTTCTGCTGCGTTTCGTACCGATGACTGCCAAACGCGTCACAGGTATCGTCTCCCGTGGCGGTTCAATTATGGCGAAATGGTGTCTGAGCCACCATCAGGAAAACTTCCTGTACACTCATTTCCGCGAAATCTGTGAAATTTGTGCCGCCTATGATGTGTCACTGTCATTGGGTGACGGTATGCGTCCGGGCAGCATTGCCGATGCGAACGACGAAGCACAGTTTGCCGAACTGGAAACGCTGGGCGAATTAGTGAAAATCGCATGGGAATACGATGTTCAGACCATTATCGAAGGTCCGGGACATATCCCGATGCATCTGATTCAAGAAAATATGACCAAACAGCTTGAGTGCTGCCACGAAGCACCTTTTTACACACTTGGTCCGCAAACCACCGACATCGCTCCGGGCTATGACCACTTCACTTCCGGTATCGGTGCCGCGATGATCGGCTGGTACGGTTGTGCCATGTTGTGTTATGTAACACCAAAAGAACACCTTGGCCTTCCTGATAAAGAAGATGTAAAACAGGGACTTATCACCTATCGCATCGCAGCACATGCGGCGGATATCGCCAAAGGGCACCCTTCGGCTCAGCAACGCGACAATGCCATGGCTAAAGCCCGCTTCGAATTCCGCTGGGAAGATCAGTTCAACCTTGGCCTGGATCCTGAAACGGCACGTGCCTACCACGATCAGGCTCTGCCACAGGAATCAGCGAAAGTCGCTCACTTCTGCTCAATGTGCGGTCCGAAATTCTGCTCGATGAAAATCTCTCAGGAGGTAAGAAATCAGGCGGCACAACAGGCTGAAGGCTTCCAGCAGATGTCGGATGAATTTAAACAACATGGTTCGGAGCTATACCAGCCGATTGACGTACAGGAAGTGTAACCATGACAACGAACAATGTGTCAGGCACAAATGAAAAGGCCATCGTGTGGGCAATTTCAGCATCCGGTGCCGGTGCTCAAACCGGCATTGAAGATGATTTGTCCGCATTCGGTTCGTTAGACTGTCATGGGGTTGCTATCGTTACGGGGAATACAACGCCAGAGGCATCGGGCAGGACGGCTTGCGCTCCCATAACGGACGAAGAGTTACTGGCAC
>JBNKRC010000151.1:0-6013 GCA_050296215.1 Vibrio sp. | reverse complement strand
CTGATGGATCATTCGACACCTTTTATATTCCGCGCGAACGAAAAGACAACCAGAATTTCTACTCAGGAGAAGCGCTGTTGTTTCTCGCGGCACGCTACCGCATCAGTCGCAACCCAGATGAACTGACGCGCATTATGGCGGCTTTCCGCTACTACAGGGTCTGGCACCGAGACAATCGTAACCCCGCCTTCATACCCTGGCATACACAAGCCTATTTCCTGGTTTGGCAAGTCACCAGAGATGAGCATCTTAAGGAATTCATATTCGAAATGAACGACTGGCTGCTGTCCATGCAGCAATGGGATTCGGTTGAATTCCATGATATGCAAGGACGTTTCTACGATCCAGCTCGTACGTATTTTGGTCCACCGCATGCATCATCGACAGGGGTCTATCTAGAAGGTTTAATCGATGCATTCGAACTGGCAAAAGAGTGTGGTGATCATGCTCGTGCCGAAAACTACCGCACAGTCATAATTCGCGGCATTCGTAGCCTCATGCAATTGCAGTTCAAGGATGTGATTGATTGCTTTTATATTAAGCATGTAGATCGGGTACTGGGTGGGCTGAGAACCACTGTCTACGACAACTCCATTCGCATTGATAATGTGCAGCATGGGTTGATGGCATTATTGAAGATACTCTCACGTTTTTCAGTGCAAGATTACCAACTTAATGCTTTTGAAAAGCAACAACCTTTCCAAAAGATTAATGTAGTTTCCAGTATTCATAGGCGCTCCTCAGGTGTGGTGCGTTCAGACCTTTGGCTTCGTGAAGAAGTGCTTGAAGCCTGCAAGATAGTTAAAGCGTATAACGACAGCGCCTGGGCGGTGCGATCAGTGGTTGCTAGAGCAGCACGATCAGAAATGGGTAGCCTGTATTTCGCTAAGCAAGTCGCTTCAGCGGAGCTTCGATTGTTAAGCGCAAAATCCCATCAACCTTCGGCAATCATTGCAGAATCGAAAACCGCGAAAGCTCTTTCGAGCAAACTTTCCATTCCAATATATGAAGTGGAGAATCTACTAGAAACAGCAAGATCGTTGGCGAATGCCGCTCGTTTACGCACTTCCGCGAAAATTATTGGTGTAACAGGCAGTGTGGGGAAAACATCGGTAAAGGACGCCCTCGCACAAATCTTATCGGCACAAGGGGGCACTCATGCTACGGACGCTAACGCCAACGACGGCTGGGGTGTTCTTGATACGTTGATGAACTTACCATTGGATGCTCGCTATGCCGTGATGGAATTGGGCATGCTGGGCGTTAGCAGTATCAAAATAAAATCGCAGCGAATCCAGCCACATGTTGGCATCATCACAAATATTCATGATGCCCATTTAGCCTATCATGAGGATGAATCCTCCATCGCGAAAACTAAAAGCGGTTTGCTTGACGGCTTAGTCTCAGATGGAGTTGTGATCTTACCTAGAGATTCAGCCTGGTACGATTTCTTGAAAAGCAAGACTGTACGCGCAAGTGTTGGCCAGATCATTACCTTTGGTCAGCATCCTGAAGCAGATTTTCGAGTTATACAAACTGTTGTAGAAAGTGGTGAAAACATCGTTCAAGCCCGCATGCTTGGTAAGCCTGTTAAGTTTCGAATTTGTGCTTCGGGTGCGCACTGGGGGGTAAATGCCATGATGATTCTGGCTGCTGTTCATGCCATAGATGCTGATATTGATAACGCTATCAGAACACTGGCGACGATCAGTCCATCCTTTCGCCGAGGGGAAGTTCATCATGTAAACGCGAAATCAAAAAGTTACACCATTATCGATGATACCTGGAATGCTAGCCCAACCTCTGTTGTTGCTGCCTTGAGTAATATGGCTTCTATTGAATTGGCGGAAGGCGGGCGAAGAATTCTTTTCATCGGAGATATGCTGCAACTCGGGAGAAATGAAATGCAAAAACATATCGAGTTGACTGACGCGATTATTTCCAGTGGTGTTGATAAGGTATTTACAGTCGGTGAACTGACTCTATCGATATTCAACAAATTACCTCTAGCGCTTCGCGGATGCCATTTTGCAGATGCTGTTTCCGCTTCAGAAAATGCAAGAAAATTTATTCAAAGTGGTGACGTGGTATTGGTTAAAGGCTCTAATGCCATGGAAATGTTTCAAGTCGTCCCTGCGTTAAAGGAAACATCAAAAAGCAAAGTTATTGCAGGTGCCTCATCCGCCTGCATGAATCGAGAAGGAGTGGTGGTATGAACATCGGAAAGGCATTTTCTCAACTACTGTTCGCGACCTTCGTTTTTGTCTTTTCTGCCTGTGCGCATGCAGAAATTTATCAGTGGCAAGATGACTCAGGACGAATTCATTTCTCGAACAAGCAATCCACAGCGCTTGCGAATGTTTATCCGGTGTCGTCCACTCCTTCCATTCCTGCATTCGTCAAACTCGATGTACCGCTGCTCAAGCAAGGCAAGAATTTATGTGGCCCCGCCACTATCGAAATGCTGTTTCGCTATTGGGGCGTGGATGAATACGATCAGTACGATATCGCCTACAACCTGTTGTTGCAGTTCGCGCAAAGCAAACGTGTTCAGCGATCGGGAATACTGGAAACTGATCCGATAGATTGGAGCCGGTACCCAGGTACTGGCACCATTAATATGCGTGAGTTCCTAAAGAAGTTTTCGACGGTGGAAAACCCAAAACTTAAAAGCGTCCCATTAGATAAATATCTGGCATCAAAAGAAATCAATAGTCGATTTAAAAAACTTAAAAAGCATATTGCCAGTGGAGTACCCGTAATCGTTCACCAATATTGGGGCAAAGTGGGGTCAAATGGGCATTATCGAATTGCGATAGGTTATGACGAAGGAAAGCGTGAAGTCTATTTAAATGATTCAACGCATGGTGCAATGATTACGCAAAGTTACGAGCGCTTTCTTGAGCTTTGGAACGTGAATGAACCGTGGTTGCATTACAACGCAATCGTATTCAATGTGAATAAAAGTATGAGGCAAGTGCATTTAAAACGCTTTTATGGTCAAAAACCATCAATTAAACGAAGGTAATAGTAGTGTCGCAGAACGAAGTAAAAATAGTTGATAGTTATACAAACAACTGTAGCAACATTTAAACAAAACACTAATAACAAAAGCATCGAATAACATCGGTGCAAATGGATATTGGATAAGTCATTATATGGTCAAAAGGAGTCAATTTTAAAAAGAGAGCTTAAGGAAAAGTTTAGTAGCAAAGTTGAGAAGAAATTTTTTAGTTAATGAGTGTGGTGATATGTGTAAACGTTGGATTACAGGGTTGATTTTATTGTTAATTTCGAATGGTGTGTGGGCCGCCAGTTTTAATTGCGATAAAGCAGTTACAAAAGTTGAGCAGATGATTTGTGCGGATGAAGATCTTTCGAAGAAAGATGAAGAAATGGCATCGCTCTACAAAAGAGCCATGGAAAAAATACCTAATCCGCAGGCATTGAAAATTGAGCAAAGGGCGGGGCTAAAAATGCGCAACCGCTGCAGGCCTGAAGATATATGGAAAGATCCACCAAGGTATGGTTCACATCAAATTGATGCAGAGGATTGCCTTCAGTATGTCTATAGAGACCGCATCAGTCAGATGAAAATTCGCTATCTTAGCGACGTCTCAAATGCAATCCATATTCTTCGAACTGCCGATGACGTGGAAAATCAAAATATGGATAATCCTGTTTGCAGCAGGTTCCTAGACTCCGTGCGTAGTGGTCAGGGAGTGGATGTTATTTCTCCAGTGGTCGAAAACGTAGCGCGCGAATCATCCAAATTACAAAAATATTTGAAAGGCTGTGATTATTTGGAAAAGTATAAATTTTCCCAAATTCAGGAACCGCGTACTCTTCATGGAGACCGGATCATGGCTAACACTGGACAGGTTTGGACCGTCTACAATAATTACAGCCTGTGGTTATTGACTGACGAAAATGCTCCAGATCGATTATTGATTTATACCGGTGCTGAGTATTCTGATATCAGCCGTTCTATAGAAACCGGTCAAATACAACCCCACTGGTCGGCAGGTGCCGGTTTTGTCTTACTTGATAAACACGCTTGTAAGCGTTTGGGATGGATAAGCGCAGAATCGTTTCGGGGTACCGGTTGGAATGCTCCCCCGCTCACCCGTCAGAGCGAGTTACTTCGATTTGATGGGGGAAGCTACCTGCTAACCGTAGGTAATCATGCAATACCGGGAAATCCACCATATTATTCTCTCCGCCTTAATAGCGTAGAAAATGATAGTTTTATATCGCAATGCACATATGTAGTAGAAGATTAAGGAGAATTAAAAATGACTATTGAGTATCACCTTGCCTCAGATTATAACAACGAGATTCGGAATGTGATTTTTGGTACTGAAAGTTTCAAAGCTGAAATCTATGATGACGGCCTTGGAGTACCAACCATAGGTTATGGCTACGCATTGTTAGTAAAGAATGCTGCTGGTACTTGGGGAAAAAAGGAGACGCTTGAATCAGATTTACAAGAAATAGGGGTGATTCTAGATGATGCAGACGATCAGGTGTTACAAGGTATTGCGGCTTCACTGAATGCAGGTAATGTCACCACTGCGAGGAATACAATAGCAGCTACGGATTTTTTCGTTATTGCTGACAAATCAGATTCAGAGTATTTATTCAATTTGGAAGTTGGTCGTGTGCAAGACTATATAATGTCCAGAGTTAAGGAAGTGGAATTTGCCGCCATGGAAGGAAGCCGTGAACTGATTGCATTAACCTCTCTTGTATACAATTCCCCATCCCTTTTTGGGCCTGGCTTGACTCAAGCCCTTATGGATGGAAATCGTGCCGAAGCCTGGTTTCAAATTCGCTATGGATGGGCTAACAATAGTGCACTTCATAACAAAGGCTGGGCTAAGCGGCGTTATTTTGAATCAGGTATCTTCAGCCTCTACAATGACTCTGCAAGTATCTCTGATGACGAGGCTCAGCAGGTTCTCCAAATGGTGCTTGATAACAGAACAAGGATATCTGAATACGAAACATTATATTGGCAACAGATTGCCAATGCTGACAATTTAAGCGCTTTGTATGCGGTCAAGGATATCGGTGCCGAGTTAGTGTCGATAAAAGACTATGTGGCACAGCAATACATCCCAGATGACATCCGTAGCGGAATCGATCTCTCTAGCATCAACAGCGTCCTCGTTGGCCTCTATCACACTGATGATAACAAGATTCAAGGCTTTTATCAGGACACCGCAGCAAATGCCAGGAATGAGCTCTTGGTTGGCCTGGAAGGTCAAGTCAACAAGGTTTCAGGATCCTGGGGTAATGATGTGTTGGTGGGTGGCTATCATGCTGACCAGTTATGGGGGGGGTCAGGTAATGACACTCTGATCGGCAAAGATGGTGCCGACATCCTTTTCGGATACAGCGGAAAAGATAAGTTATTTGGTGGCATAGGCAACGATACCTTAAATGGAGGTGCTGGTAATGACTTAATATACGGTGGAGCTGACACTGATACTCTAAATGGCGATGAAAACAATGACACCCTTTGCGGTGGCACAGGTAGAGATGTATTAAATGGCGGTACGGGCAATGACGTATTAATCGGAGGCATTGATCGCGTTACCGACGATGGTGAAGCCGACATCCTTGAGGGTGGTGCAGGGACGGATTTTTACTATGCCGGTGACGGCGATACGATTCGCGATTCTGATGGACAAGGAACGGTTGTAGTCAATGGATATACACTAACCGGAGGTTTCTCCAAAGAGGGAAATGATAATGTCTTTTATGCTGATGACGGAACTGTTTATACCTACGCTTCCAATCACATTGCCGTGCTCACTCGGACGGGGGAGTCGCTTTCAATAGAGAATGTTTCTGCACCTGTAACGCAGGAGGAATATGATGCCGGCGCTAATGCCAATTACAATTACAATATACCATTGGTGATTAAAACGCCTGATTCAGATCCAGATCCAGATCCAGATCCAGATCCAGGAACAGGAACAGGAACAGGAACAGGAACAGGAACAGA
>JBNKRC010000150.1:0-6057 GCA_050296215.1 Vibrio sp. | reverse complement strand
GGTCAGCGGGAATTTGAACTGATGAAATCCAGTACCGTATTCGTCAATATTGCCCGGGGACAGGTTGTTGATGAAACCGCATTAATCAGCGCGCTTCAGCAGCGAAAAATTGCGGCTGCAGGACTGGATGTATACGAAAACGAACCGTTACCGGCTTCTTCTCCTTTATGTCAGCTACAAAATACCGTCTTGTTACCACATGCAGGCTCGGCAACCCTCAAAACCCGTTTAAATATGGTTGAGTGTGCCGTCAGCAATCTGATTAAAGCACTTGACGGTGATTTGTCGGCTAACTGCGCTAATATCAATTCGCTGTAGTTTATCCTGCCAAGCCGAAAGCGTGCCGTCTGCTGCCAGTCCGGTATCTAGACTCCACGCTTTCACCCAATCTAAAGGTAAGTCCTCAAAAACGCTCTGGTAGAGTAAATGCTGGTAAGCGCTGATTTGTCCGATACAGTGATCAAAAATCTGTTCGTAGCTCATCCGTCCTGCCGGCGTTGGTAACTCATACAAAAAGTGATGATCGAGTTCATTCACCCTGGGATAAGCCAGTTTCAGGAATGAAGCCACATGGCGGGAAAGGGGAAACAGGCGGTAGTTATCTTCTACCAGACTGATCGCTTTAATAAAACTATTGAACCAGCCATTGATATCCGGAAGATTGGCCTGCATCGGAAACGCCAGCTCCAGCGATTCGAGCCATACTTTAGTAATAATGGGATCAATCGCCTGGTGGCTGTCATGACTGGTACAGAATATCAGATGGCTGGTTAACCAGCTTTTGGCTCCGATTTCTCCCTGAGACATGCGTTGCCAGATGTAGGTATCCTGATGCATCTCACATAACCGGTGCGCCTGTTTATTTTGTTGATAGGGACCGACCGTCCGTTCTATTACCGGATGGATGGTGATATCCGCAATAACGTGAGATAAATAGCCACTCAGCCATGCATAAACGATATCCTTCTCCGTATGAAATAATGACTTAACGTGATAAATAACCAGTTTCAGAAATACATCGACATTTTTGCGGTGCATGCGGTTGGCCCAATTAGACTGCTCACTGCTGGTCAGTGCCAGATAAGGGAAATCAGGCGAAACCGCCCCGAGCTCGACATACCCTTGATACTGGCTCAAAACACGTCGACAATAACTGGGTAATTGTATACCTGAAGGCGGATTGACTAGGGCCTGGTTGGCGGCAACTAAATGAGCATAGGCTCCTGGCATAACATTCTCGTCGCTTATTCTTTTGAGTTAGTTTGCCCGGCAAATATGACAGTAATATATCTCAGCTTGGTATGCGTATCATCGCTTGTTACGCTGAACAGAAATATAAAATGAAGGATTTTCTCTATGAGTGCATATGAAAAGTTGATCGCGCACAGTAAAAAAATATCGAATTTTAATCACTTATCTGCAATTTGCGGATGGGATCAGGCAGCGGTCATGCCTTCCGGAGGTGCCGAAGCCCGTGCCGGTGCGATGGCTGAATTGCATGTTCATATTCATCAGCTGATGACCAGACCCGAAATCGGGAACTGGCTCGGTCAGGCTGAACAGGAACCTTTGACCCATGAGCAACAGGCAGTGGTAAGAGAATTTAAACGCCAGTACAACAATGCCAACGTACTACCGGAGAAGTTAGTTGAAGCGAAGTCTCTGGCCGGAGCCGCATGTGAACATGCTTGGCGGACTCAACGCAAAGAGAATGACTGGAACGGCTTTGAAAAAAACTGGGCTGAAGTGGTCAAACTGTCTCAGGAAGAAGCCCAAATCCGGGCTGAAGCTTCAGGAATAACGCCTTACGATGCTATGCTCGATTTGTACGAACCAGGGACGACCACAGATCAGCTTAATCAGGTATTCAGCGACGTAAAAACCTGGTTACCCGATTTGGTTGGCCAGGCTATTGAAAAGCAGCGTAGCGAATCGGTTATTTTGCCTGACGGTCACTACCCGTGTGATATTCAGAAATCACTGGGCCAGGAAGTCATGAATTTACTTCAGTTCGATTTTGATCACGGAAGGCTGGATGAGAGTGTTCACCCGTTTTGCGGTGGTGTGCCTTCAGATGTTCGCATTACGACTCGTTATAATGAAAGTGAATTTGTTCAGTCACTGATGGGGATCGTTCATGAAACCGGCCATGCCCGCTATGAACAAGGCTTACCCAAACACCTGGCCGGTTTAGCCGCAGGCGAAGCCCGTTCGATGGGCATTCACGAATCACAGTCTCTGTTCTTCGAAATGCAGTTGGGCCGCAGCCCGCAGTTCGTCGAACATTTAGCATCGCTGGCGCGTAAATATTTTGCCCCGGATGAGAAAGATGCAGTACTGTTTGCCACAAAAAACCTTCAGCGCCTCTATACCCGGGTCGAGAAAGGCTATATCCGCGTTGATGCAGATGAACTCACCTACCCGGCTCACGTGATTTTACGCTATGAAATTGAACGCGATTTGATGAACGGAAAAATCAGTCATAAAGATGTCCCGGAATTATGGAATCTCAAAATGCAGGAGTCGCTCAGATTATCAACTAATGGTAATTATCAGAATGGCTGTATGCAGGACATTCACTGGACAGATGGAAGCTTCGGGTACTTCCCTAGCTATACATTGGGCGCTATGTACGCAGCGCAATTTATGGCGACAATGCGACAAACCGTTGATGTGGATGAGGCGGTCAAATCAGGCGATCTATCCCCAGTTTTCAATTGGTTATCGGAGAACATCTGGAGTAAAGGTAGCTTGTTAACTACGAATGAGTTAGTCAAATCTGCCACTGGTGAAGAGCTGAATCCGGCGTACTTCCAGGTGCACCTGAGAAACCGTTACCTGTGATTTAGTTGCTTACGTACGGGCCGCACGGAAGTGGCTCGTATTTTCCTTTTATATGCCATTCCGTGTAAAGATGCTGTCCACATAACCAACAAAAACCTTTGTAATAATTAGGTCGAATCAAAAAAATTACTATAAGATAAAGTCAGTATCATTTGCATTCACAATGAGTAACTCAATGATAGTATGGAAACATAAGCCCGCTCTTCATACCACACTCCGTTCGCTGATATAACTAAACCGATAACCCAAAGGCTCTGAGAGTAACGATGTACCAGAATATAGATATATTTCCTTGGAACAATAACTTTAATACGGGTGTTGACACGATTGATAAACAGCATCAAAAGCTGGTCAACCTCCTTAATAAAGTGGCCTCTGCTGCCATAATGAAAAGCTCCTATGGAGAATCTGAGCCATTTATTCAAGAGCTGTTTGAATATGCGGCATACCACTTTGAAACCGAAGATAAATATTGGCAGGATACTCTCTCCGACAGCAAATATGTCGAACAACACAAGGAAACCCACCATTGGTTTGTCGTCAGGGTCAATGAGCTAAAGAATAATATCAACACATTAACAGAAGAGGAATGGATTGAAGATCTACTTTCTTTTTTGGCGAGCTGGTTGGCATCGCATATTTTAGAAAATGATAAGTTCATGGCTCTGATGGTTGAAGCGGTCAGGTCGGGGAAGACGACGGAAGAAGCCCGTATCTGGGCAGAAGAACAAATGCACGGCGTCGCAAAAGAAATCGTTAACATTATTCTTTCGGCCTACAAGAGCTTATCCACGAATACCATCCGGCTGATGCGGGAGATTAAAACCCGCTCTCATACTTATGAGATGTTAACAGAAAATAAACTGCAACTTCAGGAAGCTCTTGATTATGCACAGATTGGCCGCTGGTCTTTTCCCTATAACGGAACGACCCCAAGCTGGTCCCCGGAAACATTCCGTCTGTTCGGACTGGATCCTGCCACTATAGATAATCCCGATGCCTTCTTCCCGATAATGAATGAAGTATTTAAGCAATCCTTCATTCATTCTATTCAGCGAAGTTTTGAGACTGGCGAAGAAAATCATGCTGAATATCAAATCACGCGCCAGGACAACGGGAAACTGCGCTGGATTGAATGTCGGGGCAAAGTCATTGTTAAGGGAGATGGCACACCAGACAAAATCACCGGATTCGTGCAGGATATCACTGAGCGTAAAGAGAATGAGAAAAAAATAGTCAAACTCGCCTATTACGACACCTTAACGTCGTTACCCAACCGTCGTTTGCTGTTAGATCGGCTTAATCAATCCATTGTTTTATGCGATCGAAACGAAGAGTATAACGCCATTTTATTTATTGATATCGATAATTTTAAGAATATTAATGATAGTTATGGCCACGAATATGGCGATGTGCTTCTTAAAGAAGCGGCGAAGCGAATTCAACAATGTATCAGAAAGGGGGATACTTTAGCCCGCATGGGCGGCGACGAATTTATTCTGATATTGTCAGGTCTCAACAAAGTCGATGTCGCCGCCGCCACTAAAGCAAAGGCGGTCGCAAATAAGGTCTTAGAAACACTGGCCCTTCCCTACAAAATAGATGAACAGTCGTTCTATAGTAGTGCCAGTATTGGCGTTGTCCTTTTTAATGACAGTTCGCTTCCCCCTTCCGATTTAATAAAACATGCCGATATTGCCATGTATCAGGCAAAGAAATCAGGGAAAAATGCAGCTTTTTTCTATGAACCACGAATGCAAAAAGCAATATTGGACAAAGTCAAATTAGAGATAAGACTGCAGAATGCAATTAAGAAGCAACATTTTGAGCTTTATTATCAGCCTCAGATTGACCACCAGAATCAGGTCATCGGTGCTGAAGCTCTTATTCGCTGGCATGACCCAGTTGATGGATTAATCGGACCGGATAGCTTCATTCCGACGGCAGAAGAAACCGGCCTCATCGTCCCTATTGGCGAATGGGTTATGAAAGCAGCATGTAGGCAACTAAGTCTGTGGCAACAAGATAGAGGAACTGAAAACTTAACACTTTCGGTAAATGTGAGTTACAAACAACTGCATAATCCGGAATTTGTTTCTATGGTCGGTGCATTAATCAGTGAATATGAAATAAAGGCAGATACACTGTTACTTGAGCTGACTGAAAATATGTTTATTCACGATATCGAACTGGCAATTGACCGAATGGCGGATCTGAATAAACTTGGGGTTAATTTTTCCATTGACGATTTTGGAACCGGTTATTCTAGTCTCCAGTATTTTCAGCGTTTACCTCTGAGTGAACTGAAAATTGATCGATCTTTTATTTCTGATCTTGAGTCAAGCCTCAACAGCCAGTCTATAGTTAAAACCATTATTCTGATGGCTAACTCTTTAGGGCTAAATGTAGTAGCTGAAGGTGTTGAAATGATCGAACAGAAAATATTTCTGGAAAAACATGGCTGCCGGAATTTTCAGGGTTACTTGTACAGTAAACCTATTCCTGCCGGTGAACTGGATACTTTTTTAAGGCAAAATATTTCTATACACGAAAATTTAGACAGCATAAGCCAGCATCCGGTTAATCAAGTTACTTCTGAAAAATAATTGTCATCAGTAACCGGGATCTTACGGCCCGGATCTACGCATGACTGAAGTCATGCGTAGACAAACCACCTAAGTTTACTGAGTGAAACAAAGGTGATTAGCGGATACATCTGTTCGTAGAATGAGTTCGTTCGCGGAAATAGGCTTATAAAAAAGATATCCTTGTGCCACATCACAACCGAGTGACAACAAATAATTCAGTTGCTCTATGGTTTCTACACCTTCTGCTACAACAGACAAATCCAGGTTGTGGCCCAATTCAATAATTGATTTCACTATTGCCTGCTCGTGATTATCAACGGTTATTTTTTCAATAAAAGAACGATCAATTTTTAACTTATTGACTCTTAGCTTGTTCAGGTAAGCTAATGATGAATACCCCGTACCGAAATCATCAATGGATATACTGAACCCTGCCGACCTTAATTTAGCAAAAAGAATCATCATATTATCCGGGTCGCTGATTAACAGTGATTCAGTGACTTCCAGCTCGATCTCTTCTGGTGATATATTTTCGCTGATTAAAATTGACATAATCTGTTCATAAAAATCCAAATATTCTATCTGCAATACAGAGAGGTTAATCGCCACCCTTCCTGTAAATAAA
>JBNKRC010000149.1:0-6070 GCA_050296215.1 Vibrio sp. | reverse complement strand
GATCCGGTTTGGCTTGCTTTCGGCTGTTTAGGTGTCTCCAGTTCTTGCAAATTGGCACCTATTTTGGGTAATTTATCAATATCTGGCAAGAATTGGATTTTAGGCATTTGCTCTGAATTACTTTCGACAAATTCAGCACGCAGTTTTACTGCTTTCTCACGTTTTTTTTCTTGTTTTGCAAGCTTTCGCTTATCTCTTTCTAAATTTTTACTCATAAATCTTAAAGTGCAGAATAATACTCTTCCATCGCTCCTTTGGTAATGATGTCATTTGATGATGCCATTGCATCAAGATCACCTCGAGCATCTTTCCAAGGGGACTCTTTATGAGTTAAATTACTTAGCCATTGAGCTGATTTATCGCCATAAAATTCAAGAACTTTATCAATAGTCTCTACTTGATCTCCATTTAATCCACCTATATCTCCTTTTGAAAAAGTGTCCACATTCACTTTAAACAAACCTCGATGTTCATTATAAAGAGAGCGCAGAACAGGCCCATTAGCCCACGCTTCAAAATCTTCGCCGAAAAGCTCTTCTTCATCCCACACTAGAGACCAAGCTTGACTGTAATAAACCAACTTCTGTAACTTCATTGCGGATATTTCACCTAGCTTATTAAGTATGTACTTTACAACATCAAATTCAGTAGCCATTTTAATAACACCTTTGTTCTTTACCACCATTCTAGAATATCACTGTTGATTTGTACATGATGTTAGTTCTCACCAGATTTAATACAAAGTCGCTACCTTACGGGAGAGCCAAAGGCGCTTTTGTCCCGAAGTGACTCAAAATCATTTTCAGCGTACCTCCAGGAAACCTATTCCCAATTACTCACCTTTGGCGAGTAATTATGCAACCACATAAATTTCTCTCATATGAATTTTATTGGGGAAAATTTGGAACCAGGACGGCAAGCAATTTAATGAGCGAAAATGACAATGGGGCACTTCCAAGTTACCCCTACTCAACTTCCGTCTTATACACTTTCAACCCTCTTGCCTGGTAATTAGCCAGCGCGGAAGGATGGTCAAGATTACAGGTATGAACCCAAACGCGTTTGGTCGAAGGTATAGCCCACGCATTTTTTATTGCCTGAGAAAGAAAATAGCCGCCAAACCCTTTGCCGATAAAATCAGGAGCCAGACCGAAATACATAATTTCCGTATCCCCCGAGCTGTCGGCATGAAGTTCAAAATATCCGGCTATTGAGCCCCGGAAATACCCCACCCAGGTTCTGAGCTGCGGGTTTTCCACATAGTCCCGCCACGCCTGATCCGATAACGCAAGCTTATCGGTCCATTGCCACATTGCGCCGACATACTGGTACAGGTATTTATTAAAACGGAACTCATCCAGCTCTGCTTCCATAATCTGCAAATCATTCGATTCCGTTTTCTCTTTTAGCTCTTCGGGTGAGTGCATTTCCAGATAGTAGGTGATGACATGGTCCAATTGGCTTTTCTCCGAACGTTTCTGCTAGCGTGATTTTACCGGTTCACAAACTTATACCCTAAAAACTGGAGTTGCAACCAGACAAATAGGTTCACGAATCCCCGTGAACCCAGAGGTATCTGTTAATCGAAGTAAATACACGTCACCAACAGAGCTGCTGCTTCTTTAAGTACGAGAGGAACAATATGAAAATTTAAAACCACAATACCCTTGCGTAATTTGCACATCGGTTTGATCCCGGAGTTGTTCAATCGCATCTTGGCCGGTGCAATGGCAGGCGATGACAAATTCCGGCCGCCATTCATTTATTGCAGCAGCAGTAGCATATAATCTTTCTGCTCCGGCATGAAGCAGATGTAATCCACCAATAATACCAACGATTCGTTGCTCTCCGGACTCCCGCTGGATATGCGTCACCGTATTGATTAATCCCGAGTGGCAACAGCCGGTCAGAATAATCAGTCCCTGCTCGGTTTGAAACCACAGTGACGCATCATCCGGCAATCGATCAGCCTGCTTACCTTGCGGGTCCAGGTAGAAAGGTCCGCCAACATCTTCTGTCGGATGATCACGTGGTATCTCTCCGGAAAAATACAGACCAGAGCAAAGCGGATAGGGTTCGCGGGTAAGTACCCGCTGAACGTCAGGCAATGATTCAACCACTTGCCGCTGCTCTTTAACCATCGCGATCATTCTGGGTGCCTGACCCGGATGTAAACTATAACGAGAATGGGTTAAGGCCGCAGGATGAGAAACAAATTTAACCTTCGGATTTAACTGATAAAGTGCCGTAATCCCACCAGTATGGTCATAGTGGCCATGACTGAGAACCAGAGTATCCACTTTCGACAGTTCACAACCTAATTGCACCGCGTTCGTAATAATTTTATTACTCTGTCCGGTATCAAAAAGAATTGTGCTATCACCATATTCAACCAATACAGAAAAACCATGTTCTACCACCAAATCATCATGCTCTATATTGTCCATCAAAATAGTAAATGATAGTTTTTTGTGCTCCACCGGATACTCCTTTCACTCAACACTAATGATCACAAGCATTAATGCCTGATTGCAATGCACCATTCATATATGAATAAATCAGGTTTTCCGGCTTATCAATCGGAGCACCAACGATTACATCAATAGACTGCTCAGCAAACAATTCCTTAGCTTTCTGCCCCATTCCGCCGGTAATCACAATATTCACATTACGCTCTGCCAGCCAACGAGGTAATAAACCCGGCTCATGTGGCGGCGCATCAATATTTTCTCGTGCCGTAATAGTTTTTGATTCCTGATCGATGTCTACAAGCGCAAAGCTCTTACAATGACCAAAATGAGCATCTAACATATCGTTGTTAACTGGAACTGCAATTTTCATAACTTCATCTTCCTTAATTAAAAAAATTATCTATTAATCAGCTGAGTCTGGATATTATGCCAAACCGCTTTTATATCCTGTGCGATGCCACTATCCCCCATCTCAACGACACTCTTCACCGCAATCTGAGCCTGAGTCACTACTGAGTCATAACGAACATTCCCAAGCAAAACAACATGATGTTTCTCAGCTAACTGCTCAATTTGATTAGTCAGCTGAGGGTTAACATCCCATTTATTGACACAAATACCGCTAGTCAAACCAAAATGGTCGGCCAGCTTTAACACTCGCTCAATATCATGAAGGCCAGACAAAGAGGGTTCGGTGACCAGGACCAAATAGTCAGCCCCGGTTATTGAAGCAATAACCGGACAGCCGATTCCCGGAGGGCCATCAATCAGCACTAAGTCCGCTTGTTGTTGATTTGCTAATTTCTTAGCTTCTTCGCGTACCCTGCTGACCAGTTTCCCGGAATTCTCTGCGCCGATGCCTAATCGGGCGTGTACCATAGGACCGATACGGGTGAATGAACGATACCACTCACCACAAACCCGTTCCGGGAAATCAATGCACTGCTCTGGACAAAAGCTGACGCACACCCCACATCCCTCACATAACGCCGGTTCTACTGCATATGTGTTATCTTCAGCATCATGTTTAATCGAATCGAACTGGCAGTATTCCCGGCATAGATCACAGCCTGAGCATTCATCAGTACGAATTTTTGCTTCATAACCACTGGTAAATGACTCTGTATAATTGATCTCCGGAGAGAACACCAAATGCAGGTCGGCAGCATCGACATCGCAATCGGCCAGTACGATATTTTCAGCAAGACAGGCAAATGATGATGTCAGACTGGTTTTACCTGTACCACCTTTACCGCTGAGTATCACAAGCTCTTTCATCATTTATCCTCCACTATCCCACTGCCCGATACGTTGCACGAGCTGACGGAATTCTGCCTTTAATTCCGGGCACACGGACACTAAGGTCTGCCCACAGGAACTGGCCCTGGCGATAGCAAGACTATCAGGAATAGTTAATACGACTTCGATGCTTTCCTGAGCACAATAGTCGTGAACCATAGAGTGCTTATCATCACAACGGTTCACAATCACGGCGAATGGACGCGTCAGTTCCCTGACCGTTTCTACCGCGAGTCTCAGGTCATGAAGACCAAAAGGCGTCGGCTCAGTGACCAACAACACAAAGTCGGCATCCTGTACTGTAGTAATCATCGGACAAGAGGTTCCGGGAGGGCTATCAAGAATCGTAATATCTGTAGCCACCACTAAATCTTTCACTGCTTTGATAAGTGGCGGAGACATAGCCATACCGATGTCGAGCTTTCCCTGAACATAATGAATATGTTCATGCTGAGCTGCTTTTATCTGACCGATTTTATAGTTCACCGGAGAAAGAGCACCATGCGGACATATCCGGATACATCCGCCACAGCTATGGCATAACTCAGGGAAAACCATGGCATAACGCCCCTGAGAAACAATCGCATTAAACTGACAGAGTTCTGCACAGTCACCACAACCGTTACAACGCTCCGTGTCAACTTCAGGTACCAATACATAACAGGGTTCAACTGCTTCATCGGTCAGTTTAAGAAACAACTCACCATTTGGCTCTTCAACATCACAATCCAGATAGGTGACAGGTTGCTTGAGTGAAAGAGCTAACGATATGGATACCGTCGTTTTCCCTGTTCCGCCTTTTCCGGAAGCAACAGCAATTTTCATCATATTGCTCCTATTGTTGATGACTCATTTTTCCAAGTGTCGACATATCAGAGAGAATCCAGTCACCGACTTCATATCGATAATGTCTGGCAATTACCGGGCACTTAATCTGAGTAAAGAAATATACCTGACGTAACGCTTCATTCAGTGTTTCAAAATTGGCCTGCCCTTTCGCGATAACCACATCTGCATGATGAAAATACTGGAGAAATTGTTGTGAACACTGTTCAAGTGGAGTCCCCGGTGCATCCGTACCATTATCAATCACTGTTGCTATTTTATCGATGCCGGCTTCAACCGCATCATCATAGGTTGCATCATTGATAACAGGTGACGCTTTTACCGCATAATAGATGTCTAAGTGCTTAGGTAACTGTTCGATAAAGAGTTTATCAAACACTGTTTCACCGGCATTATCCGCTAATATCAACACACTTTTTGCCGTCTCAAGTTGATCCTGCAACCGCTGCGCCATACCACTATCAAGTGGTTTTTCCAATGCATTGATAAAGGAACTCCGAATTAATGCATCGTCCCACACCGACATTAATGCAAAATCCAAGATATTCCCTGCAATCGAAAATCGGATTGCGGTTTCAAAAGGCGAATCAGCTTGTTGTATAAGCTTTGTGGCTTCATCGGCGAAGGACATGGCAACCCTGGTCGCATTCTGTTTAATTTGTGCGTAAGGATCATCACACATCATTTCTTCTCGCAAAATGCGGTGAATCTTTTGTCCCATAACAGGCGGAGACAGTGTTAACTCAAATTCAGATGTTTCACGTAAAATTCGTTTTAATGCTTTTTCAAGCACCGCTTCATCCACTGAAATATTACGGCCGGCTTCTAATGCCTGTCTCAAAAAACATGGAAGGCACTCTAAACTACTTCGCATTCCAGACTCCGATGCCTTCAAGAGATTTGTTTTCCAGCTTTGGTAAATTACCTTCAACAAACAAATCGATACACTCACCTATAGGCATCGCGTGAATGTTATATACCTCAATCCCGGCACTATTTAATACCCGCAGAGCTTTCGGACCACATGTACCTGTAATTAAACATTCAACCCCCAGTTCTACGATATTTTGCGCCGCCTGAATCCCGGCACCTTGTGCTGCATTACTCTGTTCGTTACTGAAAAATTCCGCCGTTTTCTGTTCAACGTCATAAAGCAAAAAATAAGCAGCTCTTCCAAAACGTTCATCTAGCAAACAATCCAGAGAATCTGATGTTGCCGTCAAAATAATTTTCATATTCAAATTCCTCAATGGGCTTGTTATCGCAGCCCATTTATGTTGTTCATCCGCCCGGTATTTATTCTGTGATCCGGTAAATCCGCCGCTCAATTTCGTTAAGCGCATTTCTCAATTTCAGGGCTCTTTCACTAAGCCTGTTTCGATCCTGCTCATAAAGCGCGTCGTGGATAAATGGCTCATCATTTAAAACACCATGACGTTGGCGGTACCGGCGTT
>JBNKRC010000148.1:0-6106 GCA_050296215.1 Vibrio sp. | reverse complement strand
TATTATTCAGTTGCTCAACGGTGGGCTCGGTATTTTTATCGAGCCAGTTCGAGATAGATTGGTCAATGCTTGATGCAAATGACTGTATGCTTTCCCCAATCTGGTTTTGCATCTCCCTGGCTAATCCCGATAGTTTGGTACTGCCCTGGATCACTTGTTCATCCTGAATTACTGAGCCCGGCTTGTCGCTCGTGATGAGTTTAATAATCTGGACACCTTTAGTTTTGGGGTCGTCTGCTATGACAAACAAAGCGGAATCAGTTGCCAGTTTATGGTGGCTTTCATCTACGGTGACATGTACTTCAAAATTACCCTGATCGGTGTAGATGATTTTATTCACTTTGCCAATGATTTGATCACCATGCATTAATGGCGCATTGTTTTTTAACCCGTCCACAGCATCATAGCGAATCGTAAAATTCACTCCAGATGCAATGCAACCGGCCAGAAACAACACGACTAAGCTAAAACATAATTTAATTAAAAGATTCATCCGACGACCACTCCAATACGTTTTCCCACAAAGTCTGACAGGGAAGTAGTATGGTCTCTTCGGATTAAATTGCAACGCTGAACGTGGAGTTAGCGTGAACGACGATAATGGTAAAGAAGGCAGGAAAGCCCGGCAGACTTCTTGTTTAGATAAGAAAAAAGTAATAAAGAAAATAAATAAAAGCCAGTAACGTCGCCGTCAGCGTCGGATAGATAATATGCGATTCGCGCTGGCTGATGTGTTTGAAACAAAGCACATTCAACAGAACGTTATACAGGACCAGTAGAAAACTGATGGAGATGCCGCTGTTCAGTGTCAGGCTGGTCAGCTGAATTAAAAACAGAGTTAACAAGCCGTAATCAATAATGATTAACCATAAAAGCGTTTTTTTCAGCATGTTTTTCACGCCGTTTTTTTCATCCGCACACTGATACATAATTTGCCCGGCAATACATTTGGAGATTGGAAATACCACCTTGACCTTCAGCGTTCCCCAAAGGGAAGGTGGTGTATATTATAAATTTTGTAATACGCTATCTGAGCTTGAGCTGTCAGATGGCATCGTATAGTTGATTACGTTCTGACGGAATACCGGCTGATTAAACCTGGCTTTATCCCGGGCTTTGTTCAGTTCGTTATCCTGGACATTGTCCAGCTCGTTATTCTGGCTGCTGAAAAAGGTTTCCAGCACCTTTGAGGCCGGCGTTGTCAGAATAAACAGTTCGATCCGGCGGTTTTCACTGCCATTTGGCTCGTCCGGATTCAGCAATGCCCGGTCGGACATCCCGGTGATCTGGAGAACACGCTCTCCGGGCATACCTCCGGCGACCAGTGTCTGACGAGCGACATTGGCACGGTTGGCGGAGAGTTCCCAGTTGGTTTTGTTACTGAAACGTTTTTTAAACGCCGTTGAGTCCGTATGTCCGCTGATGATGATCGGGTTTTCTACCCGTTGAAATATTGGTGCCAGTGCCAGCAGCAAATCTTCGAAATAGGGCGTCAGTTCCGTACCGCCACGGCTGAACATGTTTTGCTTATAGTCATCCTGTAACAGAATACGCAGTCCCTGCGGCGTCACCGAAACATGAACGTTTCCCTGAGCGTTGATCTGGCTGACCAGTTTATTAATCACCTTTGCCAGAACGGTGAGTTGCTCCTGGGTATCGAAAGTTCCCGGAATCAGGGCATCAGATTCCGGGCCTTCACCATTACCGTTTTTGAATGATGTCACAATATGATTCGAATCATGTCTGCTAGGAACGGATGAATCCGCCGCCAGATCGATTGGCGATATACTTTGTGAGGTATCAAAGGGATTTCCACCGTTACGCTCAAATACACTTGCGCTGTACATATTTGCCACAATGGCCTGACGTTCTTTTTTGTCCACAACCTGCATGATCCACAGGACTAAAAACAGCGCCATAAGGGCAATCATAAAGTCAGCAAATGCGACTTTCCATGCTCCGCCATGATGTTCTTCGTGATTGAGAGGCTTGGAACGTCTGAATACGACCTGCTCTTGTTTTTGCATTATCCCTCCTGACTAGCCAGCCATTTTTCCATTTGATTGAACGTTGGCTTGATATCGAGCTGAATGTGCTTCCTGCCCGCGTCGATGGCCAGTAATGTCGGCTTTTTCGCAACATAAGCGACCAGAGTGGCGCGCACACATTCAAACGCGGACATATTCCGTTTAACCCGTTGTGCCATAGCGTTACTGGCCGGATCCAGACAGCAGTAGCAGCCAAAAATACCGATGAAGGTACCGACAAGCGCCGCTGCGACGTGGTAGCCGATAAAGGCAATCGAGCCGTCAATGGACTGCATGGTAATAATAATACCGCCAACCGCCGCCAGAATACCGAAACCTGGCATTGCTTCTGCGGCACGTTGTATCGAACGTGACGGCACCAGTAAATCAGCCTGAATTGCTTCGATCTCCTGTTCCAGCAGCCCTTCTAGTTCATGAGGCGACATTTGACCCATTGCCATTAAACGTAAGTTGTCAGTAATAAACGAAACCATCCGATAATCTTCGGCAATCAGCGGATAACGGGCGAAAATTGAGCTTTTATCCGGCGTTTCAATATGTTGGTCGAGAGATTTAAACCCACTGAGGCGAACGGTTTCCAGAAGAACCTGCAGAACGGCCATCAGTTCCATATAGTAATTTTGTTCATTTTTGGGCTGTCTGAGCAGCATTCGCATCTGGCGGCGTATCTCTTTGAGCACATGAGGGGGATTACCGATAATGAGGGAGCCGAAAGCCGCTCCGACGATAATCAGTAATTCTGCCGGTTGCCAGATCGCCAGCATTTTGCCGCCAGCCCATATATAACCGCCGAAAACGCACATCAGAACAATGATGGCACCGAGAAACTTTTGCATAGATGGCTCCTAAGAGGACAAATGATGATTGAGTTGTTTGAGCGCCTGTTTGTGTAGCTGACAGATCCGTGGAGGTGTCAGGTCGAGCACGAGCGCAATTTCGTGTAAGTTGGGTTCATGCTGATAAAACAGAGTCAGCAATAGCTGGTCGCGTTTGGATAGCTGACTGAGAGCCTGTTCCAGACTGCGGCGGAGATTTTCATGGGACATGCTGTCGTCAAGACTATCGTCAGAATGTTCCATCCCGTTCTCAATAAGCTGGTCGAGGCTCTGGATTTCACCGGCCAGCAGTGCGTTAAGCCGATCGTAATAATCCTGCTCGTTGGTTCCCAGCGCCTGAATGATTTCGCTGTCCGTTGGCTTACGGCCTAACTGGCGGGTCAAATCACGGGTGATATCATTCAGTTGATGTGCGTCCTGGCGGGTTTTGCGTGAACGCCAGTCAAGGCGGCGCAGTTCATCCAGAATGGCCCCCCGGATCCGACAAATGGCAAAAGCCGGGAAGTTAGGATCATCAATATCACCATAACGACGGCCGGCTTCCAGCAGCCCGATCAGTCCGAGCTGTTGCATATCTTCGATACTGCAATGCGTGTTTGCATGTATTCTCAGCTGATTTGAGACTCGCTTCACCAAGTGTTGATACTGGCTCAGCAGGCGATTTTCATCAATTAGGCGCGTAGGAGAGGAGACTTCATCCGATACGTCATACGCAGCCTGATATTGCATATCCAACATAGGTATCGACCTTATTGCACGACGTATTTGGTCAGCAGTACATCATCGATGTCACGCAGAATGTCTGTTTTTTCCAGTGAACTGAGAACTGCGGTTTTGACTTCTTGCTGTAAATTTTCGATAACGCCGTTCTGCTGAAGATCTTCATAAGTTTTATTACTGAACAGTCTGATCATGGAGTTACTGACCACCGGCATGTAATCTTTAATATTGTCAATCCGTTCCGGATGACGGGTTTCAACCGCAATTTCCAGCATCAGGAAATGGTTCTGATCTTTGCCTTTCACACTGAGCACAACTTTATCGAGCGAATGAAAACTCGGTGGCTTGGGAGTATCTCTGACACTGGTCAGAAAAGAGAGCGGAGATTCGGCGATCCAGTCGGAGTTGTCCTGGGAATGGGCGGTTTTTAGATACCACATGCCACCGAAGACGACGCCCGCCGAGACAAGGGCACTAACGATAAGCATCATGAAGAACATTGTAATTAGTTGTTGTTTGGTCATAACCTTTTCCTCGTAAAGCATCAGGCCCGGGTGTTAAGCCAGTGCTCAGATAGTGGGGTATAGCTTGGCTCAGAAGAGATTTCACGAGCAGTAAATATCGTTTGATTCTGTTCTTCACTGGTCTGGGACTGTTGCTGTTCACGCTGGCCCGAACCGACGTTAACATCGACATGAACGAAGTTCTGTTCCTGTAATTCAGACCGTAAACGGTCGGAGACCTGCATCAGAGCTTCACGTGTGGCAGCCGTGTTGGCATGAATTTGCACACTCAGGCGGTCACCTTCGACCCTGACGACTAAATCCAATTTGCCCAGATCGGGGGGATCGAGACGAATCTTGGCCTCATGCAGGTTTTGCTGTGCCTGTAAGGTAATGCGGTCATGCAAAACATTGAGCATCTGCTCTCCCCATTTGGCTGCCTGAGGATCAACGCGTACGGCGGCCCATTCGGGGCTGTTTTCTGCCGCGATGCTGTTAGTGACGACAGCAGGGGATGAGGCCGGAACAGGCTGAGCCTGTTGAGGTGGCTGATTCGCCGCTCCGGGGTTTAGTTCGTTATTGATTGCATTGAGCAGATGACTGTCGAGTGCAACCGGACTGGTTTTGGTCATGCTTATTTCTGAAGCCGGTGCGGCGGTTGCAGCCTGGGTTTGCAGCAATCCTGCCTGAGCAGGCTGACCAGACTGGATTTGCGCGGCAGACAAGGCAGACAAGGCAGACATCGCATGAACCGGTTCTTTTACGCCTTGAGCCTCTTTTACGCCCTGAATCTGAGGGGGCGTAAAACCGCCGAACATGGCTAAAGGCGGAGTAACCTCCTGACGGGGGGAGTTCAGGGGACTAACCAGTACGGTGAGTTCATCCTGCTGTCCGGTGTCCGTCGTCGTTTTATCTGTATCTGTCGTCCCATCAGCAGAGAGTGTCTCTTTGCCCGGCAGGAGAGAAGGCAGAGTCGGCTGAGTAAGGGCGAATGTGGCCACTGTGGCTTCACCGATCTCACCTGAGCTTCGAACCAGAGTGGCACCCGATGTGGTGTTACCGCCATGCCGGGTCGTTGTCTGCGGTGTTGCTGTCATACCATTCAAGGATTATTCCTCCATCGTCATGGCCAGCTGATAGGCAATCGTCCCTTCGCGTTGTGCGCTGACGGTCGTCATCTGTAATTCCAGTTCAGCCGTCGCTTTTTGCAGTGCTTCAAGGGCGGCCTTATGGGTCGCCTTGACTTCGGCTATTTGTTGCTCAAGTCGCGGATCTTTCAGTACGGATTTATGAGATTGCAAAAGCGTACGCAGATCGGAATCAAGTCGCTGTAAAGTCTGCCAGTCCTGTAGTTTAGTGGCGATTCTTATCCGATGAGACAGATGGCGGAATCGTTCGGGTGAAACTTTATGCGTGTTGGCCAAAATTTTTCCATCCTTCTCTTATGTTGCTCATGACATTTTCAACATTGGACAGGTGTGAAGTGTCATTCTGGACACTGGCCTGGTACAGCTCAACCTGGCAGAAGTCATATAACTTGTGTAAGTTATCTGCCAGTTCGCCGCCGTTTTCGATATCGAGGGCGCTGTCCAGACCGATCAGAATATTCATGCATTTGTTAATGCCGGTTCCTTTTTGCGCTAATCGTCCCATACTGATGTGGCCACGAGTGCGTTCGATTTCATCGAGCAGACCGTCAATTAACATGACGACCAGTTGATGTGGGCTTGCCGCAGCAGCTTGTGCATTTAAATCTACTTGTTGGTACGAATCGTAGCCCGAGTCCATTAGCATAAAAATTCTCCTGTAAAGACTTAGCCGAACAAAGACATAGTCTGGTTCATTTGGGTCATAATTTGGTTCATTTGAGTGAACTGGTTCAGATACTCATTCACTGTCATGCTTCCTTGGTTTAGCTTGGAGAATTCCTTCTTCTTTAGCTAGAGGGTGCTGCAGGGCACGTAGTGAGTCCTGAAGCGAGCCTTGAACTCATTCCAGG
>JBNKRC010000147.1:0-6155 GCA_050296215.1 Vibrio sp. | reverse complement strand
ATGATTCACAAAATAGCACTGAATGCGATATCAACCCGGATTCCGCTGGTTACGGCGGAACAGGTTCTTTAACTATACCGGTCAGGCTTGCCTCCACGGAATGAGGCAAGCCTGAATCCGGCCGGACTACAGCATTGTGTCACGCTGACCTTTGCCGGTATTTAACACCTGCGCGGATCCCGGCAATCAGAAGTAACGCTAACACAACCAGAATCCCGCCTGCTCCGCCACCACCGGATCCGCTACCGCTATATCCTGACCGTGACTCGATTTTTGCGATTTGTTCTTCTTTTACCCGCTCTTTGAAAATACCCAGCTCGGTGTTCAGATTATTAATCATATCGGCAACCGCCAGATTAAAACCTTTTTCGGAATTTTCCTGTATCGTTTCATCCAGCCCGACCGCAGTAGACAAAGTTTCGATCTTGCTGATGCCGGGAGCCCGGAACAACAATTTCTGAGTTTTTATATCAAACAGTGCCGTATCGACGAAGGTTTGTGTCGAGTTATCATTGCCCGGAATCAGATACAGACCGGCAATGGTCCAGTATAACAGCGCGGCATTGTTCTCATTGTTACGGGCAACCTGATCATACGACACCAGAGCCATCACCTCGATATCGTAGAGTCTGGCTAACTGATTTAACGTATCAAAACCACCACCTTGTTTCAGGTAGGTATCGGGAATGATTTCGATGCGATTGACATAATCAAGATCCACGAAAGCGTTTTTTACCGTTGAGAGCAGTTCGTATCTTTTTTTCGCCGAAGGCAGTAACACGCTGTAGTTTTTAGCGGGAACAAAGGCAATCCCGATATTCACCGGAAGTTTTAAAACCGGCGTTTCTTCCTTCTGCGCAACCGCTTGTTCGGAGTCGGGATACAAGAAGTCAACCAGACTGCTTGATACCGTATTCTCCTGCCGCCCGTAAATGGAACAACCAACCAACATCATAACCAGAGTAATTACACCAAAAAGCCTTGCCATGGTCCGACTCCTGATCCAATAAATGAACATTATACTTATCCGTACTAACGCCATATCCAGTGTTCTTTAATCGCGCTTGACGGGCCGTACCGGTTCTGTTTCATTTCCAGTACTGCCCAGAGTTCTTTCTCTTCCTGACCAACAGCGTAACGGGCCCGGTAAAATTTATAGGCTAAATCGGGATCGTGATACTCCTGACTGAAAGGACAGGCCTGTCGTTCAGTTAAATCAATACTGACCGGGCTGCCGCCGATCGAACGGATATGCTGACTGATCGTATTGATCCGGTTGCGGGCTACCCTTCCTGACATGGAAAGCAGTAACCACACCGCGATGCCTCCGGCAATAAAGGTCAGCAAAAATGCGAATTGTATATTCATCCCCCGCTTCCTCCCTTTTAATCTCTTCTAAAAGTAGCAAACTTTCTGTTGCTCCGATGGCGCTTTACCCATGAAACCGATCTTTTTCTTGCATAAAAAAACGGTAAAATTATACTGTATATATATACAGGTATTGAATTATGCACGAACTCATAGAACATCTGAAACAAAAACAATGGCTTTGGCAGGGAGTGAACACTTCCCGGCAAACCATGCCGCTCTCGCTGGCTTCGACCGGGTTTGAGGAATTCGACCGGCGACTGGATGGCGGATTCCCTGAGCAGGGAGTCATTGACCTGCACTCACTCTCCGGGATAGGTGAACTGCGTCTGCTGTTTCCCCATCTTCGTCATGCCGATGACGGACGGTTAATCGTCTTTATTCAGCCCCCGGCTGATTTGAATGCAGAGACGCTGATCGCCGAACAGATGGATACCGAGCGGACCCTGTTAATCGAACCGCAGACGACCCGGCACGCCTTTTGGGCCGCCGAACAATGTCTGAAAAGTGGTGCGTGCAGTCATGTGCTGCTTTGGTGTGATGAGGTGGAAATTCATCAGGCCCGGCGTTTTCAGGTGGGATGTGAAACCGGGCATTGTCGCCAGTTCCTGTTCCGCCCGGCTCAACAACGCCTGTTCTCGTTACCGGTGTCACTGTCGCTGCGCTTAACCCCGCACGATAGCGGTATTGACGTGCAGATCACCAAGCGTAAAGGCCACTGGGATCCAAAACCGTTCACCATTGCAATGGACCGGTTCTGGCCGCAACTGGTTCTCCATACCCCGTCCCCGGTCATTATCCCCTTTCCGGTACGCAAACAGGGGTAGCTTATGCCGCTATGGATCTATCTCGATTTCCCATATCTGCAGCTTGATACTCTGTTCGCAGATCAAAGTGATCAACCGGTTGTGATTGTGGAAGGACAAGCCTGCCAGATCATCCAGGCTAACCGGTCGGCTCTGGAACAGGGTATTCAGTCCGGCATGGGGCTCGGCAGCGCCTCAGCCCTGTGTGCTGATCTGCAGGTACACCCTTATCAGCGGGCCGTTGAAGAAAGCCGTTTAAACGAAATAGCCCAATGGCTGTATCTGGTCACGTCGGACATTGTGCTATTTCCGCCCCAGGGCATCTTATTACGCGCCACCACCATGCTGACTCTTTATCAGGGCCTTGAGCACTACTGGCAGGCGTTATCTCAGCATCTGGCCCCCCGGTACATACGCTACCGCTATGCCACCGGCTTCTCTCCGTTGTCGGCTATGCTGCTGGCGAAATCCGCAGCCAATCTGGTCAGTGCGGATAAAACGCAGCTCATGGCGGCATTACACTCGTTTCCGGTCAGTGCCACCGAGCTGAACGACAAACAGGTTGAAGCATTCCGCCGCATTGGCATAACAACACTGAAACAGCTGGTCAGCCTTCCGATGGCGGAAGTTGCACGGCGGTTTGATATTGATGTGGTTAACTACGTCGGCCGCCTGCTCGGACAGTTTAAACACCCACTCGATTTCTATTATCCACCGGAGCATTTTTCTACCGATCTGGAACTGCTGTATGAAATCGACAACAGCCAATGGCTCACCAAACCGGTTGCGATTTTACTAAAACGACTGGAGCAGTTTTTAGTGATGAGAAATCAGGTCGCCTATGAACTGGAGGTGGGTCTGGTACAACGCCATCGCCAGGATTCGGATGAAGTGACGGAAAAAGTGCTGATTACCTCAGCCGCGGGAGAATATCGTGGTGACCGCTGGTTAGCTCTGGCGGAACTCACGTTTGAATCTCTCCGGCTGACGGCAGCGGTGCAGCATATTCAGTTGAATGTAATCCGGGCCGGTGAGCAACAATCAAACTGCAGTGATCTTTTTTGTGGGATTCAGGGCGCCCTTCAGCCACTGGAGCTAATCTCCGTATTACAGGCAAAATTAGGCCCGCAAGCGGTCTCCAAATTAGCCATGAGTAATGATCCCCGCCCGGAGCATGCCTCTTACCGTCAGGACCCGGCCGATCCCGTTACATCGTCAGTCCGACCTGCCCGGCTTCGCCCGAGCCTGCTATTGCCGGAGCCTGAACCATTAACGGATAAAGTGACCTTAATTCACGGGCCGGAACGGTTTGTCACCGGGTGGTGGGACGGGCAGCCGATCACACGCGACTACTATATCGCGCACTGCCACCGGGGCCGCTGGTTATGGGTATTCAGAGACCGGAATAAACGATGGTTTCTCCACGGGCAATTCAGTTAAACGGATGTGAACCATGAGCTATGCTGAATTATTCTGTCAGAGCAATTTTTCTTTTCTCACCGGCGCCTCTCATCCGCAGGAACTGGTGATTCAGGCTGACTTTCTGCGCTATCACTCTATCGCCATTACCGATGAGTGTTCTGTCGCGGGGGTGGTCCGTGCTCATTCGGCCATCAAACAGCATAAGCTCAGTGTCCGGCTGATTGTCGGGAGTTTATTCAGACTGAATCCTGACTGCCATTTCGTTGCCATCGCCCCGAACCGGCCGGCCTATGCTGAACTGTGCCGGGTGATCACCAATGCCCGCCGCCGTTCCGACAAAGGGCACTACCGGCTCTCAGAGTGGGATGTGATGTCGTTCAGACAATGCCTGCTTATCTGGCTGCCACAACATGACAAAGAAAACCATCACTGGGGAAAGTGGTTAAGTCAGTATCATCGCGGCCGGATGTGGGTTGGTGTTCAGCGTCATCTTGGCGCGGATGATCACACCCAGGTACAGCAATGTGAATTACTGGCCCGGGAACTTGATCTGCCGGTATGTGCGTGTGGCGGCGTACTGATGCACAACGGAGCAAGGCTTCCTCTGCAACATGTTTTAACCGCGATATCTCATAATAATTGTGTTGATAACATTCAGGCGCATTTACTGACCAATACCGAACGCGCGTTGCGCAGCCGGGAAAAACTCGCAAAGCTCTTTAAACGCGAGTGGCTGGAGGAGACCGTGCACATCGCCGGAAAGTGTCAGTTTAATTTAGACACTCTGCGTTATGAGTATCCGAGTGAACTGATCCCGAAAGGCTTAACCCCCATGGCTTATCTTCGCCAGTTGGTTGTGAAGGGAAAACAGCAGCGTTTCCCTCAGGGTGTACCGGAAACCATTGAGCAGACCATCAGCAAGGAGCTTAAGTTAATAGAGGAATTTAACTACCCCTTTTATTTTCTGACGATTCACGACATGGTGATGTTTGCCAAGCAGCAAGGCATTCTGTATCAGGGCCGGGGATCGGCCGCGAACTCCGTTGTCTGTTACTGTCTGGAAATCACCTCGGTCGATCCGAGACAAATTTCGGTCCTGTTCGAGCGCTTTATCAGTAAAGAACGCGATGAGCCGCCCGATATTGATGTTGATTTCGAACATGAACGGCGTGAAGAAGTCATTCAGTATCTCTACCGCAAATATGGCCGCGAACGGGCCGCGCTGGCGGCAACCGTGATTTCCTACCGCTTTAAAAGTGCGGTGCGCGATGTCGGTAAAGCTCTGGGGATGAGCGACACTCAGCTCGACTATTTTATTAACAACGTTAACCGTCGTGATAAAACACAAGGCTGGCAGTCTCAGATAACCCAGCTGGGCCTGCAGCCTGAATCGCTCAAAGGAGAGCAGTTTATTGAACTGGTCGGCGAGCTGATCAGTTTTCCGCGTCATTTATCCCAGCATGTCGGAGGATTTGTGATTTCTGCCGGTCCGCTTTATGAACTGGTTGCCGTAGAAAATGCAGCCATGGCCGAGCGCACCGTAATTCAATGGGATAAAGATGATCTCGAAACACTGGGATTACTCAAAGTAGACGTATTGGCGTTGGGGATGCTTTCTGCCATTCGTAAATGTTTTTCATTAATCGAAACCTTTTATCAGCACAAGCTCTCGCTTGCGGAGATCACTCGCCGGCAGGATGACGAAAAGGTTTATCACATGATTCAGCAGGCCGATACCATCGGTGTATTCCAGATCGAATCCCGGGCACAAATGAATATGCTGCCCCGGCTGAGACCCCGTTGCTATTACGATCTGGTCATTCAGATTGCAATTGTCCGTCCCGGCCCCATTCAGGGAGATATGGTGCACCCTTTTCTTAAACGTCGTAACGGACTGGAAGCGATTGACTATCCGTCAGAGGAAGTTAAATCCGTTTTGCAGCGAACCATGGGCGTACCGATCTTTCAGGAACAGGTAATCAAACTGGCGATGGTCGCGGCAGGATTCACCGGAGGTGAAGCCGATCAGTTACGCCGGGCGATGGCATCATGGAAGAAAAACGGAGAACTGACCAGGTTTCGCCATAAATTGATCGATGGCATGCAGGCTCGAGGCTATGAGGCTGAATTTGCCCAAAGGCTGTTTGACCAGATTTGTGGCTTCGGCGAATACGGCTTCCCTGAAAGTCATTCTGCCTCATTTGCCGTACTGGCCTACTGTTCCGCATGGCTGAAATATTATTACCCGGAATGCTTCTATACCGCCTTACTCAATAGCCTGCCGATGGGATTTTATAGCTCATCTCAGTTAGTTCAGGATGCCCGGCGTCATGGCATTAATGTATTGCCGGTGAGTGTTAACCATTCCTTGTTTGATCATCAGGTCGTGACCCATGACGGAAAGCTGGCGATTCGTCTGGGATTCCGCCAGATCAAAGGCTTCAGCCGCCACAGCGCCTCGACGCTGATACAAAACCGCCCGCAAGATGGCTTCCGCTATAGTGCCGAATTTAAGCATATCGGATTAAACCGTCATGATATTGAGTTACTGGCTTCAGC
>JBNKRC010000146.1:0-6190 GCA_050296215.1 Vibrio sp. | reverse complement strand
GGATAGACATCGGGTAGTTGCCGAGCATGGATTGGTGAACCAGCAGTGAATGCAGCGCAACAATCATAGGCATTCCGATAAGAATCAGAACGGACAATAAAATTAACCAGCGGCCATTGTCCTCAAAAAAGGTATCGGGACTGCTGCTGCTCAGCCAGTCGATCAGTGAGCCCATGTAGCCAAAAAGTGACACTTCAATGACGGCAATCAGAGTGCTGAGTATGGCGATCGCCAGCAGCGGCAAGCCAAAGCCCCGGGTGTAGTGACGGCAGAATGCCCAAAGTGTATCTGGGGGTTGTTGAGGATCCCCTCCCGGAAAGGCCTGAGTTAAGCCTTCAAATTTTTTGAACATAACATTCCTATTCTTTTGCGCTGACTAAGATTATCGGGCTGAGCAGATGACTCAGCCGTATTTTTTCATTATGCAGGTTAAGAGCGGGTTACCGGTAATTAACGGGGCGGGATTTGTTTATCACCGGACTGCAATTTCCGTTACTGCAGGCATAGATTAAATTTGCTTTGGATTGTAGTACAAAATTTTAATCGACATTTGCGGCTGGATAATCTCACCACATGCGATTTGGTGTTTACAGTACTCGGTCTCATTTGAATCGCAAATAGTGACCCACTTTTGTTTCTGATCACAAGGAAGAAGGAAGCGTGCGGTAGCCCGGGTCTGGTTGATCAGATAAATTAGCTCTTCACCCTCTTTACCTATGCCCATGTGCAGTGCAACAGTGCTGAGCCTGTTCCAGTCATCGTGCTCCATCAGGCTTCCGTCAACTTTACGCCAGTAGACCCGGTTGGAGTTGCGTGAATTGCCACTGAATGCGCGAATAAATGGCGCCATAATATTTTTTCGTGCTTCAATAAGTGAACTTAGCCAGCGTTGAAACTGTTTTTCGGTCGGAGTAAGTTCCCAGTCTAACCAGCTTATTTCATTGTCCTGACAGTAGGCGTTGTTGTTACCCTTCTGAGTATGAGACAAAAGATCGGCGGTTAAAATGTGAGGGATCCCGAACGCAAACAATAGGGTTGTCATAAAGTTTCGTTTTTGCCGTTCGCGAATCCGGATGATTTTCATATCTTTAGTTTCACCTTCCACGCCATAGTTTTCCGAACGGTTGTCACCATGCCCGTCCCGGTTTTGCTCACCGTTCGCCTCATTATGTTTATGTTTGTAAGAAACAAGATCCTGTAAGGTGAAACCGTCGTGATAGGTAATATAGTTCACGGTTAATTTAAATGGCCAGTTAGATGCGCTGTAAAGATCCCGGGAACCCATAAGTCGGGTTGCAAATTCTTTTAAGAAGCCCTGATCTCCACGCCAGAAACTACGCGAGATATCTCGCAATTTATCGTTGGTTTCATTCCAGCCAAACGGGAAATGACCAACCTGATAACCATTCGGACCGATATCCCAGGGTTCGGCAATGAGCTTAATCTGCTTTAATACCGGATCCTGAGCGACCGCTTTGAAAAATGCGGCGTCAGGACTGTAGTTTTCGCCGCTGCGCCCTAAAGTGGCGGCAAGATCAAAACGGAAACCGTCAATCTGGTATTCAGTGACCCAGTAGCGGAGAGTATCCATCACCAGATTCAGTGTTGGCTGGTATGAAAGATCTAATGTATTTCCACATCCGGTATAGTTGGCATAATGAGCGCCATGCATGATGTAGTGTTTCGGATCCAGCCCCCGAAGATTAAAGACTGGGCCATCTTCTCCGGCTTCTGCCGTGTGGTTATATACCACATCTAAAATCACTTCGATGCCGTTCTTATGCAGTTCTCTGACAACCGTTTTAAATTCGGTTACCGCATCACTGACTGCATAACGAGGATCGGGAGCCATAAATAAGTACGGGTTGTCTCCCCAATAGTTGACTTTGTCCGAGTTGAGCAGATGTGGTTCATGCATACAGGCAGCAACGGGAAGCAGCTGCAACGTTTGAATGTTATTTGCCCGGTAGAATCTGAGCATTTCAGGGCTGACCAGGGCAAGATATTTTCCCCGGTGTTCTTTTAAAATATTGCGATTAAGCTTCGATACCCCTTTCACGTGGGTTTCGAACAGGACTGTTTCATCCAGAGGGATTTGAGGTCTGGTGGTATCCTGCCAGTCAAAATCATTATCTGTGACAACGCATTTTGCCATATCAAAACTTTTTGCAGCCGAGAATGGCGGAGCATAATACAGAGGGGTATCAACCGCTTTTGCATATGGATCGGAAATAAAATGTAATTCGCCGTCATCCAGCTCAATGACATAACCATATTTCTGTCCGGGTTTGATGCCGGCCAGATAAGTATATTGCACGTCGGCATAACGGTGTTCTAGAGGATATAATTTATAACTGCTCCCCGTGGCATCAAAGATTGCGAGCTGGATCGATTGGTTTGCTGGTGAAAAGACTGCAAAATTGCAGCCATCACTATCAACCGTAGCACCAAGAGGATAAGGCTGAGCACTTACTTTATACATTGTTCTATTCATTCACTCTATTTATACGTTCTGTCAACGACATAAACATAACTAGCTAAAAAACGTTGCCAATGACTGGTCAAGAAATAAACTAAAAAATCGATTTGTAACCAATTTAAACCAATATTAACTAATATTTGAGCATTAATGAACGAGTATCGTAGTTCTGTGGTGAGATTCGTGCCATATATTGGACCATTATGTTGTACTTGATTGCTATGGAATGTTTACTCTAATGCTTCAATTATAGATCGAACTGTTCTGTTAAGATGCGTATCTTTCACATTTACCGGATTTAGCAGGCAATCAGATTCCATCGTTATCTGGCGGTAACGGGCACTGCTTTGTGTATAATAGAACCTGAACTGGCATAACGTTGGAAGATTGTATTTTCAACTTCCGTTATCCGTACGGCCTCGATTAAAAAGACGATATAGCATGAATTTATTTGGGATATTTATTGGGTTAATTGGTTTACTGCTGATATTGAGTGTTCTCTGGATGATGGCACTATCAGTAAAACAGAAACGTATTAATCAGGAAAAATTCGCAAGGATGGAGGCACATCGGCGAGCCGTTAAACGCAATAAAGAGGAAGAGCGCAGAGAGCGGGTTCAGAAAGCGGAATACAATCATATACCATCGATCTTATTTCTCGCCAAAGAGGCGGAACTGCGCAATATAAAAGAGGCGGTCTATTGGTATGAGAAAGCAGCCTATCAGGGTAACGCTACGGGCATGTATGGCGTTGTGCGATTGTGCAGCCGTTATGACGGCGATGTTGTTATGGTGGAAAAAGTTCGTTTCTGGAAGCGTTATATAAAAGGTGTGGAAGGTGATATGGACGCCTTATTTGAAACAGGGAAGGCATTGATTTCAGGTCTGGGTATCGCGGTAGATAAAGAGCTCGGTATCAAAGTGGTCGAACAGTCTGCCACGTCTCACCACGTTGGTGCGATAAATTACATGGGAGACTGGTGCTTGTCCGACGAGTCATCTTCAGGGAAAAAGGAAGATTCCAGCTATTGGTATGCAAAGGCGGCCAGACTGAATAGCAGCGAAGGTATGATGAAACTGGGGCTGAATTATGTCAAGGGAAGAGGAATAGAACAGGACCATAAACGCGGCTGTTTCTGGCTCGAAAGTGCGGCGGAATTAGGTGATAACAAGGCGATGTATCATGCCGGTAAAGCGTGGATCGATATGGGGCAGCAGGGTAATGCTATTGCTTATATCTGGCTGTACCTTGCTTCTCAGTTTAATTACGGCCCGGCCAAAGCGTTACGTGATGAGGTGGCTTCAAAACTGGGCGTGGATTCGTTGGTATTGTTACAGGGGTTTGCAAATCCGTTATTGAAAAAACTGCAGTCCGGTACTATTTCACGTCATATTATTGTTCGGGCACTTAACCGCTTATATAAACGTGGCGTCCCTATTATCAGCGGCCCTGAGATTAACGATGATAATACCGATGAAGCCTTTTTAAACCAGTTGGTGCATCCTGATGAGCAGGTTATTGCAGAAAACTCCGGTCAACAGTCTGCATAAAAAGTAAAAAATCCCTCACGAATTATTCAGTGAGGGGTTTTTTCAGCAACCAGAGCAGGTATTACTCAGGTTGTCTGTTGATGAGATAGTTATTTATTGGCTGCGGCAGTGAACAATACGTCAGTAGAGCTGTTCAGAGCGGTTTCCGCTGAATCCTGAATTACACCGATAATAAAGCCGACACCGACTACCTGCATTGCTACGTCGTTTGAGATGCCGAACAGACCACATGCTAAAGGAATCAGTAGTAGCGAGCCACCGGCGACACCTGAAGCACCACAAGCCGAGATTGCTGCCACCAGACTCAATAGCAACGCAGTGAATACATCAACGTCGATACCCAGTGTATTTACCGCTGCTAATGTCAGAACCGTGATGGTGATTGCCGCACCAGCCATGTTGATGGTCGCACCCAGCGGAATCGATACGGAATAAGTATCCTCATGCAGATTTAGTTTTTCACATAGTGCCATGTTAACCGGGATATTAGCCGCACTTGAACGAGTGAAAAATGCGGTTACCCCACTCTCTTTCAGGCAGGTAAGCACTAATGGATATGGATTTCGTTTGGTTTTGAAAAATACGATTAGGGGGTTGACGATCAAAGCGATAAACAGCATCGAGCCAACCAGTACGGCAAGCAATTGTGCATAGTTGGCCAGTTCTGAAAATCCGGTTGTTGCAAAAGTAGAAGCGACAAGACCAAAAATACCAAACGGAGCCAGACTAATAATTACACGTACAAGTTGAGATACCGCGTGGCTGACATCGCTAAGCATTGTTTTGGTTGCATCTGATGCTTTATGAAGTGCCAGTCCCAGACCAATAGCCCAGGCAAGAATACCAACATAGTTCGCGCTGGCAATAGCATGAATCGGGTTGTCAACGATTTTAAACAACAGAGTGTTAAGTACTTCCAGGATACCCTGAGGAGGGGTTGTGCCTGTTGCACTTGCGACTAAAGTCAGTTGAGTCGGGAAGAGGAAGCTGGCTACTACAGCGGTTAGTGCCGCGGCAAAAGTACCAATCAGGTAAAGTGTAATGATTGGACGCATATGTGTGTGCTCGTTTTTTTTCTGGTTCGCGATTGAAGATGAAACGAGTACGAAAACCAATACGGGAGCGACTGCTTTTAAGCCACTTACGAAGAGGCTGCCAAGAAGCGCACTTTTCACTGCTGTCTCTGGTGAGAGTGTGGCGAGTAGCGCACCCAGAATAATACCGATGACAATTCTAACGACTAAATTGCCCCGGAAAAGTAAGTTGATAAGAGAGTTGTGTATCATATTACATCCTGCTTTTATATGAAAAATTTACGATGTTGCTTGTATGCTCATCCTGTTTGGGCAGGTTGAGTATATTGATGTTGTTTTTATCAAGCGGAGCTAATAATAACTTTGCAGATGTATATGTCTATAAAATGATTAAATTTAGCGAAAAATTTAGCATTTTTTACTTATAGTGGTGGGAGTTTTTAGACCATGTGTTCAACAGGGATTATTAATCTGTTTAAAATCTGTTGATTTTTTGTTGTTACCTGCACAGATAAAAGAGATGAGATGCAAAGAAAAGCCTAGTGTTAACATATGGTTAATATTAGGCTTTTTTAAAATAGTATGTTTCTGATTTTATTTAATGAACTTGAAATAACGGCTTATTTTTCACCCAGTTTTTCAAGCAGCAACACCAGAACAATAGCACATCCCATCAACGTAATAGCAAGGAACAATTGTGCAGGTTGTCCCACAATATGCTCATAATCGCTTGGCCACAGCATATTCTGCTGGAGAGGGACCTGTTCTCCGTGTGAATTGATCCGCCAGGTTATGGTTTCTTTCCACGGCCAAATTTTAGGCAGGGTGCCAACCATTAATCCCACCAGTGAGATCAGGGTAAGATCGCGGGCCTGTCTGAGCAGCCATGAAAGCAGATGGGAAAAGGTTAGCAGGCCGATTACACAGCCGAGCAGAAATAGTCCCAGTATATCGATCTGAGCGGATTTAACCGCGGTCAGAATCGGTGCATACATACCTAGCAGGAGCAAAATAAAACTTCCTGAAATTCCGGGTAATATCATTGCGCAGATAGCAATACTTCCTGCGATAACGAAATTGACAGATGTCGCGCTCATCTCCGTTGGCTGCAATACCGTGATGGTAT
>JBNKRC010000145.1:0-6217 GCA_050296215.1 Vibrio sp. | reverse complement strand
AATTCTTTTTCAATTGTTTTCTGGCGGGCGCTTTCCTGAGAGGATTCCTGCTTCAGGCGGGCATCTTTTTGTTCCAGCCAGGAAGTATAGTTACCCTGCCATGGAATACCTTCACCACGGTCAAGTTCCAGAATCCAGCCGGCAGCATTATCCAGGAAGTAACGGTCGTGGGTAATTGCCACAACGGTGCCTGAATAGTCGACCAGGAAGTGTTCTAACCATGCCACAGATTCCGCATCCAGGTGGTTGGTCGGTTCATCCAGCAGCAGCATGTCCGGTTTTTCAAGTAATAAACGGCAAAGTGCAACACGACGGCGTTCACCACCAGAAAGTACCCCGATTTTTGCATCCCACTCAGGCAAGCGAAGCGCATCGGCTGCACGTTCAAGTGCATTTTTGATATTGTGTCCGTCTTTGGCCTGAATCAGTGCTTCAAGTTCACCCTGCTCTTTGGCAAGCGCGTCAAAATCAGCATCTTCTTCAGCATAAGCGGCATAAACGGCATCAAGACGTTTTAATGCATTAACAACGTCTGCAACGGCTTCTTCTATAACTTCACGTACGGTCTTAGATTCATCTAAAACAGGCTCCTGTGGCAGATAGCCAACATTTAAGCCGGGTTGCGGACGTGCTTCACCATCAATATCTTTATCGATACCAGCCATAATGCGGAGTAATGTTGATTTACCCGCACCGTTAAGACCAAGTACACCGATTTTTGCACCAGGGAAGAAGCTTAAGGAGATATCTTTAAGGATTTGTCTTTTCGGGGGAACAATTTTGCTCACCCTGGACATGGTATATACGTATTCAGCCATTGCCGATCGTTCCTAATAATTACTCGAGAATCAAATAACTCATTTTATACCATTCAATTTGCTTTTGTTACTCCGGGAGGAATTTTTCACGCTTGTTTTATTCGTTCTCTGTGAGTGGGTATGAACACGAATTTGACAAAAAAAATTACAATTGAGACCAAACTAGTTAGCCAGAGCAGTCTACAATAATACAAGTGCATCGGGTTTAATAATGAATGGTTCGAAGAAAGTGATGGGACGTTTTCTGGATAAAATCGGCCGGAGACTGGTCTTCGGTACGGCGGTGGTGGCTCTTTGGGCAAATGGAATCAGCCCCGCTCTGGCAATTCCTGCTATTGAACGGCAGCGGGAATTATATAGTGAGGCTCAGCATTGGTTGGACAATAAGCAGCCGGAGCGTTACCTCAAGATAAAAAAGCAGATTGCCAGTTACCCTCTTACCCCTTATCTGGACTACCGGACTTTTTTGCTCGATCTGGAAAATAAATCTCCGCAACAAGTGAATGAATTCATTTCTCAATACCACGAATACCCTTTTTCCGGGCGGATAGAGCAACCTTATTTCCGGTCTCTGGGAGAAAGTGAGCAATGGGATAAACTCGTGCAATTTATGCCGTCAGAACCTAACAGCGAAGCCAACCAATGTTATTTTTATACCGCTAAATGGTATCTGGGTGATAAGAGTAGTGCAATTTCCGGAGGTTCCCGGCTATGGCTACAAGGGAAGAGTGTCGCGAGCGAGTGCGATGACCTGTTTTCGCAAATGGAAAAGGAGGGGATATTTAGCGATGAACTGGTTCTACAGCGCATGGATCTGGCTTATAGGAAGCGCAATCCGTCACTGATGAAGTATCTGGCTAAAAAACTGAAAAAAAATTCAAATCAACATGTGGCAAATGTGATGGCCCGAATTTATGCCAGCCCGGAACTTGTAGTTGAATATTTAGAAAAAGTGAACAAGCCCCGGGTCGACCAAAGCGAAAACTGGCACTTTGTTGAGTTAGGACTGGTTCGGTTATCGCAGGTTGATCCGGAAAAAGCTCAGTCCATTTTAAAACAACTTGAATCGGACAAGCCTTCGGTAAAGGAAGCCGCGTTTATGCGGAAAGTCAGCGAGCATACCGCATTACGTTTAATGGATACCGAAGATAAAAAACTCGCACGCTGGCGTGACGGGGTACTTAAAAAGTCGTCGAGCAATTATGCGATAGAGAAACGTATTCGATTAGCCATAGAGCAGAATGACTGGCGAGGTATTCATCACTGGGTTTCACTGCTGGATAAAAAAGTTGCAGATGATCCGGAGTGGCAATACTGGCTGGGGCGCTCTGAGGTGAAACTGGGGAAAAAAGAGTATGGCGAGCAACGTTTACGTAAGTTGTTGGGGCTGCGTAACTTCTACAGTGTTTCGGCGGCAAATCTGCTTAATAAACCAGTGACCTATTCTCTTGATAATCAGGAGTTCAATCCGGAAATATTACACGATTTCTCAAACTCATTAGTGCGGATCAGAGAGTTGTTGATCCGGGATAAAAATGTAGCGGCACGAAGTGAATGGTACTGGCTATTGCACCGTTCCAGTTACGAGCAAAAAGCGGCTTTGGCTCAATATGCTTCAGATCAGAACTGGTCACATTTTAGTGTGGTGGCTGCCATTCAGGCAAAACTTTGGGGAAATGTGAAGTTACGTTTTCCGGTTGCCCATTTGCAAAGTTTTAAGCAATTTGCTTCGGAGCACCAGCTAGATCCAATAACACTGCTGTCATTAGCCCGTCAGGAGAGTGCTCTCGATAATATGGCACAGTCCAGAGTCGGCGCGAGAGGGTTAATGCAACTGATGCCCCAGACGGCCCGCAATACGGCAGACAAATATCAGCTGACATTAAGCAGTGATGAAGATCTTTATGTGGCTAAGAAGAATATTGAGATTGGCACCCGGTATTTTGCAGAGCTGATGGAGCGTTATCAAAATAACCGAATACTTGCCCTGGCTGCTTATAATGCCGGACCAAGCCGGGTAGACCGGTGGCTGGAAGAGCGGGGAGGCAAACTGGATGTGTTTCAGTTTATCGAGTCGATACCGTTCACCGAGACCCGGAATTATGTGCAGAATATCCTGATGTTTGAGACTTACTATCGTGTTTTGTTGGGAGTCAAGCGGCCATTTTTAAAGCAGATAGAAATTAATTCAAAATATTAGTTCCATTACTGATATTACACTCTAAAATGGTGGGTATGTATCACCCAACGAGTACGCTTATGTCGCAACAACCCCATTTTAGTGATTGGACATCGTTTATTGCTCTGGTAAGACAGGCGGTAAAAAATGGACAAGATGAGCAGTTGCTAACGATGTTGCTTACCTCTGACGAACGCGATGCATTGGTTTCGCGCGCGAATATTGTCCTGGAATTATTGAAAGGGGAGTTATCCCAGCGTCAGATTAGCCAGTTATTAGGTGTTGGCATTGCCACCATCACACGAGGCTCAAATGAACTTAAAGGGTTGAATGAACAACAAAAGCAGCAAATATTTGAATTATTGTTTAAGGCTGATCAGGGAAGCGGGCAGAGTTAACCATAACTGTTAGTAAAGTCCGGGATTGGTCGCCGGAACCAGGGCTGTTATCTTGGCCGGATTAAGCGAAGTGATGATGACATTTTGCATAATCTGTTGGCGCTTCAAGGCTGGTCCATTCTTGTAATTCTGAGATACTCATCGGACGGCCAAAGTAATAACCTTGCAGATAATCACATTGATATTCTGCAAGCCATTGATTCATTTGTTCTGTTTCTATGCCTTCGGCGGTCACTTTCATATTTTGAGAATGACACAGTTCAATAAGCGGTTTAATCACATTCTGCTTGTTACCGGCAATCAAAGTATCGAGGAACAAGCGATCTAATTTGATTTTTTGCACCGGGTACTGAACCAACTGAGAAATTGAAGTGTAACCGGAGCCAAAATCGTCGATAGTTAAATCAAAGCCTAACAGGGACAGTTCGTTTAAGAGCGGGAAGCTTTGAGATTCGGCGGCAAATGTTTCGGTGATTTCGAATTCGATATCACAGGGAGTTACCTGATAGTGCTTAGCTTGTTCAGCGATAAATTCGGCTAATGTCCTGGAATTAAGCTCAGCCGATGACAGATTAATCGCGATCTTTTGTGGTTCTGTAAACAGGTTTTGTAATTCAGAAAACTGTGAAAACGCAGTTTTTATTACCCAGCGATCAATCTGCCCGAACAGACCTGTCTGTTCAGCAATCGGAATAAATTCATCCGGAGAGACCTCCCCAAGTTTTTGGGAATCCCAGCGAAGTAGCACTTCAAATCCGGCAAAAAGTCGGTCAAGGCAGGTAAAGTAGGGCTGATAAACCAGTTTAAATTCATCATCAAAATTACCTTCTCTCAACGCTCGTTCGATTTCTCCCCTGCGTTGAACGATCGCATCCAGTTCTTCGGAATAGTGAGCTATCTGATTTTTACCCGCATTCTTAGCCTGATACATGGCGGTGTCGGCATTTGATAATAGTTTTTCGATATGAATACCATCATCAGGGTAAGTTGCAATACCAATACTCGCTGTAATAGGAAAATTGCCTAAAGGTGAATTTTCTTTATGCTGAATCGGCTCTAACAATTTCAGCGCAAACTCATCGGCACAGTCTGGTTGTAAAAAAGGAGAATGGAGCAGTATAGCGAATTCATCTCCTGACAGGCGGGAAGCAAGACCATAAACCTGATGGCTACGATTAAACTCGGAAGATAACGTCTGAACATGCTTAGCAAAATTAATCAATAATGAGTCGCCGATCTGATGACCGTATTTATCATTAACGTATTTAAAGTTATCTAAATCAATATACAGTACCCAAACATTGGCATGTTTCTGAGAAAGTATTAACTCCGCATGGCGCTGAAACTGGTGGCGGTTAGCCAGTTTGGTTAAATGATCATTTTCTGCCAGGGCTTTGGTGCGGCGATAGGTATCTTCGAGCTCGGTATACATAGAATTAAACCGGGATGAAAGACGACCGATTTCATCGTTAGATTTCAGGACTTCAATATTACGTCGTTTGTTATTTTCTACTTCTCGTAGCTGGTTATCCAGGCTGGAAATCGGTCTGATGATATGCTTATAAAGCAGACCCAGTAAGATCATTACGGTAAGCAGAGCTGAGATACCGAATGCAATGATTAGTTCTTTTTGAATTTTATGCAATTTATTACTCAGAATGTAAGATGCGGGATCTAAATTGGCATAAAGTCCGGGTTGTAATTCCACAGTCTGGCGGAGCCCGATTTTTTTCGGAATGATCTGAGTGAAGTAAATGTCACTTTTGTTGGACTCTTCCAGCTCTTTACGTAATTGGTTGAAACGTTCCAGTGTGGCATAAACCGAGATAAAAAAGATTTCGTTTCGATTGTAGCTCAGCGGTGTTTCAAGTGTTTTGGTATCTAAGATATCATAGCGTAATAACACACCTTCACCGTGGCTGTTTTCGCTATAACCAACGTAACTTGTCTCGTGGGAGGAATCGTAAACGTTGCTAATCTGGTTCAATACCAGAGGGTCCATTACTGAAAATGGATTTTCACTACGCTCTGCATAATAAATGGGGTTTTTATCGCCATTCAGTATAGAAAGAGCGACGAATTGTTTTTCTTTAGGCTGTAATGCCTGGATTGTCTGGTGGAGGTTTTCGACTAATTCCAGTTCGCGGAATGGATTTTTCTCATGGAAAATAATTCCATAAATCCTAAAAATTGCTGGAACCTCGGAATTTTGCAAAAACACCCCTGAACTTTTTCATAAATTTATTTTAGTCCCTATAATTTTACATTTAGGTCCCTATTTAATCTTTTATAATTACAATTAGTTCCTTTTATTAATTAATCTATTAATACCAATTACCTATTTAATCATAGCTTCGATTTAGGTGATTCTTGCGCTCACGCGTTCGTAGCGACGAGTAGAATCTTTTGGTACTGTTTGATTAGAATTTAGGTACTGTTTGTGTACTGTTTATTTATTTGTTTGCAATTGCTTATTTCTGATCGCTATCGTTAGGCGCCAATGACTTTGGGAATCTTCAAGAACTTGACTTCCAAGACTTTGAGCAGTAGCCAGTGGGAGAGCATGGCAAGTGTTCCTTGACCATGTTGATCCTATATGCTTTCTCCCTCTAGTTACACATTTGCATGCATTAATTTGATTACCTATACCTTGAATACCTATAGGATTGGGTTTATGGTTGGTAGATTTGCTTCTCCCTCTAGTTATATATTTGCAAGCATTAATTTGATTACCTATACCTTGAATACCTTTAGGATTGGGTTTATGGTTGGTACATTTGCTTAGCCCTACAATCATGAATTATTGTACAAGTGTTCCATCT
>JBNKRC010000144.1:0-6257 GCA_050296215.1 Vibrio sp. | reverse complement strand
AACACGGGATTCACCGACAGCCTGAGCCCCCATATCAAATGTTCTGACAAGCTGACCAGCCTGGTTTTCTATGCGGACGAATAAGTTATCGAGTGATTTCGGCAAATTCACCATTGCCGCCATTCCGGTCGCGTCATCTTTTTTCATGCCTACAGGTGACTTAACCAACACATCCCGGCCCACTAAAGAAGAGGCCTGCAATGCCTGATTAGAGGTCAGGGAAGAGTTCAGATTCTCAAACTGAGAATTCATCTTCCCGATCCCATCAACCGTGGCGAATGACGCCATTTGTGCGATCATCTGATCATTACTGGTTGGCTTAAATGGATCCTGCTGTGCCAGTTGCTTTGTCAGCAAAGACAAAAAATCTTCTTGCTTCAGCTCTTGTTTACCGGTTACTTCATCAGGCTTCTTCTGCTCTTGGAGCTTATTAAGCTGATCCAGGTAAGACAATCCGCTTTGACCAACGTTGTTTATTCCGGCCATACGTTATCTCCCCATCCCCACTGACCCATCTGCAATGTTTTAAGCAGCATCTGCTTACTCGCTTCGGCCAGCTGTACGTTAGTCTGGTACGCTCTTGAAGCCGAGATCATATCTGCCATCTCTTCCATAACATTGACATTTGGTTTGTAGATATATCCATCTTTATCCGCAAGCGGATGATCCGGATTATATTCAGCGGTCAATGGCTTATTACTTTCTACAATACCCATTACTTTTACCGGGACGGTATAATCTTTACTGTTTCTGGCGTGATTCAGCTCAGCAGCAAAAACCGCGTGTCGTGCTTTATAAGTATCTTTTGCCGAACTACTTACACTATCCGCATTAGCAAGATTACTCGAGGTCGTATTTAGACGAACAGCCTCTGCACTCATAGCAGAACCAGTTACATTGAATACATTAAATAAGCTCATCTAACTTACTCCCCTTTAATCGCCTTGGTTAAATTCCGAAATTTTCCACCCAGGAAATCTAAAGATGCCTGATGGCGTAGCTGGTTCTGCATAAACAGATTACGTTCGAGATCCATATCTACCGTGTTGCCGTCACCGGTATCCGGCTGGGTCGGAATGCGGTAAAGCTCTTCCCCCATGATACTATTTGTGGCAGAAATATGCCGTCCGTCCGTTCTCGCTAAACTGATGCTTTGCCCGCTACTTGCCACCTGAAGCGCTTTATTAAAATCCATAGCCCGAGCCTTATATCCCGGGGTGTTTGCCTGTGCAATGTTCGAGGAGATCACTTCCGCATTACGCTCTCTTACGCCCACCGTATACTGGTGAATGCCTAATGCTTTATCAAATGATATGGCCATAACCTGCCTCGCCCTGGGATTTTTTAACTCTGATGTTTTTATGAAGCAATTACCGTACCAATATTATCTTTGTGATAATTCCCGTCTTATTTATTTATGGGACACGATGAATGCAGCAAAATTGAGGCCAAGGCAAGAATTAATCGCAAAAAAAGACCCAGCCGGAGCTGGGTTAATGAGATGAAAAGGTTATTTTAACTTATAGACTATGCCGGGATTGCAACGAATCATCTCAAACCGGTCCGTTAACCCGCTAAGAGATTCGGAAGCGCCCAACATCAGATATCCGCCCGGATTCAGACTGTTTGCCATCTGACTTAACACCTTGGATTTAATATCCGCCGAGAAATAGATCAGCACATTACGGCAGAAAATAATGTCGAACTTGCCCAGCATCGCGTAGCTTTCCATCAGATTCTGCGGTCTGAAGGTCACTAAACGCTTTACGTTGTCGCGGATCTTTGCCCGGCCATCACCAACATCGTCGAAAAATGCCCGACGGCGCTCGAGCGATAATCCCCGCCCCAGAGCCAGATTGTCATACACGCCATTGCGACACATATCGAGCATGGTCTCTGAAATATCTGTCGCCGTGATCGAAACCCCAGACAGCATGCCCGGTTTTTTCTGCTGAGTCTCAAGAACCGTCATTGCCATCGAATAAGGTTCCTGACCCGAAGAGCTGGCAGAAGACCAGATTTTCAACGGTCTTTTCTGCGCCGCCAGTTCGGGTAATATTTTTTCGGCTAAAACAACAAAAGGATAGGTATCGCGAAACCATAAGGTTTCGTTTGTTGTCATCGCGTCCACTACCGCAATACGCAATTCCCGGTTGTAACCGATCACCGCATCCTTCAAAAGCGCGGATAGCGACATATAACGATACTTACTCACCAACGGACTCAAACGGCTACGTACCAGGTACTGTTTACTGTCTCCCAGTACGATGCCACACTGAGACTCTAAGAAGCGACAAAACTCTTTATAATCTTGATCACTGATTGCTATCGCTGTCATGTCTGTCTCTTTAATCAACTAGCAGAGCGTGTTTTACTGCATTACCCAATTCATCAGGGTTAAACTTAGCTATAAATACGTTTGCGCCAACCCGCTCAACCATTGCCTGGTTAAATACTCCGCTTAATGAAGAATGGAGTATGACATATAAGTCTTTTAACTTAGGATTACGCCGGATTTCGGCGGTCAGTGTATATCCGTCCATCTCCGGCATTTCAATATCAGAAATAACCAGTGAAATGGTGTCGAAGATATCTCCCTGCTCAGAAAGCTCGACTAATTTATCATAGGCTTCTCTACCGTCTTTGACGGAAATCACTTCAAAACCAATCGATTCAACCGCGCGCTGAACCTGTTTACGCGCCACGGTAGAGTCATCGGCAATCAGTATCCGGTTTACAAACTGTTTGGTTTTCTTAACTTCTTCAATTTCATCACCGATGGTTGAATCCATTGTTTCATCCGCCGGTGCAATTTCGTTAAGAATTTTTTCAACGTCGAGAATTTCTACTAATTCATTATCAATATTGGTAACGGCGGTAAGATAACTGGCTTTACCGGCCCCTTCAGGCGGCGGCAGAATTTCTTCCCAGCGCATATTGATAATACGCTCAACCGAGCTAACCAGAAATGCCTGAATCGAGCGGTTGAATTCGGCGATAATAACAAAACTTTTATCGATATCGGTGGTAGGACGGCCACCAACGGCTAAACTAAGATCAATAACGGAAACCGTTTGCCCCCGAATGTGGGCAATCCCTTTTACCAGGTAATTGATATTAGGCATTTTAGTCAGTTTCGGGCACTGCAACACCTCTTTAACCTTGAAAACGTTAATACCATAACGTTGCCGCCCGTTCAGGCGAAAGGTTAGTAGTTCTAATCGGTTTTGACCGACGAGTTGTGTACGCTGATTCACAGAATCAAGAATACCCGTCATATGCTCATCTCCATCTCAAACTTTTTGAGTAAAACTTTTTGAGTAAAAAGTGATAGTCTAACGTAAGCGCCAAATGTACAGGGAAACAAAAGATATATGTTGAAACCGTGTTTACCCCAGAAGACAACACTCAAGTGTAGAGCTCCATCGCAACTTTATAATAAGTTTATCGTAATTCTAATGTTTTTCTTTAGTAATTTTGTGCAATCAGCAACGCCGGAGCAACTGGATCACATTCGCCAGATGGCGGAATCCTATGCCATAGAGTCAGCTAAATCGACCGAAGGTGCTCAAATTGAGGCCAAAGCAGCCCCCCTTGATAATCGGATACAAGCGTCTGAATGTCCAACCGGACTCAGTGCTTTTTCCGCTTCGAAAAATGGTTCTGCAAGCCACATCACTGTTCTGGTCAAATGTGAAGCCGAAGGCTGGCGGGTTTATGTACCGGTCAGACTTACCACCACCATTCCGGCAGTGGTTGCCGCTACCCCGCTATCGCGCGGCCAGATTATTACCGAAAGTCAGATAACTCTGGACATGGTAAACGTTTTACGTTTCCGCCAACAGGGCTTTGTGTCGACATCGCAAATAATCGGGGCTAAAGTTAAAAGAAACGTGAAACTGGGCGATATTATAGACAGGAATGATATTTGTGTTGTCTGCCGCAACGAATCCGTGGTGATCAAAGCAGTAAAAAGCGGTATGACCATCACAACTCAGGGTACGGCATTATCGGACGGAAACACTGGCGAACAAATCAAAGTTCAGAATACCAAGTCGAACCGCATCATTGATGCACAGGTATCGGGAATCGGCGAAGTTACCGTTCGTTTTTAATCCTGTTTGTTTTAAACAACATAAATAAATGCTAAAGTTCCTGCAACTTCCGCCGATAGCAACGGTACATGCATTTACATCTTAAAGGCTCACACTATGGCAGGTATTGATAATATTCGTTCTGGTCATTCACTTGTGAATACCAGTCGGAGCTCGGCAAAAACCGAGCAAAGCAAAAGTTCCGGCACTCAGACCACATCCGGTCCCCGTTCTGCTCAGCAGGATGCGGTATCGCTAAGCGATCAGGGCAAAGCTATTGGTCAGATGCAATCGCAAATGGCGTCGTCTGCACCGTTTGACAGTGCCAAAGTTCAGGCCATTAAAGAAGCCATCGCAAATGGTTCATATGTGGTCGATGCCGATAAGCTGGCCGACAATATGATCCGGTTTGAAAAAGAACTCGGTGACGCATAGTAACCGGTGAGTTCTTATTAGGGTGAGGAGTTCATTATGGCTGCACTGCAAGATTTATTAGAGTTTCAGCTTAAGAGCGCTCGATCGTTGTTGGCGCTGTTTGAACAGGAAAAGCAGGCGATTACCCAGCGAATCTCAACCGAAATAGAACAGATCGCCAGACAAAAAATGACCCTGATCACCACGCTTGGTGATACTGATAAGCGTATTGAAGCTCATCCGCAAGTTAAGAGCCTGACTGAGGATGAGACATGCAAAAAGCTTATGCAGCAAATACAGGAAGTGATTCAGGAATGTCATACCGCCAATGAAATTAATGGTCAGGCGCTTGAACGCGCTCATATCAGCTTTAATAAACTGAATAATATACTCAATCAGAGCCGGAGTAAGATGGGAATGACCTACAGTGCCGACGGCCAGACCAAATCAATTTCAACATTAGGCACCAATCTCAAAGCTTGATTGAATAAAAAACAGCACCGGATAAGATAAAAAGAAAAGCGGCAACTTCGGTTGCCGCTTTTCTTGTTTAACGAGAGTATTTCGGAGAGATTTGACTAGAACAGCGTTTGTTTCCGTCTGTCCGGTACCTGCTGAACTTCGCCGTAATCACGCAGGCGATCCATTTTCGTAACATCCAGGCGCAATTCCGTGACGTAGCTGTCACCGACTTTGTAGCTTCGCACGACTTCTGCCCCACGGATAATACCGTCAACCGCACCGGAGGTCGCTTCAACACCCAGACGCTGATCACTTAACTCTGCCCGGCCGCTCACGCGCATGCCGTAAACCTGTTCCGCCAGCTCACGGTATGCATCGATTTTTGAAGCCCGCATCGCTCGCACCTGTTTTTCTTCCTCGCTCTTACCTTTCTGCTCGCCAATCGATGCATAACCGACTGCACTTAGCATCTGCTCAGTATTCATGCTTTGCAAAGGCTGGCATCCCATTAAAAAAAGAACCGTCAAAAGACCCAGAATAAAAGATTTCATGCCAGCTTCTCCTATGGACGTAAGATAACAGTATAGGGTTGAGTCATACTTGGATCGGAACGAATCAGAACACCATCTTCGGTTCGCATCGTATTGAGCGTATCTAAATCACGTCCGATCCGGTCTGCAGGAAGGAATCCCTGTGCGGTCGCGACCACAACCCGGGTTTGCATTCCCACCACTCTGGCGTTCACCAGCACTCCCCCTTCCTGACGTAACATGGTTCCGGTCAGGACATACTGGATATTCTGTTCGGCAGCCAGCTCCTTCCAGTCGCGACTAAAGGCGAAATCCCCTTGCTGGGTTACCTGAATCGAACCGGTAGTTTTGTAGTCGATGACTTTAAATCCACGGGTCTGCAACTGGTTAATAAAGCTTTCCGATACTGAGTTGCCCAGCCAGTTGGTGGTATCCATATTTTGCAGATCCACAAATGAGGTCACCGCAATCGGCGTTCTGGCTGTTACACTGGTATTGGATACCATCAGGTCTTCAGTCATACTTCCGACAAAAAAGTCGAGGGTATGCTTGGGACTTTCCATTAACATAAACTGTGAACCGTTATAGGTTCCTTTACCGTTGTATATCGGCGCATAGGAACACGCCGTCAGCAACAACACCGGTAGTAAAACTAGCATTTTTTTCATCATTTCATCTCCAAATACACCCGGGCAATATAACGACCATATTTTGACGCCAAAACTGGAACGCTCCTTGCTTTTCTATTCTCGTCACT
>JBNKRC010000143.1:0-6276 GCA_050296215.1 Vibrio sp. | reverse complement strand
GTCCCAGAGCTTCAATGCCACTTTGGGCCAGAGGAGAACGTCCACCTTCCGGGATGCACAGGATTCTGTCTTGTCCGGCCCGGAATTGTTCGATGTATTGCTGAGGATGAAGAGCCTGTGGATTAATATCAGGGCAGGACAAATCGATAACGTCTGCACCGAGGTTAAGAGCAGCACGATAATTCCCGGTCGGGTGCTTTTTCAGCCATAGAGGGATGCGCTGCACATAAAATTCGAGTTTAACCTGTTTAATATGGGCAAGGGCGGCCAGAGAATAGAGAGAATTTGCCTGAGCGGAACCGTAGCCGACAATGGTGTCGGTCTGGTCAAAATCCCGTTCAAGTAATGCACTGAATTTTCTGGCTTTATTTCCGGAAAAAAGCCGATGCAGTAGATCATCACGTTTCAGGTAGAAGTGATGACCATTAAATTGATGCTCGGTAGTCGGGCTTTTATCAAGTTTACGTAACATCGGCACTCTCAAATCAGAACGGAGATATTTCTTCAGATATCCGGACATATGTTAGCGAGTAACGTCTTTGAGTTAAATAAAAAAAGCCCGGGGATAAGGGATACCCGGGATGTATTTAAATTAACAAGAAAAAGCAGTGTTAGCAGGGGTATATTGGCAGTCTTATTTACAGGACGGTAACAATATCAGCTGTAACGAAAATATAGACTGTGCAAAATCCGGTCGGTTCCTGATTTTTTAAATTTTTTTTCGCTAATTTTTGTAAATAGTATAAGGTGGACGGCAGCTAAAAAGTGTTGAGAGATCCAACCACTTGCTATTTGATTAAATTTTTTTAGAAAGAAGGTGAGATTTGCTAGCGAAACTTTTATCCTAGCGAAGATTTTTTAAGGAAGTTGAATATGATCATCAAACCTAAAATTCGCGGATTTATCTGTACAACCACCCATCCTGTTGGTTGTGAAGCGAATGTAAAAGAGCAAATTGAATACACTAAAGCACAGGGTGAATTAACAAATGCGCCAAAACGTGTTTTAGTTGTCGGTTCATCGAGTGGTTACGGCCTTTCTTCTCGTATCGCAGCCGCCTTTGGTGGCGGAGCAGCGACTATTGGTGTTTTCTTTGAAAAACCAGGCACTGAGAAAAAAACGGGTACTGCTGGTTACTATAATTCGGCAGCGTTTGATAAGTTCGCTAAAGCTGAAGGTTTATACTCAAAAAGCATTAACGGTGATGCTTTTTCAAATGAAGCTAAGCAAAAAACGATTGAATTGATCAAACAGGATCTTGGTCAGGTTGATATGGTGGTTTACTCACTGGCGTCTCCAGTGCGTAAAATGCCGGAAACCGGTGAGGTTATCCGTTCGGCACTGAAGCCAATTGGTGAAACTTACACCTCGACGGCCGTTGATACTAATCGCGACGAAATCATTACCGCCAGTGTGGAGCCGGCAACCGAGCAGGAAATCGAAGATACCATTACAGTAATGGGTGGTCAGGATTGGGAGCTATGGATTAATGCGTTGGATGAAGCTGGCGTATTAGCAGACGGCTGTAAGACAGTGGCGTATAGCTACATCGGTACAGAGCTGACCTGGCCAATTTATTGGGATGGTGCGCTTGGCCGTGCGAAGATGGATTTGGATCGTGCTGCCGCTGAGCTCAATAGTAAACTTGCAGCGACAGGTGGTTCGGCTAATGTTGCTGTGCTTAAGTCAGTAGTGACTCAGGCAAGCTCCGCCATTCCGGTTATGCCTCTTTATATTGCAATGGTATTTAAGAAAATGCGTGAAGAGGGCGTACACGAAGGGTGTATGGAACAAATCTATCGTATGTTTAGCCAGCGTCTGTATAAAGCCGATGGTTCAGCGGCTGAAGTTGATGATAAAAATCGTCTGCGCCTGGATGACTGGGAACTTCGTGATGATATCCAACAGTACTGTCGTGATTTGTGGCCACAGATTACTACTGAAAATATCAAGACACTAACCGACTATGAAGCTTATAAAGAAGAGTTTCTGAAATTGTTTGGTTTCGGTATTGAAGGCGTTGACTACGAAGCGGATGTTAATCCGGCGGTTGAATTCGACGTGATCGATCTTTAACTGATTTCTTTTAAGTAAAAAGCTTTTAAGTTAAAAAAGCGCTCATCTTTTGATTGAGCGCTTTTTTTCAGAACCGGTTGTCACAATTTTTCAGCTGGGGTGACTTAACTAAACAGTCCCAGATTTGCTTTGGCATAAGCTTCAAATTCAGTGCAACCACCAATATGCTGTTGGTCCAGGAAAATTTGCGGTACCGTGTGTACAGGTTTTCCGACCGTTTTTTCCAGATCCGCTTTACTGATGCCTTCGGCCTGCATATCAATGTAGCGATAATTAAAATCATCGCGTTTTTCTTTTAATGTTTCTGCATGATCTTTTGCTCTTACACAGTATGGGCAGCCAGGACGACCAAAAATAACCACAAACATAACTCTCTCCTATATTCTTATTGGCGATAACTATGCCTTATCCATATACGAAAATAAAGTAAGATTTACCTCTCACTTTGATAGATAAAAGCTATGGTTAAGTTGTGGGCAGCTACGTTGCGAGACTAACCACTTATATTAATCAATACCGGATATTGTCAGGTCACTAATTTGGCGTAAGGACAGGTTATGTTTCAGTTTATGACTTCTTCTCGTATCATCTTTGGTGAAGGCGTTCTCGAAAGGTCAATGTCGATACTAACCCAACTGGGTTACAGTGTTTTACTGGTTAGTGGTAAAGACTATTCCCGGGCAAATCCGGTCATTGACTATCTGAAGTCTCAGAATATGCGGTATCAGCATGTCGCGGTCTCCGGGGAACCTTATATGAAGGTGGTGGAAGCGCTGGCTCAGGAGGCCCGTGAATTCAACCCCGACTTGGTTGTTTCAGTAGGCGGGGGGAGTGTCATTGATACCGGTAAGGCGCTTTCTGCCATTATTCCTAATCTGGGAAGTCTGTATGATTACGTCGAAGTGGTCGGACGCAATGTTCCTTTAAAAACTAAGCCGCTGCCCTTCGTTGCTATTCCTACTACCGCCAGTTCCGGTGCTGAAGTTACCAGAAATGCTGTACTGAAATCGGCACAGGATCGGATTAAAGTCAGTCTGCGTAGCCCTGATCTGTTGCCAGATGTGGCGATTGTTGATCCGACACTGACTTATGGAACGGATCCTCAGACGTCAGCACGAGGTGCAATAGATGCGTTTACCCATTTAATGGAGGCTTACGTCTGCAGTACGCCCAATCCTTTGGTCGATATGATTTGTGAAGAAGGATTAAAACGGATCAGCACCTCGATTTTACCCGCCTGTTTAGAAGATAATCACCAGGCCCGCAGTGATATCTCCTTTGCTGCATTGTTGGGTGGTATGGCGGCCAATAATGCCAATTTGGGGGCGGCACACGGGCTGGCGGCGGGACTTGGCGGTAAAATCGATGCTCCTCATAGTGTTATTACCGCCAGGCTGGCACCGATTGTGATGAAGGAGAATCTGTTTGCAGCATCGGTGATGCATCGTGATGATATTATCAATCGTTATCTGACTATTGCCAGAATCTTAACCGGACGCAAGAATGCTCGTGCTGACGAAAGTATTCTGTGGGTAAATATGATGCTGGATAAGCTGGAGATCCCGCATCTGCACGATTTTGGAATGTGTCATACTTCTTTTACGGAAGTGGTCAGAGACTCTCTTAAGTCCAACTCGATCAAAGGAAATCCTATCCCACTGACGCATTACCGTCTTATCTATATCCTGAATCAGGTGTGTCGGTGTCAGAAAGCTTTGCCGATGATGCAGTCGGGAGTCCGTTATAATGATGCAAAATTTATTAGCGGAGCAAGAGCACGGAAGGGGAAAGAAATTAGCTGAACAGGTGTCGTCCAGCTAATGGTAACTGGGTAGATCAGTCAAACTGATCCAGTTTGTCATAGCGGGAATCTTTAAGAGCATCTTTTACGCGTTTCAGGTTTTCTCTGAATCCGGTGCCGCGGCGTAAAGTAAAACCGGTTGCCAGTACATCAATAACCGTCATTTGAACGACCCGGCTTGCCATCGGCATATAAACATCGGTGTCTTCCGGGACATCCAGACAAATAGATAATGAACTGGCTTTATCTAACGGTGAGTCCTTAGAGGTAATCGCAATCACTGTCGCGCCATTTTCCCGTGCAAGATGGGCGATTTCAACCTGACTTTTGGTACGTCCCGTATGAGAAATCAACACGATGACATCGTTGTCGCTACAGTTAATACAGCTCATGCGTTGCATGACGATATCTTCAAAACACGCAATCGGAATATTGAAGCGGATAAACTTGTTCTGAGCATCACGGGCAACTGCTGAAGATGCGCCCAGGCCGAAGAATGAAATCCGCTTTGCCTGAGTCAACAGATCTACGGCACGGTTGATCTGAGAAGGGTCCAGGCTGTTTTTGGCGACATCCAGACACGCCATCGTCGATTCAAAGATTTTTTGCGTGTAGGCATCCGGGCCATCATCTTCTTCAACGTTACGGTTTACATATGGAGTACCGTTAGCCAGGCTTTGTGCCAGATGCAGTTTAAAATCCGGAAAACCTTTGGTGTCTAACCGGCGACAAAAACGGTTTACCGTTGGTTCACTCACATCCGCCATTTTTGCAAGCGTAGCAATGCTCGAATGAATGGCTGTTTGTGGTGAGGCCATAATCACTTCAGCGACTTTACGCTCAGACTTGCTAAAATTTTCAAGATTCTTTTGAATTTTTTCTAAAGTATTCATAGTGTTCACACGGATGTGGAATTAATCCCGAAAACCGCCCGGTTGAAGATGGGCGCGGTTTCAGACAGATACAAGTATTTCGGAAATCTAACACGGTTAGCTATGATTGCCCGACCAGTATAAACCTAAGTGTCTCAATTTCTGTAGTATTTAGAACTAACAATTGATAAGAATATGACAGTCAGCAAACAAAATTTCACTAAAAAACGCAAGTTTAGCTCTTAAAACTGAAATTTTTCAAAGCTAAGCTTCCAACTTTGTATCTTTCCTTACAGAATTGCGAAATTTAATTTCAAACTAGCTCTCAAGAATCGCCTGAGACAAGCGATTAATCGAGCTCAACAGATTGGGTGCGGTCATAACGATGGCACGTTGTTCATCCAGAACCGCATGGAGAATCTGATTTGTCGTGAGCGGATTGGCCAGTACCACTCTGAATACGATCGTGTCGAGTTTTGACCAGCGCAGGGGGTTAAGCTGTGTACGGGAGACAAAAGATTTTCCCGATTCCCGCTGACGCTTCTGTACAAATTTCGTCAGTTCGTTGACTAAATCATTTAATTCTTTGCGCTGAGTCTGATCGGCTTTTTCAAGCGCCCGGCGTACGTTATCCGGTAAATAGCGATAGGTAAGAATACACAATTCCGGTTCTGAGACTAACTCAAAGTCTGTCTGCTGTTTCAGTAGCCGTGCAAAGTATTTTGCCTTTTCAATGCTGGCATCGATCAGGAGTTGGTAACCCTTCCGGCTGATAATATGCATGCTGGCATAGACCAGCATTGCCATGCCTGAGCGGGAGCCTTCCAGAGTCCGGCTGCCTAAATCTTTCGAGCCTTCGCGCAGGATATACTGAGCATGATGTTCAATGACATCCATTGCATTCGGATTCCTGAACAACACCATCCCGGCACCCATTGGGATGTAGAGCTGCTTATGTGCATCCAGCGTAACCGAATCGGCTAATTCAATTCCATCCAGAAGTCGGCGATGATTGTCTGACATCAGAGTTGCACCGCCCCAGGCAGCATCAACGTGAAAATGGCACTGATGTTCCTGACATATCTGAGCCATCTCTTTAAGAGGGTCGATCGTACCGGTTTCAGTGGTACCGGCAACACCGATAACGGCAAAGGGCCTGATGTTCTTTTGTTTAAGTTCTTCAATGGTCCGGCGCAACGAGGATGGAATAATCCGGTTATGATCATCGGTTTCAATAGTGACTATCCCTTGCTGACCAATACCCAGTAAATCGGCGGCTTTTTTCAGGGAGTAATGGCCGCGCTCCGAAACCAGAATTGCCAGACCCTGATATCCGTAGTGAATCATGGCTCTGAACAGTCCTTCCTTCTCCACTCCGGCAAAATCGCCGTCTGGGCGCAGAGCATTATTACGGGCTACCCATAACGCCGTTATATTAGCGACGGTACCGCCCGAACAAAATGCGCCGAGTGAGTGTTTGGCACTGTGCATCCAATTTGAATAAAAGTCATCCTGCCGGTTAAATAT
>JBNKRC010000142.1:0-6342 GCA_050296215.1 Vibrio sp. | reverse complement strand
GCCCGGATAATTTGCTGAACTTTGCTAAATTTTACAAAGCGGAAGAGATCCTGACCAGATTTTGTGTGCTGGCTTGTCCGGAAAGAGTGAAAGTCAGGAGCACAGATATCCGTCAACGTCTGCAAAAAGGCGAGAGTATACGCGAGCTGACCACTGACCGGGTGGCCGCGATGTTAAGTGATCTGCAGTTATTTTCCCGGAGCCACGATTAGAGTTATCAGCATGTCCTTCCCGGCAGTCTCATCTTTTATGATGCAGTAATCTGCGTCTCAGTGACCAATGAAAATAGTCAATAATATGGCTTACCGATAACTATTTTATATGCTTGCATAGTCATATTTCTGGCGGTTTTGTCAGGATTGGTATTTTGGACAGCAAGATCATGAATATGTGCTAAATATATAGTATTGACGAGATTTTTCAGGGGTTGCTATGGAGTTATTTGCAGATTTAAGACCGGATCAGGAACCATCACCGGATCGATCTGAGAAGAAGACGGTGTTATCAGGAAAACCCTGGAAAGTCCTGTTAGTGGATGATGATCAGCAAATGCACCAGATTACTCAGTTAGCCCTGAAAAATTTTTCATTTCAGAACCGGCCTTTACAACTGCTGTCCGCCTATTCCGGCAGTGAAGCCCAAACTATTTTTCAGAATGAAAACGATATCGCACTGGCGCTGATCGATGTGGTGATGGAGACCGAGCACGCCGGACTGGATCTGGTTCGTTATATCCGCGAACAGAGTCACAATAATATGATCCGGTTGGTGTTGAGGACCGGACAAGCCGGACAGGCGCCGGAAGATAAAGTCATTAAGGAATATGAAATTGATGACTATAAAGAAAAAACCGAGTTAACCACGCAAAAACTGCGTACTCTGCTGTATTCGATGTTGCGGGCATACCGGGATCTTTGCTTAATCAGAGATCAGAAAGAAGGGTTGAGCCGGGTGATTGAAGCATCAGCGAAGGTTCAGAATACCAAGACATTACAGGCCTACGCCTCCACGGTGCTGGAACAGCTTACTTCATTACTTTCTCTCGAGGCGTCGGCTTTTTATTGCCTGGTGCAGCCCAGGGAAGATGGAGAAGACAGTTACGCCCTGACGTTAGCCGCAACCGGGGATTATGTTGCCTTTCATAAAGAGTGCCGTTTAGAGCATTTCCCGCATGATGTCGCCAACCGTTGCCGTGAAGTATTGGGCATCAAACAGTCAAAAGATTTTGGCGATTCTTATGTTTTCTATATGAGTGAAGATCGTGGTGTTGAAAATCTTTTATACGTTAATCTGGTGGGGAAATTAACCGAATTAGATAAACAGTTATTAGTTATTTACATGCACAATATTGCATTGACGTTTGATAATATCAATTTATTGGTTGATCTGCAGGAAACTTCAAAAGAAATCGTATTTAACCTGTCAAATGCCGTTGAGGCCAAAAGCCGTGAAACCGGCGCTCATGTTCAGCGGGTTTCGTTATATTGTGAAAAACTGGCCCGGCTTCATGGCCTGCCGGAACAAGAGGTGCGTATGATTCAGAATGCCTCTCCGTTGCATGATATTGGCAAGGTCGCGATTCCGGATGTTATTTTACATAAACCAGGTAAACTGGATGCGGCAGAATGGGAGCTGATGCAGCGTCACGTTGATTACGGTGTGGATATCCTCAATAAATCCAACCGGAAGCTGATGAAGTTCGCCAAAGAGATCGCAGGCTCGCACCACGAAAAATGGGACGGAAGCGGGTATCCGCGTCAGTTATCCGGAAATGATATTCCGCTTAGCGGCAGAATTGTTGCTATCGCTGATGTCTTTGATGCACTCGGAGCGAAACGCAGTTACAAAGAGCCCTGGAGTGATCATGAGATCAGGCGGGAACTGACAGAGCAAAAAGGGCGCCATTTCGATCCGGAACTGTTAGAGCTGTTTCTCGAGCATTGGGATGAATTTATTGAAATCCGCAATTCACTGCCGGACCAGACAGACTAGTCTGGCGTATGGCCTGGAGTGAGATGAGAGATGATGATACAGATGCCGGGAGGTTGCTGTTAAACAGACAGTTGTTGCGGCACTGATATAGTAAAATGTACTCCTTCATTCGGTCGCGAACTGAATTCCAGTGAACCTTTCAGTTTCTGATGGACAAGATTAAAGACAATATTCAGGCCCAGGCCTGACCCGCCCTGACCCCGTTTAGTCGTATAGAATGGCTCGAAAACCTTTTGATGAAGTTCTTCGGCGACACCGATGCCGTTATCCCAATATTCAAATATGATTTTGTCTTCCTGCTTAGTAAAGCGAATGCCTATCTCCGGATTCGGCTGGTTTTCAAATGCATGCGTGACGCTGTTTACGACCAGATTAGAGATAATTTGGGTTAATACACCCGGAAGGCTGGTCATCGTCAGAGTTTCATCCCCTTCTATAATGGGTGTTACCGGTACTTTACGTGTCTTCGGATGCAGGCTCGCCATCAGAGAGAGAAGTACGTTCATGATATTAAAATTATCGAGGTTTTCTGAAACCTGATCGACCGCGGTTTGCTTAAAGTCGCGGATCAGTTTGGCGGCCCGGTTAAGATTCTGTTGCAACATATCTCCTGCTGAGGTTAGTTGCTCCATAAGCTGGGCAAATTGGTCGCTGGTCAGGGTTTGCGCTGCGAATGCATCGTTAAGCTCTTTTGTTGCTTCATCAATGACAGAAGAAGCCGTCACCGAAATACCTAAAGGTGTATTTACTTCGTGTGCAACTCCGGCGACCAGTCCACCCAGCGCGGCCAGTTTTTCGGATTCGATTAACTGGGACTGAGTCTGGCGGAGCTGATTCAGGCTGTTTTCTAAATCCTCGGTACGTTTATGTACAGTCGCTTCCAGATTTTTATTGAGTTGTTCGAGCTGGAACTGAGCATCTTTCAAATTGGTAATATTGATTGCGGTGCCTCTGAAGCCCAGAAATACGTTGCCTTTGTAACGTGCTTTTGCCTGGAAAAGCAGATAGAAGGTATCGCCATCAATCGTTAAACGTTGTTCGCATTTGGCAAAGTTCTGCTTCTTAATCAATAATGAAATAAGCTGAAAGTCAGGGTAAAAATAGTTCAGTTCAAAAAAGGAAGGTGTCTCGCCATCAATGATATCCAGGGAGGTGACCATTGCTTCGGAACAATATATTAAGTGCAGGTTCGCATCCGTTTCCCATAGCCAGTCAGATGAGACGTGAGCAAAGTCCGACAGGCGTTCTTGTTCAATGGTGATCTCCTGATATAACTCCGAAAGATCATCGGTCAGTTTGTTGGTTTCATCCGCCAGAATAGAGAGTTCATCATTAGCGCTGGTAATCAATCTGGTTTTTTTATCTCCAGCGGCTCTCTTTTCAATTGAGGTGAATAGCTGCGTAAATAACTCATGATAGCAATGATGCGCTGATTAATACTTTTATGGAAAATGACTAAGATGATGTAGCAGACAAAGAGGGTTTTCGTTGAATTGATTGCCAGCGTCGTGAAGAACTTATTGATTAAACCCCGATAGATTGAGCTTGTGTCGGACTCGACATATAGTCCGCCGAGTGTGTTATGTTCTCCGGTATACGGATCATCAAAAGTCAGTGGGTATGAGTGAGTTAACTTATTACCGGTGACTTTCATTCCTGCTTCAAACTGATAGTCCCCGGACTGTACCGATAAATAATCAATATCCGGCAGGGTAACCAGACTGTTCATACGTTGTTTGAGTAACACCAGATCAAAATCCCAAAGCGAACGAGCCATTAGTCTGGTATGAATGTCCTGGATTTCCTTATGTCTCAGTTCAACGGTGTTGAATTGCTGTTTATACTCGTAGAAAAGCTGTGTCAGCGTTGCCATTAGTGTAATAGACCCGCTGACCAGGATTAAAATTAAAACAATTCTTCTGCCCAGTTGACTGGTAAATGGATTTATTTTCCAGGCTTCTGTTTCAGCATGATTTTTCATTTCCGTCCTCAAGTATTAACAATAACTGATAAAGTATAGTTAAGGTATTGATGGTGATAAGCAACTCGATCTCAATTCTGCACGATTGTCGCCGGGAATGGTGTTCTTTTCTACTTAAATGTGTCTGCCGGAATTCTGATTAAATAGAACGATCGTTAGTTTTCAAGTCTTGTGTTTTTCCTTAGACTGTTTCAATCGTCCGGATCAACAGTGTAATGAAATGAGTATAAATAAGGAAAATGGTATGGAGTTACAAACTCTGCTCGAATTAGTTAAGTCTCAGCCAGATACTATTGCATTTAATGATGTGATCGAATGTATTGATGCAAACTATCTGTTTACTCCCACTCAGTTTATTAATGGTAATACCGTTAATGAAGCAAATCAGAATAACGGTTCATGTAAAATTTATGCCTTTGCCAGGTTACATAACCTGAGTGAAAGACAGACCCTTGCGTTGTTCGGTGATTTTTATCGTCGCGATGTCCTGCTTAATCCGACCAGAGATGATCATCAGAATATCCGCAATTTTATGGAGTTTGGCTGGAGTGGTATTGAGTTCAAAGGAACGGCTTTAACGGCAAAATAACCGATAAATTATCTGGTCTCAGGTTGATTATCAGTTGAATAGAACTTGTTCTATTCGTATTATCTTTCGGTGTGAAACCGCTTTCCTACATGAGAATTTAATAATGCCCCAGGATAAAATTAAATTTATTGCATCGGATATGGATGGTACTCTGCTTGACGAAAGCAGTCAGTTGGATCCATCATTTTTCCCTTTATTTGAACAACTTAAACAAAAAGGTATTCTGTTTGCTGCCGCATCCGGCCGGCAATATTTCAGTCTTGCCGACACCTTTGCGCCGGTAAAGGATGAGATTTTGTTTATTGCGGAAAATGGCACATTAGTGATGCATAAAGGTGAAGTCCTGTATAGCTGTACTATCGACAGAGCGGAGATTGCTCAGATTATTGAGTCTGCTCGTCAAATCGATGGTGCTCACCTTGTTCTCTGCGGGAAAAAGGGCGCCTATATTGAGACCGATCATCCTCAGGCTCTGGAGGAGTTTGCCAAGTATTATCACCGTTGTGAAAGTGTGGATGATGTATTAACCGTTGATGATGAGTTTATTAAAGTCGCGATATGTCACTTTGACGGGACGGCAGAGAAGGTTTTTCCGACAATCAATGATGAATTTGGTCACAGCCACAAAGTGGTGGTCAGCGGGCAGATCTGGCTTGATGTCATGAACGCGGTTGCCTCAAAAGGTGCGGCTATCGAACGTTTACAAAATACCTTAGGGTTTTCTCGTCAGCAAAGTATGGCGTTTGGTGATTATTTTAATGATGTTGAAATGCTGGATGCCTGCTATCACTCCTATGCCGTGGCGAATGCCCACGACGAAGTGAAAAAACTGGCGCGTTTCCAGGCTCCGAGTAACCGGGATAAGGGCGTTTTCAGCGTGATCAATCAATATCTGGAAACAATAAGTTAACTATCGGTACCGTATCCTCTCTTCTTCAAAGCGGGCATTTCAGCCCGCTTTTTGCGTTTAAGCCGCATTACCCGCTGATTCGCTTCCAATTCTGCCAATACTATCTAAAAAAGTTCTGCCGGAAAGGTCTACAGTTAAGATAATAAATGTTATCGGCCTGAAGGAACGATTATGCGAGCGGTATCCTTTCTGTTATTTCTGAGTTGCTTGTTTTATTTACCGAACGGCTTTGCGCAGAGCGCAACAGAGATTGTGGATAAATCGGATCAGCAGATGCGGGGAGAATCGAGTTATTCGGTGGCAACGATGCGGATTATCCGGCCGGACTGGACCCGCAGTATGAGTATGAAAGCCTGGACGAAAGGACGGGATTTTTCTCTGGTGCTGGTGACCGCTCCGGCAAAAGATAAAGGAACGGTGTCTCTGAAACGGTACCGGGAAATGTGGAACTGGATTCCGGCGATCGAACGAATCATCAAAATTGCGCCATCTATGCTTAGTCAGTCGTGGATGGGATCTGATTTTACTAATGATGATTTGATTAACCAGTCATCAATCGTGGTGGATTATACCCACAAGCTGATCAAAGAGGAGATGTTTGACGGGGAGGTGACCTATGTGATCGATGCCATTGCCAGACCGGATGCACCGGTGGTGTGGAGCCGTATACGTCTGTGGGTTTCGAAGCAGACCTATCTGCAGCGTAAAGCTGAGTTTTATGATGAGTTTGAAGATTTGGTGAATACGATGCAGACGTTCGATATTCAGCAGATGGGGGGACGAATGCTGGCTACCCGTCTGGAAATGATTCCGGCCGATAAGCCGGGCTATAAAACGGAATTTATTACTCATGAAGCGCAGTTTGATTTT
>JBNKRC010000141.1:0-6354 GCA_050296215.1 Vibrio sp. | reverse complement strand
TGGTATAACTCTTTGCTGGCTCAAAAAGTTACCAGAAGTGCCTTTGGATTTAAGATCGTGGTCCGGTTAGCAAGATTGATGAGGTTCTCATGCAAATACTATTTTCCTCTTTGGCATAAGCAGCTAAAACGGAATGCCTATCAACTTTACGTCATCAGACGACCACTCTTTGTTCAGTGGATAAACCATTGTATGTCCGGTAACAGTCCACTCCTCACTCAGATTCAATGCCTTTAAATTGCTGATGCATCTGTAACCACTAGAACTGTAAACTTCCTCATCGCCAAACAGGATCGAAAATGCATCACCTTGCTTGGAGCGATCTGAATGGACCTTTTCTAATAAACTTTTGACCAATCCGGACCTTCTGAATTCTGGGTGAACGCAAACTTCAGCGATCCCACAAACGGGTGTTGCGATTCCATTTATCAACACTGCCTTCTCGTGTACTGCAATATGAGCAACTAATTCATCACTGACCCAAAGCATATATCTGTGCTGAGGCATTTCATTGTAGTACCGTTGTTCTCTAAAAATTTCTGCATCCTGACCTTTTACAAAACAGGTACTAAGTAGGATACGAAGCTTTAGATCTAGCTCTTCTGATACATCGGAATCTTTAATGTACTGAAAATTCATTTAACAGTTTCCTGATAGCTTATCGAACCATGTACCGTCTTTAAGCACTCGTTAGGCTTAGGAACCTCAAACCAAGACCAAAATAGAGATAGCATTTCAGGTGTCATCTCAAAGGACTCTTTCCCACTTACTGAGTTTCTCAATAAAGCCCGCTGGCGGCATGTGTCGAAATCCACATCTAAATAAATCATCTCGTAGTCTGCATTTATGCTCTTCGCCCAATATTCTATTTCCTTTCTATCCGCCTGTTTCCAGAACCCAAAATCGAAAATTACGGAAACCTTTAGCTCAAGCATCCGTATCGCAGATTGCTTAAATAGGTCTGTTAAGGTAGCTATTCTGGCATCAAAAACATCTCGATCCATATGCTCTCCATATAGAGGAATCATCCACTCGTCTATTGAGAAACGGAATGCAGACTCTTTTTTGGCCAGTTGTTTCGAGAATGTAGTTTTGCCAGAACCAATGAAACCACAAATAAAGTAAAGTTTAGCCATACCACTCACATTGAAAGCACTTTCTTGATGGTTACAGTATCTCTAATACACTGAATTAATTGTGATTACTCTCAGACTTATAAGATTATTTTGTGAAATATGTGAGTTTTTGCTTATGAGGAATAATCACCCAACTTCTCGATCCGTAACATATGATGTGAAATGAAAAAATCTGGGAGTTTTCGAGCATTGCCTTATAATTTCGATTTAGCATAGATCAGGGGCTGAATCGAAGAAAGTCTTTCGCAAATTACCAGCCTCGGAAAACAAAAGCACACTGTATATACTGAGATCCAACACAAAAGCAACTCAGTATCACAATTAGAAAAAGAATGCTGATTCAATGCTGGGCTTAGCCGAGACAAGAAAACTACCGAATAACGTCTCCGGCGCTTCAAACAAACCCACCACAATAGCGAGGTCAATTTGGACTACTCGGTGTTGGTGATAGGTGACGCCCCACTCACGGTTTGCGATCGTCGGGAGGATTTCCGGTTTGATGATTTGTTGCTTGTCCTCCAAACTGTTGGCGCAGTCGGTTCAATTCGCTCAAACGTTCGCTCACCTTGCCATTGACGCTCATTGCCGGATACTTTCCGTTGACCGGTTCCCCGATGGGTAAATTAGTAAGCAGCGTCATGGCCTGATCGACATGCTCAATCGCCCAGATATGGAACTGGTGCTCCCGGACGGCTTCGCGAACATCTTCCCGCAACATCAGGTGGGGAATATTCGCAGCGGGAATGATCACCCCATGCTCTCCCTTGAGCTCACGCGCCTGACAAATGTCGAAAAAGCCTTCAATTTTCTCATTGACGCCGCCGACGGCCTCAATCAGACCATGCTGATTGACCGCCCCGGTGATGGCTACCGATTGTTTAAGCGGGATCTGGCCAATTGCCGATAATAAAGTGCACAATTCTGCGGTGGAAGCGCTATCTCCTTCCACACCGCCGTAGGATTGCTCAAAGGCCAGCGAAGCACTCAGTGACAACGGCTGGCTCTGACCATAGCGTTCCCCGAGAAATCCGCTCATGATCATCACGCCTTTGGAGTGAATCGAGCCACCCAGATCCACTTCCCGCTCAATGTCCAGTATCTTCCCGTCGCCCAGACGAATGGTCGCAGTGATCCGTGACGGCATCCCAAAGGGATGGTCGCCGGCCGCCACAACAGACAGCGCATTGATCTGGCCCACCGCGAAGCCTTCGGTATCAATAGTGCGGATCCCCCGCAATATACTTTCCTGGTGAAGCTCCTTGATATAGCTCACCCGACGGCGCTGTGCTGCCACTGCGGCTTCAACTGCCTCCGCGGTGATCACTTTCTCTTCACGTTGCCTAGACCAATAATCCGTATCACGCAATAAATCCGTCAGCGAATTCATATGCAAGGACAGCTTTTCCCGATCGGCCATCATCCGGCTGCTGTATTCGATCACCCGGGCAACCGCTTCCCGTGACAAAGGGTGTAACTTTTCCCGGCTCTGCACCGTTTTAATCAGTCTGGCATAAAGCTTCATTGAGGCTTCATCCCAGAGCAGTTCCTCTGAAAAATCGGCCTGAACCTTAAATAATAAGCTAAATTCCGGATCATAATATTTGAGCAGATAGTACAGCATCCGACTACCGCAAAGCACCACTTTAAGATCAAGCGGTACCACCTGCGGCTCAATCGTGGTGGTGGTGGCCAGGCTCAGCATTTGTTCCAGAGACTGGATCCGGATTTGACCGGAGCGCAGTGCGCGCTTTAGCGAATCCCACAGCAAAGGACGGTCAGCCAATCGGGCCGCATCCAACACCAGATAGCCACCATTAGCACGATGCAGCGCACCGGGTTTAATCAACATAAAATTGGTATACAAAGTACCGGCATGGCTGAGGTTCTCCACCCGTCCCACCAGATTCGATACGGTCGGATTGTCCTCGTAAATCACGGGCAGGCCTTCAACACCACTGTTATCGACCAGCAAATTCACTTGATATTCTGTGAAATACTCCGCCACTTTCTCACTTTTATGCTCTTCTGCCAGGCTGCTCAGGACTTGTTGAAAACGATCAATATTCTCGGTGAGATCTTGTTTGAGGCTCTGCAGATAATCAATCACCGGCTGGTATTCATCGAACTTTTGTTCCAGTTCAAGAAACAACTGGCTGATGGTGATGGCAACGGTATCTCGCTGTAACTCTTTGATGGCTTGCTGATTTTGACGATGCCAGACCGGCATATCCCGGGATATCTGATTCAGTTCCTGACGCAATGCTTTGAGATCTGCATCAATCTTTTCCCGCTGTACATCCGGCAGTTTATTGAACGCCTCCTGATTCAAGACTTCCCCGTCAACTTCGGGCATGAAAGTGTAACCGGTAGGGGTCTTCTTCAAGATAATATGATGCTCTTCCGCATGGGATTCAGCCGTTGCAAAGGCCTGACGACAACGCTTATTATAATCGGCCACGAGCGCCTGTATTCGGGCCTGAAGTTCATCACTCTGCAGAGTATCCGGGATCGCCTGAACCAGATATTCCACCAATTGTTGTACGTTCTGTCGTAGCCGTCGTCCGTCCCCTGCCCGGAGCTGTAATGCCACCGGTTGCTGCGGATGATCGAAGTTATTGACATAACACCAGTCATCAGCCGCTGGAAAATCCCGGGAGCGGTTCAGCAGCAACTGGTTGATAAGGGTATGTTTACCTAAGCCGGTTGAGCCGGTGACAAAAATATTGTATCCGGGATGAGGCATGCCGAGCCCGAAATTCAGGGCCTCCATCGCCCGGTCCTGTCCCAGCGGTTCGACCAGTGGGGCCAGTTCATCGGTAGTCTCGAAATTCAGAAGGTTGAGATCGCAGACATGGTAAAGCTGCGCCTCCGTCAGGGATAAGCAATTCTCTTTCATGGGATCACTCCGAGGCCTTAAAAGAAATCGGGCATTCTTATTACAGTGTAGTACAACCGCACGAGACAAATGAAAAGCTTCAGCCGGGCGCCTTAACTTCATCAACCCGCGCACACCGCCGTATATAAGCGACTCACCTTAATTATGCTTATTCAGCCACTTCAATCCTTCTCGCCTGGCCAGCCCCTGAATGCTTTGTCGGTCAATAAATGAAACAACAGCATTGGCATTAGTTTTCGATAGTTCTCGCAATGCCCAGCCTATCGCTTTTTGTATAAAGAACTCGCGGTCAGTCCGATTTTCTTTGATGATCTCAAATAGCAGTTTTTCGTCGGTCTGCTGTTTGAATTTCAGTTGATAAAGCAGTGCGGTTCGTCTTAACTAGAGATTGTCTGAGTGACGCCAACGCCATATGTACTCTCGGGTTTGGTCGGAGTGACTGATAAACAGAGCGGCAACAATGTGTGAGGCAAGCATATCAACCGTATCCCACCATGATTTCGTGATGATAAGCCACTCTACTTCAGATAAGAATGTTGCTGGTAACTGGGTTTTACGTTTAATTAGCAAGTCAACTGCGATCAATTGAAACTCCCTCTCAGGAAGTAACCACAGTTCTCGGACAATACCAGGTAAATCTTCTATCCCGGGGAGTTGTTCATTTGAAAAAAGAGGCTTCAGCGCCTCTCTCCTCGGCGTTGATTGAATCCCAAAAAATTGAAACTGGTCGCGCATGTATGCCTGCATATGAAGCGCATTATCACTATTTGCCAAAGGTTCGAGCACTGTTTTTACTGCGGTATTCCAAGGGTGCATTCCGTAATGCGTTCCTTAATGGATAAATGAGTTCAATCATAAAACAAAGTAGGAGCGAAGACCCTACCTGAATTATTTTTTATCTTTCACTCTACAGATAGCTAACGGGGGGCAAGGGAAGCGTAGTGGCAGACGTAGTTCCAACACTTTTCTGAACAGCGTATATACTTCTGGTAAAGGAACGCAGTTTAGGAGGCTGATTATGGAAATGTATCAACACGGAATGGCGGAACTATTCGAACAGCTAGGCCTGGGGAATTCGCCGGAAGAAATTAAAGACTTCGTGAACAACCATCGGCATAACCGAGATGCGGCTCCGATACATGAAGCGAGTTTTTGGACGGCTTCACAATCGGCTTTTTTGAAACAGGCTATCGAACAAGATGCCGACTGGGCGGAGTTGGTGGACCAGCTTGACGTTATGTTGCGGGATTAACTGACTCAATAAATTATTACTCATTGAATTCAATAGTTAATGCGGAGTGCAGTGTCTACGGTGCGTGGGCACTGCAATTATTCATCACTCCGCTTTTGCATCTGATCCATGCTCGGAAAGCTGAGCACCGAACCACCTGTGTATGGCTGTCACCATACTTAAATCCTTAGCTTCAAAGATAATCTGTGCGCCTTCAGGAAGATCTGAATATGACACTTTAACCTTTGAGGGGTTAGCACTAAGTTCCGCAATTCCGGGCATGTCAACGCCATGTAGTTTTGTCGGGTCTGAATAATTCCCGTGTTTAAACATTTCCGCTTCATGACCTAAATGTCGCCGAATAGGTCGGATTTGGTCGGCTTCTTTTGGGGTTTTCGCCAAAACTTTCTGAACGCCGCCTGATTCTGTCATATTGAAAACGTGAATAGTTTTGGTCATGTCGAATGGCATTACCTGATGGGACATATGATGAACCTGCTCTTGCTTGGTTTGTGCGAATGCGCCTGTATCGACAAAGAGCAGTATGACCACCGGTATCATCGTTAGCATGGTCAACTTATGTTTCGTGGAACTCATTTACTTTCCCCTAATGACGGTGAGTTGATATGTTTCTGTCCATTTCGACACCACTTTTATTTATGGGGCACCGATGTGAACCTACACAAAGTTTTGTCGGTTTTTACCTGTTTTGCAATTTCTATCCATTCTATGATCGCATGATGTGTGTAATATTTTCTTATCTTTGCGTTTTTACATAGGGATTATTTATGCAGGCAGAACTGAAACAACTAATCGCGTCAAAAGATGTCATCATTCTTACCAGTCAGGAAGAGGCTGCTGCACCCTGGTTAATTGCACAGTATAAGAGCAATTCAGGCATTCAGATTGTTGAAAATGCTCATCAGTTGGATTCCGAGAAAATACTGAAATTATGCCGCGCTGCTCTTAGCAAAGGTAACAAGATAATCCTCACAGCCCGGTTTCGTAGTCAGTTGCCGGTAATCAATATCGCCTCTTTATGTAATGAGGAGCACAAGTTATTGATAAATATTGATCTGTCTGGCTGGAAC
>JBNKRC010000140.1:0-6359 GCA_050296215.1 Vibrio sp. | reverse complement strand
TTACTTGCTCGTGATCTCAAAAATGATCATCAGGTGATTAGTATCGATTTACGCAACCATGGAGAATCTTTCCACAGTGATCGACATACCTATGAAGAAATGGCACAAGATGTTGTAAACTGCCTTGAAACACTGGACATTGATTCTGCCCTGGTCATCGGCCACTCAATGGGCGGCAAAGTTGCGATGAAGCTGTCTGAATTTATTCCGCAAAAATTGGCCGGATTAATCGTGTTGGATATGTCTCCGGTCGCTTATACACAGCGCCGACACGATGAAGTATTTTCCGGATTGTTTGCCGTAAAGGCAAAAAAAACCGGGTCACGCCGGCAGGCAATGGATATTCTTGCCCGACACATTGAAACAGAAGGCGTCCGTCAATTTTTAGGCAAATCATTATATAAGCCGGATGACCACTTCACCTGGCGTTTTAATGTGGAGAGCCTGTATCACAACTATTCCGCAATTATCGGCTGGAACCCGGTGCCCCGTTGCCATATTGCAACTCTATTTATTAAAGGCGGTAATTCGGACTACATCCGCCCCGAACATCAAGCGCTTATCGCAGAACAGTTCCCCCGGGCCAAAGCTCACATCGTCGCGAATACCGGGCATTGGTTACATGCCGAAAAACCACAGGAAGTCCTGAAGATTATCCGCAAATTCATTACCAGCCTTAATGCTTCCGGACTTGTGTGAATTCCATCGTCGGGTGACGATTAACTTTAGCGAATAACAGTGGTATAGTTCGCGAAATTATTCGGGGAGTCCCATCCGATACAATTTTATTGGATTATACCCTTAACCAAGACAATGAAAGGTAACAGTTATATGGCAAGTGTAGGTATCTTCTTCGGTAGCGATACGGGTAATACTGAAGCTGTCGCGAAAATGATCGAGAAACAACTGGGTTCAAAACTCGTTCATGTCCAAGATATCGCGAAAAGCAGCAAGGAAGACATTGATAATTTCGATCTTCTTCTTTTCGGTATCCCGACCTGGTATTACGGTGAACCTCAATGCGATTGGGATGATTTCTTCCCTGAGCTGGAAGCAATTGATTTTTCGGGCAAACTGGTAGCACTGTTTGGTTGCGGCGATCAGGAAGATTACGCTGAATATTTCTGTGATGCGATGGGAACACTGCGTGATATCGTTGAAGCCCGAGGCGCCACCATTCTGGGCTACTGGCCTACCGAAGGTTATGAGTTCGAAGCGTCAAAAGCACTGGTAGACGATAACAACTTTATTGGCCTGTGCATTGATGAAGACCGTCAACCAGAACTGACCGAAGAGCGTGTGACCGGATGGGTACAAAAAATTTATGATGAGATGTGCCTGGCAGAATTAGACAATTAAGTCGCCGAATTACTTCAGAATAAGCAGCCTCCGGATTCGGAGGCTTTTTTATTTCAAACAAAATAAGTAACTACCGTCTGATACCAAACGGGAAAAATTGTTGATCTAAATGGACATGATTCCACAAACCGCTCAAGACATCCCTGTTCGCTTGCTTTTTATTTAGAGAGAAAGGGCATCCATGCCCTTGTATGTTTGTTCCATCACATCCAAGATGACCAGAAACTTTACTAGAATGGTATAACAAGTGATTCAAGCAACAATAATCAATGTAACCAATTACCCCTTGAAAGTTAGTGGTTTATTGTTGGCATATACTAACCTATAATAACCGCTGAAATTATATTTAGTTGCAGAACGCAGATCACCAACAGGAAAGTCTATGTCTGATAATAACCAAGCACTCAAGGATGCTGGTCTCAAAGTTACCCTGCCGAGACTTAAAATCTTAGAATTATTGCAGCAACCGGAGAGTCAGCATATAAGTGCTGAAGACCTATACAAAAAATTAATTGACCTTGGTGAAGAAATCGGACTGGCAACTGTCTATCGGGTATTGAATCAGTTTGATGATGCCGGAATTGTAACCCGCCACCATTTTGAAGGCGGGAAATCCGTATTTGAACTCTCATCTCAACATCACCACGATCATCTGGTTTGCCTAGATTGTGGCGAAGTTATTGAATTCTCAGATGAAATTATCGAACAGCGTCAGAAAGAGATTGCGGCAAAATACAACGTTTCTCTGACCAACCACAGCCTTTACCTTTACGGTAAGTGTGGCGATGGCAGTTGTAAAAATGATCCGGACGCACATAAACCACGTTAAAAAATAGTCAAATAAAAAAAGGGGCAGCGTAATATATGCTGACCCTTTTTTATTCATAAATTACAGATAGTCATTAATCAGCAATTCGGCAATTTGTACCGCATTAGTTGCAGCACCCTTGCGGACATTGTCTGCCACAACCCACAGATCGATTCCACTGTGGTGACTGATGTCATTACGAATACGGCCAACCATCACATGATCTTTACCACCGGCATCCCGTACCTGAGTCGGGAAATCATGCCCGGTAAAGACCTGAATGCCCTCTGCCTGCTCAAGTAAATCAATCACCTGCTGAGCATCAGCAGGCGTTCTGGTCTCAAGGTGAATCGCCTCCGCATGCCCATAGAATACCGGGACACGAACACAAGTCGGATTCACAGTAATCATCTGATCATTAAAGATTTTCTGTGTCTCCCACACCATTTTCATCTCTTCTTTGGTGTAACCATTTTCCATAAACTGGTCAATTTGCGGCAGGCAGTTAAAAGCGATTTGCTGACTGAATACTTCAGACTCCGCCGGGATACCATTAAGCAGTTTGGCTGTTTGCCCGGCCAGTTCATCGATACCGGACTTGCCCGCACCGGATACGGACTGGTAAGTACACACGTTAATTCGTTCAATACCAAACGCATCATGGATCGGCTTTAATGCCACCAGCATCTGGATAGTGGAACAGTTAGGATTGGCGATAATATTCCGGTTGCGAAAATCAGCAATCGCTTCCGGATTCACTTCTGGAATCACCAGAGGAATATCGTAGTCATAACGGAACTGAGAGGTGTTATCTATAACGATCACCCCTTCATCTGCCGCAATCGGCGCCCATTTTTCAGAAAGCTCTGCACCGGCAGAAAATAAAGCAATATGAACCTGAGACCAATCGAAATCCTCAACGTTCTGCACATAAACGGATTTGCCATTTACTCGATACGACTTTCCTTCGCTGCGTTCACTTGCAAGCAGGTAGAGATTCCCTAACGGAAATTCCCGTTCCTGCAATACGTCGATCATGGTTTCACCCACAGCTCCGGTTGCACCGAGTATGGCGACATTAAATTGTTGGCTCATTGCTTAACCTCTGTTTGAAAACCTAGTTTCGCCAGCGGGATCAAATTTGTCTGTTCATTCCCCACTAACGTGATCGCACTATATTCACGGCGATCCCAATACGATTTGCGCATAGCGTCAAATGCTCCCGGCGTCGCGATTTCACGTCTGAAAAGCGCGTCATCACGTCTGACGTCGTACACCATCTGAATTAAATTATACAGTGTGGCTTCATCCCAGGCACGGGATAGCTGCATCAGCGGCACCGGAGCAACAGGCAACAGCGTCGCAGGATCAGCAACGGAGTCCAGACCAAGAAATTCGCAATAACGGTTGAAAATCATGGTCGTACCTCTGGCTTTGCCCTCCAGTCCGTAGCCGGCGATATGCGGAGTGGCAAACGCCAGCATCGGCAGTAATTCCAAATCGACCTGAGGCTCGAATTCGAACACATCCAGTACCGCAGTAAATCCATCCTGTGCAGCTAACCGGACTTTCAGCGCCTGGTTGTCCACTACCGGGCCGCGGGCCGCATTAATCAAAATCTGATCACCACGCAGCTTGGATAAAACATCACCGTCAATTAAATGATAAGTTGGCCATTCACCATTTTTTATCAGCGGCGTATGCAGAGTAATCACATCTGCCTGTTCAAGTATTGTTTCAAGCGGAGTAAACGTCCGGCTGTCACCCCCTGCCTGCTTGGGCGGATCGTTAATCAATACGTTAAGACCGATACCGGTTAAGCAATCAGCCAGATAACTGCCTACCTGCCCCGCTCCGACAATACCGATGGTCTTATCGAAAATTGAAAACCCCTGCTGCTGGGCCAGTACCATCAGTGAACTGAACACATACTCGGCAACCCCCACTTTATTGCAACCGGGTGCCGCGGTAAATGTGATACCTTTTGCTTCAAGCAGCGCCTGATCGACGTGATCCATCCCGGCAGTTGCCGTTCCGACGAATCTGAGCTTATTCGCTTTTTCCAGTAATGACTGATTTACTTTGGTCACCGAACGAATCATCAATGCATCAACATCAATCAGATCATCGACCGTTAAGGTACGCCCGGGCTTAAGAATGACTTCACCTAACTGACTGAACAAAGATTCAGCATAAGGCATATTTTCATCAACTAGGATTTTCATCGGCACTAACTATTGCGTAAGTAAGAATGGTGGCTGATTAATGAAAGTACCCGGCTGTTTAGCCGGGTACTTTTACTATGGTGTTAACTTATCACTCAGACAACCCTGGGTCATCCGGTGATGATAATTAACCCTGATATTTTTTGATAACAAGCGTTGCGTTAGTACCACCAAAGCCAAAGCTGTTTGACATTACTGTGGTCAGTTCCTGCTCGCGATATTCAGAAACGATATCTAAACCAGCAGCCGCTTCGTCAAGGTTTTCGATGTTGATGCTTGGCGCAATAAAACCATGATTCAGCATTAATGCTGAGTAAATGGCTTCATGCACACCAGCAGCGCCCAGAGCGTGACCGGTCATCGCTTTGGTTGCAGAAATTGCCGGGCTGTTCGCACCGAACACTTCCTGAATCGCGCCCAGTTCTTTTACATCACCAACAGGCGTTGATGTACCGTGTGTATTCACATAATCGATTTTGTCGACGCCTTGCATTGCCATTTTCATACAACGAACCGCGCCTTCACCAGATGGTGCTACCATGTCGTAACCATCTGATGTTGCACCATAACCTACGATTTCACCGTAGATTTTCGCACCACGTGCCAGTGCATGCTCTAATTCTTCAACCACAACGATACCGCCACCGCCTGAAATAACGAAACCGTCGCGATCAGCATCGTAAGTACGAGAAGCTTTTTCAGGTGTGTCATTGTACTTAGTAGACAATGCTCCCATCGCATCAAACATCATAGTCGAGGTCCAGTGAAGTTCTTCACCACCACCGGCAAACACGATGTCCTGTTTTCCTAACTGGATAAGTTCAACGGCATTACCGATACAGTGTGCAGAAGTTGCACATGCCGAACTCATACTGTAGTTCACACCACGGATTTTAAATGGTGTCGCAAGACAGGCAGAAACGGTTGAAGACATGGTACGAGGAACCATATATGGGCCAACGCGCTTAACACCTTTTGTCGCCAATGTCTCAACTGCAATTGCCTGATTTGCGCCAGAAGCACCTCCCGAACCGGCAACGATACCTGTACGGTCGTTTGATACTTGTTCCGGAGTCAGATCTGCATCAGCAATTGCCTGTTCCATAGATAGGTATGCATACGCAGCCGCATCACCCATAAAGCGCATTTGCTTACGATCGATATGCTCAGCCGGATTGATCTTCAGATCACCCCAAACCTGAGAACGGAGGCCATGCTCTTTGAACTGTTCAGACGCTGTAATACCAGACTTTCCGGCCTTAAGCGATGCTAGCACTTCTTCGACGTTGTTACCGATACTTGAAACAATACCCATACCGGTGATTACGACTCGTTTCATATGACATTCCTATAATTCAAAATTCTGCTAGATAATAGCCAACAAGGATAACAAAAGTGGTCAGCTTTCCAAGAAATTCGTACAATCAACTTAACAATATTGCACATCTCAATAAAAGATTTCTTAATTATGACCATAATTACCAACGCTAATCTCGACTGGAACGAGGCTGGCACTCCTGTTTCCGACCAATTTGATGATGTTTATTTTTCCAACGTCAACGGTTTGGAAGAGACACGCTATGTCTTTCTTAAACAAAACCACCTGCCTGAACGCTGGCAGCAAACAACTCAGCAGCGCTTTATCATCGGTGAAACAGGTTTTGGTACCGGTCTGAATTTCCTTGCTGTATGGCATTGGTTTGATGAGTTCAGGAAACAAAATCCTGAAGCTCCATTACAAGCTCTGCATTTTATCAGCTTTGAGAAGTATCCGCTCAGTAAATCTGATCTAATTAAAGCACATCAGTCCTGGCCTGAATTATCGGGCTATGCGCAGGAGTTACAAAAATTCTATCCGATCACCGTTCCTGAATGTCACCGAATCGTTTTAGCTGACGGGGCAGTGACTCTGGACTTATGGTTCGGCGATATTAAAGATTGTATGCCAAAAGTCCCGACTCCGGCCG
>JBNKRC010000139.1:0-6387 GCA_050296215.1 Vibrio sp. | reverse complement strand
AGTGCTAAAAGCAACGAACGGAATTTTGTTCGCTACCTTTGAGCAGTTATGTGAAAGTGCCAGAAGTCAGAATGATTATATTGAATTATCAAAAAATTATCATACAGTACTGCTGGCGGACGTGAAGCAGATGGGTATAGATTCGGATGATGCAGCCCGGCGTTTTATTGCTCTGGTGGATGAATTCTATGAGCGTCATGTGAAGCTGATTATTTCTGCGCAGGTTGAGCTGACACTGCTCTATACCACCGGCCGGCTGGAGTTTGAGTTTCAGCGTTGTCGCTCAAGGCTGAGTGAAATGCAGAGCCATGAATACCTGGGTAAGGCCCATCTGGGATGATCGGGCATTTTTCTTAACTTTTTCAGCAAAAAAAGATGATTTTTTCTTCGCTCTTCTCTATAATCCTGCGACCCACCGTTACTGCAGGTCTTTTTAGGCCGAGAGTGCTGAACACTCGAAGGGGTGATGATCGGGCTCTTAGACAGTGGGAGCAACTGCTCCTGAAGTGTAAATTTAATTAAACGGGTTATTATTAGCATGAAAACTTTCGTTGCTAAACCAGAAACTGTAAAACGCGACTGGTATGTTGTAGACGCAGAAGGTAAAACTCTAGGTCGTCTAGCAAGTGAAATTGCATCTCGCCTACGTGGCAAACACAAAGCTGAATACACTCCTCACGTAGACACTGGTGATTACATCATCGTTGTTAACGCTGAGAAAGTTGCTGTAACAGGTAACAAAGCAGCTGCGAAAACTTACTACCGTCACTCTGAGTTCCCTGGCGGTTTGAAATCAATCACTTTTGATAAGCTGATTGACCACAAACCAGAAATGGTAATCGAGCTAGCGGTTAAAGGTATGCTACCACGTGGTCCTCTAGGCCGTGCTATGTACCGTAAGCTTAAAGTTTACGCCGGCGCTGAGCACAACCATGCTGCTCAACAACCAAAAGTACTAGACATCTAATTGGGGATTTCGAAAATGGCAGAGAATCAATACTACGGCACTGGCCGTCGCAAAAGCTCAGCTGCACGTGTTTTCATTAAACCAGGCAGCGGCAACATCGTAATCAACAAGCGTACTCTAGACGAGTATTTCGGTCGTCCAACTTCTCGCATGGTTGTTAAACAACCTCTAGAGCTAGTTGAGATGGTTGAGAAGCTAGACCTGTACATCACTGTTAAAGGTGGTGGTATTTCTGGTCAGGCTGGTGCGATCCGTCACGGTATCACACGCGCTCTTATGGAATATGACGAATCTCTACGTCCGGCACTGCGTGCTGCGGGTTATGTAACTCGTGATGCTCGTTGCGTTGAACGTAAGAAAGTTGGTCTACGCAAAGCACGTCGTCGTCCACAGTTCTCTAAACGTTAATCTTTTTACGAAGATTGGCGAGCAGATTACTGCTTGTTATGTGCTAAAAAAGCTCGGCTCCGGCCGGGCTTTTTTGTTATCCGGGCGGGTGAATTCCGGCTCAATTGACAGCGTAAGATACCGTAGTTATGTATTCGTGAAAGAATGTTGGCGTGATGTGCACTAATTATGCTACTATGTCACGCTGTTTGTCAGAGTTTTGAATTATCAATGGAGGCTTGCCTCCATTGTTTTTATTATTATTGTGTGCTGGAGGGTTCCATGGCTGTTGCTGCCAATAAACGTTCTGTGATGACTCTGTTTTCAAGTGCATCTGATATTTATAGTCACCAGGTACGTATCGTTCTGGCTGAGAAAGGTGTCAGTGTTGAAGTTGAGTTGGTTGATGAATCTAACTTACCTGCGGAACTCATTGAGCTAAACCCATATAAGTCAGTACCTACACTTGTCGATCGTGAACTTGCTTTGTATGACTCAAAAATCATCATGGAATACCTGGACGAGCGTTTCCCTCATCCTCCATTGATGCCTGTTTACCCGGTTGCTCGTGGTAACAGCCGTTTGATGATCTACCGTATCGAAAAAAACTGGTACTCTTTGGCGAATAAAATTGTAAACGGTACTGCTGAAGAAGCTGAGACAGCGCGTAATAAGCTACGTAATGATTTGCTGACTCTTGCGCCTATTTTTGCTGAATTTGAATATTTTATGAGTGAAGAGTTCAGCCTGGTTGACTGTTATCTTGCTCCTTTATTGTGGCGTCTGCCTGTTCTGGGCATTGATTTGGTCGGCCCGGGTTCAAAAGAACTTAAAGTTTACATGAACCGGGTATTTGAACGTGATTCATTCTTGGCTTCTCTGACTGAAGCGGAACGTGAGATGCGTCTGGCGCGCTAATTAAAAGGTTCGTGGCTAATGGAAATTGTTGATATGACACCACGCCGCCCTTATATGTTAAGGGCATTTTATGACTGGCTGGTAGATAATGATTTAACTCCACATTTGGTTGTGGATGCCACTCTTACCGGCGTGCGCGTCCCTGTCGAGTTTGTGCAGGACGGACAAATTATATTAAATGTCGCGCCACGTGCCGTTGGTAATTTAGAACTTGGTAATGATTGCGTTTCGTTTAATGCTCGTTTTGGCGGAACGCCTCATTCGGTCATTGTCCCTGTTTATGCCGTCCAGGCTATTTATGCCCGGGAAAATGGCGCAGGAACGATGTTTGAACCTGAAGAGGCTTATTTAGATATACTGGAGGAAGGAGCGGCGATGTTTGATGCCGAAGATTCTGATTCCGGTTTGTCACTGGCTACGGAAATGACTGAGGAAGAGAATGAACCTCAGGAACCGTCGGCACCAAGGCCGAAAGGTAAGCCGAGTTTACGGATTATCAAATAGTTAAATGGTCGGATAAATAAAAAAGCAGCGAAGTTTCGCTGCTTTTTTATCGTCTGAATTCAAACCTCATTTACCATCCGACTTCAACTGATATTAATCACCATATTGAAATGCCCGGATAACCTGGGTTACGCCTGAAATGTTACGTGCAATTTCCGTTGCTTTATCTGCATGTTGGTGGGAAACATACCCGAACAGGAAGACTTCTTTATTTTCGGTAATCACTTTAATTTTTACGCCGCTAAGGTCGTTGTTGGTCACCAGAGCTGATTTGACTTTGGTTGTTATCCAGGTGTCTTTGCTTAATTCCGCGGTTGATAATGGCTCTCGGATGCGAACCTGATCGTGAACGGATTTAACCCCTTTTATTTTGGCGACGTCTTCTTCCAGCGAGTGTAGCAGACCTGGTTCGATAGCCTGTCCCATCAGAACGACTGAACCGCGGAATGAGCTTGAGACAATGCGTGATTTAGAACGGTATGGTGGTTTTTGAATTAAGCCTGTGACTTCGGCTTCAATATAATTATCATCCCAGATTTCCTGAGTCGTACGAGGATCCGTCAAAATGTTTACGGTTGTTGCGGCTCCGGCGAAAAACAGACCGACACAGCCAGAGAGCATGGTGACCAGGGAAAGGGTGATTAAAAGTGTTAAATTTTTCATTCTTAATCTTCGTGTGCGGGGAATAATACCTGGTCAATCAAATCACAAAGGCAGTGAAGTGTGACCAGATGAACTTCATGAATCCGGGCGGTCCGATGGGAGGGAATACGGATTTCCACATCGTTTTCTCCAAGCAAGCCCGCCATTTCACCGCCATCTTTACCCGTTAAGGCAATAATGGTCATATCACGGGTTACGGCTGCTTCCATCGCCTTGATTATGTTGTGGCTGTTACCACTGGTCGATATTGCCAGTAAAATGTCACCGGGCTGACCAAACGCACGAACTTGTTTAGAAAAGATATCGTTGTAGTGATAGTCGTTAGCGACGGCTGTCATAGTGGTATTGTCAGCAGTAAGCGCTAAGGCAGGTAAACTGGGGCGCTCGGTTTCAAACCGGTTGAGTAAGCAGGCTGAAAACTGTTGGGCGTTGGCTGATGAACCACCATTACCACAGCAAAGAATCTTATTACCATTAAGTAATGTTGCTACCATGGCCTGAGCGGCATGAGTAATCGCATCGGGCAGAGCTTCTGCTGCGGCTATTTGAATCTGAATACTTTCGGTGAAACTTGCTTTAATGCTCTCGAGCATTGCCTAATCCTGAGTTATTGCATTTTTGTACCAATCAATATCATTACCCTGATTGTGAATGGCAATGACATCAAAGCGAAAATCAATCGTATAAGGAGAATATCCTTTTTTCATCATCCAGTAGTATGCGGCTTTAATGACTTTACGGGCTTTCTGAGGCGTAACCATTTCTGCGGCATGACCATGGAGGTTATCATGGCGATATTTTACTTCTACGAAAACCAGAGTTTGCCTGTCTTGCATGATTAAATCCAGTTCTCCGGTCTTACAGGTGAAATTTTTTTCTATCAGCCGGAGGCCGCTGCCGGCCAGATAGTCGGCAGCAGCCTGTTCGTAAAACTCACCGATGGCGCGTTTATTCGTGGGAACCATGCTCGGTCCAACTCATTTGACGTTGAACGATACATTGGTCGTTGATGCTAAGTCTGCCGGTTTCGCCGGAAACTTCATAACCACTGACGGCCTTCATTTGTGGTAGTTCATTGACCAGTGTATAAGCATCCATTCCCATTGCTCGTAAACGCGTTTCGGCATTTGATGCATCGGGCCAGATAGCTTGCATCTGTGCTTTAATTTCACTGTCCGGGGAAACTAATAACGGAATTTCACTGAATAGCATGCCGCTAAGATCTTCGTATTGTTCTTCATCAGTATTACTGCGCGAGCTTGCAAAGAGCTTAGGCTGAGGTGCTTCCGGATTGACGGCTACTTCAATAAATGGCTTGATTAGTGTCAGATCAGAGCTGCCGGCAATGATATAGACAGCATCAATGTCTCTGCGGCTGCGCGGCTGACTTTCCAGATTAAAGCCCAGAATTGATTGCATTTGGGCAATATTCTGCTGACTTTCCTGAAGTCCGAATACCGTATTAATATTGCGTTGCATTTTATTCTTAGCATCAAGAAAACTGATCACGACCGGATGATCGCTGTATTTTTCCCATTCGCTATCGAAGGCATCTGCTACCCGTTTTCCATAGCTGCCTTCCTGAGCGAGCACCATTGGATATTGATAACCTTCTTTTGCCAGATATTTCGCTGTCTGGCTTGCTTCCTGTTCGGGAGACAGGCCGAAGTAACAGGTATTTGGGGTGCTGTCGATACTATCCGGAATATTCAGCGCCAGCATCGGGATCGGACGGCCCTGTTCACGCATCACCTGTTTCAACTGCAGAATATTCTCTTTAACTAACGGGCCGATGATAAAATCAATATTGCTATCGGTCAGCTCTGATACGGTTTGAGTTAACGGCTGCGCCTGAGTATCGATAATTTGCAATGTCGCGTTAGGATTGCGCCCTTTGTCGTTCACCATGGCGAACATAAAGCCGTCGCGAATAATCTGCGCCTGTTTGGAGAACTTGCCTGAAAGCGGCAGCAGTAACGCGGTATGCTGAGGAATGGTTATTTTCATTTCCAGCAAATCGGTGATCGATTGCGGAGTATAGATGGCAGCCGGATGGTAAGGGTGTTCGGTGAGCCATTGTTCAATGATTTTTTGCAACTGCGCGAAATCGGTATCAAGCGATTTCATGTAAGTTGCGAGTTCAACCCAGCCTTTTAACTGATATTCGTCCGGGCCAATCTTCAGATTTTCCAGTTCGGTTTGTGTATACCGACTGATATTTTGCCAGATTTGCTCTGCAATGGCTGGTTTCTCTGCCTCATGACTTAATTTGTAGACTTCGATCAACGAGCGGCTTGCTTCTGACCAGCGTTCCAGGCCGGTAAATATCTCTGCTTTGGTCTGGTAAAAACTCAGCCATTGAGTCTCCGGCAGCTTCCACCAGGGTTCGAAAGTAAATTGCTTGAGTGCCGCAATGTACTGCTTGCGGTCAAGTAAAAGCCGACCCCGGGCGAGTTGCCATTCGGCAAGCTGAGTTTCGGAAAGATCTTTTTTGCTTAATTTAAACAGCAATAAGTTTGCTTTACCAATGTCATTCGCCTGGATTGCCGCTTTCAGAGCCATAATCAGCCAGTCATTCTGTATACTCCCCTGACTGGTATCTGCTCTTAGCAAGTACTCTTGAGAGGAACGGGTTGGCGTACTGGTGATGTCGACGGTTTCTTGTGGTGGTGGGGCTGATGAACACGCCGCCAGAGCAATTGCCAGTGCAACCGGAGTGATTAGGCGTGGTAAACTGCGTTTCAAGTGGTTAGTCTTAGCCATGAGGTCGTTCATTATTCCAGTAAATATGGGTTCTATAATAGTCTTTGAAGTGATGGTAAACAAATGACACAAAAAATAAATTCCGTGGCAGATTGCCCAACTCTCTATATCGTACCAACTCCAATAGGGAATTTGGGTGATATCACGCAAAGAGCATTAGATGTTCTCAATAGTGTAGATCTTAT
>JBNKRC010000138.1:0-6439 GCA_050296215.1 Vibrio sp. | reverse complement strand
TTGTTACCGGTGATTATTCCCGCGGCGCAGCCGGATTCTGGGTTGAAAATGGTAAAATCCAGTACCCGGTTTCGGAAATCACCGTTGCCGGTAACCTTAAAGATATGTTCTCCAATATTGTTGCGGTGGGTAATGATGTGGATGTGCGTTCTCAGATCCAGACCGGCTCTATTCTGCTGGAATCTATGAAAGTCGCGGGTGAGTAATTCCGGTTATACTACCGTCCGGGGGCTGAGAAGCCCTCGGTTGTTATAGTATCGGATAATGAAAACTATCCGGTTAAATAAACAGCGTTGCCAGTCCTAAAAATACAGACAGCCCGACCACATCGGTGACCGTGGTTAAAGCCATGCCGCCTGCGAGTGCAGGATCGATATTCATCTTTTTCAGCATAATCGGAATGGATACGCCGGCAATACCCGCGACCAGCAAATTGGTCAGCATGGCGCATGAGATAAACAGGCCAAGCATAATACTGCCTTTCCACAGCATTACGATTGTACCGATGATCACTGCCCAGGTTATGCCATTCAGTAAACCAACGGCCGCTTCTTTAAGCAGCAGCTCACGTTTGTTACTTTCACCGATATGACCTAAAGCCAGCCCTCTGATAACCAGAGCAACGGTCTGGTTACCGGCCACACCGCCCATGGAAGGGACGATCGTCATCAGGACTGCGACTGCCGCCATTTGGTCCAGCGTAGATTCAAACAGGTTTGAAACCGACGCCGCAGCCAGAGCCGCAAGTACGTTTGCACCGAGCCAGATGCTTCGTTTGCGAGCGGATTTGAATACCGGAGCAAAGGTATCTTCCTCATCATCCATACCCGCCAGACTCATCATGGTGTGTTCGGCATCTTCACGGATAACATCGACTACGTCATCGATGGTAATTCGGCCTACCAGATGGCCATTTTCATCAACAACCGGTGCCGATACCCAGTTACGCCGTTCAAACAGGCTGGCGACATCTGAATCGGTTGTATCGACAGGAATGGCTTCGTCGGCATCATCCATCACATCGGAAACTTTTATATCCGGCTGTGTTGTGATTAATGTAGTGAGTGACAGATGACCAATCAGTTTACTCTCTTCATCAATCACGTAGAGCGCATCGGTAGTCTGAGGTAATTCACCTTTCATTCGCAGATAACGAAGCACAACATCAACATCCACATCACCACGAATGGTAATAACGTCGGTGTTCATCAATCCGCCGGCGGTATCTTCCGGATAAGAAAGGGCCATTTCGACCCGCAGCCGATCGGCGGCATCCATCTGAGAAAGAATTTCTTTAGACAGATCGTCCGGTAAGCTACGTAATACGTAAGCAACGTCATCGGTGTCCATGCCTTCGGTTGCTTCTGCAAGCAATTCGGGAGCCATGGTTGACACCAGCGCATCTTTGACATCCTCGCTTAATTCATCGAGGATTTCACCGTAGTCTTCGGGATCGGTAAGCTGCCAGAGGACCTGACGGCTCTTCCTTGGAGATGCTTCCAGAAGAATCGCAATATCTTCCGGTTCCATATCCTGCAACTGACGGCGAACATGGACAAAACGGCCGTCATCTAACGCATCTGCAATCTCTTGGAGGGTCAGGTGAGCTTGATCGTATTCAATTTGCTCTGCCATTTTATTCCCCCTCTACATCTCATTATTATTTGGCTAATAGTAACTGAATTTTAGCGCTTATTTAATAAGAACTTATTTCAGAGAAGTAAAATTTTTATCAGGGGTATCAGATTATTCGTCTTCTTCAAATTTATCTTCAATCAGGTAACATACCGAATCTAATGCCTTTTCGGCATCACTGCCTTCCGCAGAAATGGTAATGTACTGTCCCTGAGCGGATTCAAGCATCAGCAGTCCCATTACGCTGTCTGCCGTGGCTTCCTTACCTTCCTGACTCTGGATTGTCAAAATAGATTCGAAAGACTGAGCAAGCTCGACAAGTTTCATGGCAGCGCGGGCATGCAAGCCAAGACGGTTCTGAATTAACACTGTTCTGCTCAATTGAGGCATTGGAATCATCCTAAAAGTTTTTTTCTAATGAGGTATGGCGAATCTGTACCTGATGGCCCAGTTGTAAGAAATATTCACCAATTTGCTGGGTCAGATAAACGGAACGGTGTTTGCCTCCGGTACATCCGATAGCCACCGTCAGATAGCTGCGGTTGTTGGTTTGCAGAGAAGGCAGCCAGAACTCAATAAACGTCTGAATCTGATGCTTCATTTCCATGACATCGGGATGATTTTCAAGGAAAGATTTCACCGGGGCATCCAGACCGGTAAACGGGCGTAAATCAGGCTGCCAGTGAGGATTAGGCAAAAAGCGTACGTCAAATACAAAATCGGCATCACTGGGAAGGCAAAATTTAAAGCCAAATGACTGGAATACCATGACTAATTCTTTGCGTTCACGGCCTTCTACCCGCATCCGAACGGTTTCGCTAAGATCGTGAATGGATTTATCCGTACTGTCGAGCAGTAAGTCAGCATGTTCCCGCAGCGGCGCTAACAGCTCGCGTTCCTGTTCTATCGCCTGAGCCAGAGACAGGTTGCCGTCATAGAGGGTAAGCGGATGGATACGCCGGGTTTCGCTATAGCGTTTGAGTAATGTTTCCTGACTGGCATCGAGGAACAGTACGCTCACATCATTGGCATCTTTTAATTTGTTCAGCGTATGTTGAAAGCGTTCCGGATCCTTCGGGAGGTTGCGGATATCAATACTAACCGCGACATTCTGTTTGCTGTCATGAACAGAAAGAATAAATGCATCAAGCAGGTCGACAGGCAAGTTATCCACACAGTAGTAGCCCAGGTCTTCAAGTACACGTAAGGCGACACTTTTTCCGGCTCCGGACTGACCACTGACGACGATGATGCGCATAAACTATACTCAGCTATTCTCTTGGTTGATCATTATGTCGTAAAGTTCCTGATTGGATCCGGCTTTACGCAGTGCTTTTAATACCAGCTTATCATTAAGACGTGCCGCCATTAAACCAAGTGTTTTCAGATGTTCTTTACATTGATCTTCCGGAACCAGAAGAGCGAAAAGGATATCAACCGGACGGTTGTCTATGGCGTCAAAATCAATCGGCTCCTCACACTGGATTAGGATTGCGACTGCCTGATCAAACCCCGTCATTCTTGCGTGCGGGATGGCTATGCCGTTCCCTATCCCTGTACTCCCCATTTTTTCCCGGGAGAGCATACATTCAAACAGTTCATTGGCATTCAGCCCTGTGTAATCAGCTGCGATTTCGCTGATGATTTCCAGAGCGCGCTTTTTACTTGAACACTGGACTGCACTTTTGGTGCAGTCCAGGGCTAATACATCGCTTAATTGCATGGTTAGTGATTACTTAACTTTTCTTTATGTTTATTTAGCTGACGAACCAGTTTATCCACCAGACTATCAATCGCCGCGTACATATTATCATCGTCAGCCTCAGCGAAAATTTCGCCGCTGTTGACATGCAGAGTTGCTTCTGCAATTTGCTTCATCTTTTCTACACGCAGAATAACCTGAACGCTATTAATATGCTCAAAGAAGCGTTCAAGTTTATCAAATTTGGTACGTACATAGTCTTGCATTGAGTCGGTAAGATCAATGTGATGTCCATTAATATTTATTTGCATAGACTTTCCTTCTCAGTTAAGGCCTGGTTACAGCAGGCGTTTACGCTGACTTGACGGGGCTATTCCCAAAGATTCACGGTACTTGGCGATGGTTCGGCGAGCAACCTGAATCCCTTGTTCAGCGAGTAGGGCCGCAATTTTGCTGTCACTTAATGGCTTAGCAATATTTTCAGCTGCAACCAGTTTTTTAATCAGTGCGCGAATTGCGGTGGATGAACATTCTCCGCCATTATCAGTACTGACATGGCTGGAGAAGAAGTACTTAAGTTCGAAGATTCCTCTTGGGGTATGCATGTATTTTTGCGTGGTTACCCGTGAAATGGTGGATTCGTGCATATCAACCGCTAAGGCCACATCATTGAGCACCATGGGTTTCATCGCTTCTTCACCATATTCGAAGAAATCTCGCTGATGTTCTACAATACATTTTGCCACTTTTAGCAGAGTTTCATTGCGGCTTTCCAGGCTTTTAATCAGCCATTTTGCTTCTTGTAAATTGGTCCGGATATAATTGCTGTCGGCGCTGTTTCCGCGTCCGAGTTCGGCATATTGCTGATTTATCTTTAATTTTGGAATGCTGTCAGGGTTAATCGTGACCACCCATTTGCCGAGATCTTTATATACAGAGACATCCGGAATGACATATTCGGCATGTTCGGTATTGATGTCACTGCCAGGTCGGGGATTCAGTGCCTGAATGAGCTGCATCGCATTTCGCAGCTCATCTTCTTTCAGTTTGGCTTCTTTCAGGATTAGCTTGTAATCCCGGTTGCCCAGCTGGTCGATATACTCACTAAGAATTAATTTTGCTTCTTCTAACCATGGCGTATCTTCAGGGAAGGTGGCCAGTTGCAGCAGAAGACAGTCCTGCAGGTTAACGGAAGCGACACCGAGGGGGTCAAACTGCTGAATGCGTTTACGGACGGCTTCCACTTCATCCAGCTCAATCAGTTCGATGTCATTTCTGTCAGAATTGACACTCTCTAAGAGCTCTTCAAGAGAAAGAGTCAGGTAACCATAGTCATCAATAGCATCAATAATTGCATGAGCAATCATACTATCGGTATCGGTAAACGGAGTCAGATCCAATTGCCACAGCAGATAGTCCTGGAGAGATTGAGTCGTCTCACCCTGGTAGACCGGGGCGTCATCGTCCATCACCATACCGGTACTGCCGGTATTGGCGCTGTAGACATCGTCCCATGTGGTATCGATTTCAAGTTCGGCGCTGATTTCCGAGTTTTCTATAACTTCAGAGCTGTCCTTCGGTTCATTATCACCGACTTCAGCGGTAGCCTCTTTCTCTTCTAATTTTGCTTCTGGTGTATTTTCTACAGGCGCTACATCATCAAAGGATTCTTCAACATCGAGTAATGGGTTGGACTCTAATGCTTCCTGAATCTCTTGCTGTAGATCTAGCGTCGACAGCTGCAATAAGCGAATGGCTTGTTGCAACTGAGGTGTCATCGCTAACTGTTGACCTAACTTGAGTTGTAATGACGGTTTCATTCGGTATGGATTACCTTTTCATTCTAAAAACGGTTTTATCTTATACTTTAATCATAGACGGAATTGTTCGCCGAGATAAACTTGTTTTACTTGGGTGTTGCTTAACACTTCTTCCGGCGTACCTTCGGCGATTAAGTGTCCCTGACTGACAATATAGGCCTTTTCACAAACATCTAAGGTTTCCCGTACATTGTGATCCGTGATGAGAACACCAAGACCACGGTCGCGCAAATGTTCAATAATCTTCTTAATATCGATAACCGAAATAGGATCCACGCCGGCAAAAGGTTCATCAAGAAGGATGAAGTGGGGGTTAGCCGCCAGTGCCCGGGCGATTTCAACCCGTCGGCGCTCACCGCCTGATAGTGCCATACCCGCACTTTTTCTGATATGACCGATGTGGAATTCTTCTAATAAATCTTCAAGCTTGTCCTGGCGTTCTTCCCGGCTTAATTCATCCCGGGTCTGGAGTACCGCCATGATGTTATCCTCAACCGAAAGCTTGCGAAATATGGAGGCTTCCTGCGGAAGATAACCGATTCCCATTCTGGCCCTGCTGTGCATCGGTAGCAGACTGATGTCGTCGCCGTTGATACTGATGGTGCCTTCATCTCGTGAAACCAGACCAACAATCATATAGAAAGAGGTGGTCTTACCCGCTCCGTTCGGACCAAGCAAGCCAACGATCTGACCTGAATTAACTTCGAGACTCACGTCAGAAACTACCTGACGTTTTTTATAGCTTTTTGCTAAATGCTCTGCTTTTAGTGTCGCCATAGGAAATTATTAGTTGTTGGTGTTAGGTTGAATAACCGTTGATACCCGTTGCTTCCGATTTCCGTCGGCTACGAGGGTCTGGTCGGCGATTTTATAGCGGATTGTCGAACTGCGGATAACACTGTCTCCCTGTGACAACATGGCCTGATCCTGCATGGTCAGCTGATCTTCAGCCATTTTATATGTCAGCTTTCTTGCTTCACCGAACAGTGTTTTTCCGTCATCTGTTTTTTGTGAAAATGTCGCAAGTTCGCCAAATCCCTGAATTTGGTTGATGTTACCAGTTTTAGCTTCACGAATGACAATAATTTTATCCGCTTTGATATTTATTGAACCTTGAGACAGAGTGACGTTGCCGGTAAAGGTAACCTGATTACTTTTAAGATCAAGCTGTTGGCTGTCCGAATCGATATACACTGGCTGTTCAGAGTCACTTGAAAGCGCAAAGGCATAACCAGATAAAGCGAGAGTTGCCAGCAGACTAAGGTACGAGATTTTCATATAC
>JBNKRC010000137.1:0-6440 GCA_050296215.1 Vibrio sp. | reverse complement strand
CAAATTGGCTGTCTTTTACAACGCATAAGATGTCATTGATCGCAACGGAATTATTTAACAGTTCGTTCGTTTTTTTGATTAAACGATCGACATTCTTGGGTTTGTAACTGCCTTTCTTATAAACGAGCTGCTGGCTGACATAGTAGTAGGCCGGTCCGGGACGGAAAGATTTTATACGATCCGCAGTCTGAATCTGTCCTCCGGCAACAATATCGATTTCACCATTTTTTAAGGCCGGAAACAGTGCGGATGCCCGGTAGATAGATTTGATTTCGAGTTTGACACCCAGTTGCTCTGCAAACGATTGAGCCAGCTCATAGTCCAGTCCCGACGGGCCGTCCGGGCCGATAAAGTAAGAAAGCTGATTATTTAGCGTCCCTATTCTGAGAATTCCGCGATCACGAATCTGATCGAGTTCACTTTTGGGTTTGGAATCGATCTGACAGCCTGCTAACAAGGCAACGAAGCAGAATAGGGCAACGATTTTGCTGGCGTAATGTCGAAAAATTGTTGTCATTAATCAGTTATCTCAAAGTTACATTACTGTTTTCTATATCAGTGGCATTCTAAAGGCAACTCTTTGATTGAGCAAATTAAGAGCGAATCCTTTATAATTATACTTAAAATCGCTGATTGGCTGACGTTTTTCATTTTTCTGATTAACCAGCCGCAGAGAGGGTGAGTTTTCATGCCGGAAAATTCATGGTTTAAACATCCTATCGCTCATTTGAAAAAAAAGACGCAAACGGTTGCGTTTGGTGTTACATCGCAAACACAATTCCTTTATAATGCGCCCCCATAAAGAGGTGAGATTGGTATAGGTTTGTTGACCGGTATGCATTGCCAGCGGAATTTATTCCAATATCACCTTAATCAATAGCAAATAGAGACCTAAGCACATGAGAATTTTGCGTGGCTCCCCAGCTCTTTCTGAGTTTCGTGTTAACAAACTTCTTGAACTATGTCGTGAGCAAAGCCTGCCAGTTACTGGCATCTATGCTGAGTTTATGCATTTTGCCGATCTGACCGCTGAGCTTGATGCTCAGGAGTTGGAGAAGCTGGAAAAATTGCTGACTTACGGACCGAAGATTGAAGGGCACCAACCTGAGGGTTTGTTGCTTCTTGTTACTCCTCGTCCGGGTACTATCTCACCTTGGTCTTCTAAATCTTCCGATATCGCTCACAACTGTGGTCTGAACAAAGTAAAACGTTTAGAGCGCGGTACAGCATACTATATCGAAGCTTCAGCAGAATTGACCGAACAGCAAATCGCAGCTGTAAAAGGTTTGATTCATGACCGCATGATGGAAAGTGTATTCACTGAACTGGAAGCGGCTCAGGCGCTGTTCAACGTTGCAGAACCGGCACCGATGACTCCGGTTGATGTTCTTGGCGGCGGACGTAAGGCACTTGAAGAAGCTAACGTTTCTTTGGGTCTGGCTCTGGCTGAAGATGAAATTGATTATCTGGTGGACAGCTTTACCAAACTTGGCCGTAATCCGAACGACATCGAGCTGATGATGTTTGCTCAGGCTAACTCAGAGCACTGTCGCCATAAAATCTTTAATGCGGACTGGACTATCGACGGCGTTGTGCAAGAGAAGTCTCTGTTCAAAATGATCAAAAACACGTTCGAAACCACACCTGATTACGTGTTGTCCGCCTATAAAGATAACGCTGCGGTAATGGTGGGTTCCGAAGTCGGCCGTTTCTTCGCAGACCCTGACTCTCGTCAGTACACTTATCACAACGAACCGGCGCACATTCTGATGAAGGTGGAAACGCACAACCACCCGACAGCAATTTCTCCATGGCCGGGTGCTTCAACCGGTAGTGGTGGTGAAATCCGTGATGAAGGCGCAACCGGTATCGGTGGTAAGCCTAAAGCGGGTCTGGTTGGTTTTACCGTATCTAACCTGCGTATCCCTGGTTTCGAACAGCCTTGGGAAACCGACTTCGGTAAACCTGGCCGTATCGTAAACGCGCTGGATATCATGATTGAAGGTCCTCTTGGTGGTGCGGCATTTAACAACGAATTCGGCCGTCCGAACCTGTTGGGCTATTTCCGTACTTACGAAGAGAAAGTGACTTCTCACGCAGGTGAAGAAGTTCGTGGTTACCATAAACCGATCATGATTGCCGGTGGTATGGGTAATATCCGCGAAGAACACGTCGAGAAGAAAGAAATTCCGGTTGGAGCAAGCCTGATCGTATTAGGCGGCCCGGCAATGAACATCGGTCTTGGTGGTGGTGCGGCGTCTTCAATGGCGTCAGGCCAGTCGGCTGAAGATCTGGACTTTGCTTCTGTACAGCGTGAAAACCCTGAGATGGAACGTCGTTGTCAGGAAGTGATCGACCGTTGCTGGCAGCTTGGTGATGCAAACCCAATCGCCTTTATTCACGATGTGGGCGCGGGCGGTATCTCTAACGCACTTCCAGAACTGGTTAACGACGGCGATCGTGGCGGTATCTTCCAGCTACGTGATGTGCCAAACGACGAACCTGGCATGAGCCCGCTGGAAATCTGGTGTAACGAATCTCAGGAACGTTACGTTCTTGCGGTTGCTCCGGAAAATATGCCAGCGTTTGATGCTATCTGTAAGCGTGAGCGTGCACCTTACGCAGTTGTAGGTATTGCAACGGAAGAACAACACCTGGCGCTGGAAGACTCGCATTTCGATAACAAACCAATCGATATGCCGATGGATATTCTGCTTGGTAAGCCGCCTAAGATGTCTCGTGACGTGAAGACGCAGAAAGTCGAAGGCGTAGCGTTAGAGCGCTCTGGTATCGAATTAAACGATGCTATTGATCGCATACTTCGTCTTCCGGCTGTTGCTGAGAAAACATTCCTTATCACCATCGGTGACCGTAGCGTAACCGGTCTGGTTGCCCGTGACCAGATGGTTGGTCCATGGCAGGTTCCGGTTGCGAACTGTGCGGTAACGGCGGCAAGTTTCGATACTTACCACGGTGAAGCAATGTCAATGGGTGAACGTACACCTGTTGCGCTGCTGGACTTTGCGGCTTCAGCTCGCCTGGCGGTTGCTGAATCGCTGACCAACATTGCGGCGACTGAAATCGGTGATATTAAACATATCAAACTGTCTGCTAACTGGATGTCTCCGGCGGGTCACCCTGGCGAAGATGCAGGTTTGTACGAAGCGGTTAAAGCGGTTGGTGAAGAGCTGTGTCCTGCACTGGGTCTGACTATCCCTGTGGGTAAAGACTCCATGTCGATGAAGACTAAATGGGAAGAGAATGGCGAACAGAAAGAAGTGACTTCTCCGCTTTCTTTAATCATTACTGCGTTTGCGCGTGTTGAAGATGTGCGTAAGACGGTGACGCCTCAGCTTCGTACCGACAAAGGTGAAACCAGCCTGATTGCTATCGACCTGGGTAACGGTAAGAACCGCATGGGTGCAACAGCTCTGGCTCAGGTTTACAAACAGCTTGGTGACAAACCGGCTGACGTTGACAGCGCAGAACAGCTAAAAGGTTTCTACGATGCGATTCAGGCACTGGTTAGCCAGGACAAACTGATTGCTTACCACGATAAAGGTGATGGCGGTCTGTTCGTTACTCTGGCTGAAATGGCATTTGCCGGTCACTGTGGTGTAAACGTTAATGTTGATGCGTTAGGCGATGACGCTCTGGCTGCACTATTCAACGAAGAGCTGGGTGCTGTCGTTCAGGTAAGCAAGGCCGACGTTGATGCGGTTCTGGCTATACTGGCTGATAATGGTCTGGCGGCATGTTCACATGTTATCGGTTCTGTTGATGCATCTGACACGATTGTTGTGACTCAGGCTGGTCAGACTATCGTTGAACGTTCTCGTACTGAACTGCGCACTATCTGGGCAGAAACAACGCATAAAATGCAGGCACTGCGTGACAACCCTGCATGTGCAGACCAGGAATTTGAAGCTAAGAAAGACAATTCAGACCCGGGTCTGAATGTCAACCTGAGCTTCGATGTGAATCAGGATATCGCAGCACCATACATTGCCAAAGGCGCGAAACCTAAGATGGCAATTCTGCGTGAACAGGGTGTTAACTCTCACGTTGAAATGGCAGCCGCATTTGACCGTGCCGGTTTCGAAGCCGTGGATATTCACATGAGTGATATTCTGACCGGTCAGGCGGTACTGGATGAGTATCAGGGTCTGGTTGCCTGTGGTGGTTTCTCTTACGGTGACGTACTGGGAGCAGGTGAAGGCTGGGCGAAATCAGTACTGTTCAATGCTCAGGCTCGTGATCAGTTTGAAGCGTTCTTCAACCGTCAGGATACTTTCTCTCTGGGTGTTTGTAACGGTTGTCAGATGCTTTCAAACCTGAAAGAGCTGATTCCGGGCGCTGACCTGTGGCCTCGTTTCGTACGTAACGAATCAGAGCGTTTTGAAGCTCGCTTTGCTCTGGTAGAAGTTCAGAAGTCTGATTCTGTCTTCTTCGACGGCATGGCAGGTTCCCGTATGCCAATCGCGGTTTCTCACGGTGAAGGTCGTGTCGAAGTTCGTGATACTGCGCACCTGGCGGCAATTGAACAGTCAGGTACGGTTGCGGTTCGTTATGTGGATAATCTGGGTAACCCGACTCAACAATATCCAAACAACCCGAACGGTTCACCAAACGCAATTTCCGGTCTGACTACTGCTGATGGCCGTGTCACCATTATGATGCCTCACCCTGAGCGTGTATTCCGCACAGTGGCGAACTCATGGCATCCGGATAACTGGGGCGAAAACGGCGCGTGGATGCGTATGTTCCAGAATGCGCGTAAGAATGTGGGTTAATTAACTCTTATTCTGTAACTGATAAAATGGCCTGGTTAAATACCAGGCAATTTTTTATTAAATCGGTTAGTGGAATCATATCCATTCAGATCAATGATTTTTCCCGTTTGGTATGAAAATGTGTTCGGCTACAAATACTTTATGTAAAAGCTAGTCAAACCCATTATCTTTCGCTATTTTCGCAAACCACTCACCACTTTTCTTAATCGTGCGTGTCTGAGTCGCCAGATCAAGCTGGACAAAGCCGTAGCGGTTTTTGTAGGCATTCATCCACGACCAGTTATCGATAAAGGTCCACATATGGTAGCCGATACAGTTGGCACCTTCGCTGATGCCTTTGTGCAGCCATTGCAGATGACCTTTAACAAAATCTATCCGGTACTGGTCATTGATCTGGCCATTTTCGACAAACTTCTCTTCACCTTCTACACCCATGCCATTTTCTGATATGTAGCAGGGCAGGTTGCCATAGTTATCACGCAGATTGATCAGAATATCGTAGATGCCTTTTTCGTAAATTTCCCAGCCGCGGTGAGGATTCATTTTACGTCCCGGCATTTCATAGTTATCAAAGAACCATTCCGGGAAGAACGGGCTTTCTGTATTCACGGCATTCAGGCGTGCTTTAACCCGACGTGGCTGGTAATAGTTAATGCCGAGAATATCTATCTTTCCATCGGCGAGCAGGGCTTTATCGGCGAAGTCACAACGAGGGAGTTGCTCGTAACTTCTCAGCAGGTCAACCAGCTCTTCCGGATATTCCCCTTTAATCGCCGGATCAAGAAAACTACGGTTAAAGAATAGATCCGCAATATGTGCCGCTTTTACATCTGCGGGATTATCGGAGCGGGGATACGACGGAGTCAGGTTTAAAACGATGCCGATATCGCCTGTCTGGTTTGATTCCCGGTATACCCGCACTGCTTTGGCATGTGCCAGCATGGTGTGATAGGCAACGGTAGCGGCTCGTTTGAAGTCCACCACATTAGGGTAGTGGAAATCATAAAGGTAACCGCCCTCTACTGGCACAATCGGTTCATTGAAAGTAAACCAGTAATTTACTCTGTCCCCAAACAGCTCAAAACAGGTTTTTGCGTAGTGGGCAAAAGCATCCGTAACTTCGCGGTTTTCCCAGCCTCCTTTTTGTTGCATAGAGAAAGGTAAATCGAAATGCATCAGAGTGATAAAGGGTTCGATACCATTGGTTTTCAGCTCGTCGATAACCGCATTGTAGAATTTGATAGCTTCAGGGTTAGGTTGTCCGGTTCCGTCAGGGATCAGACGGGCCCAGGAAATGGACGTCCGGTAACTGTTGTGGCCGACCTGCTTAAGTAACTGGATATCGCTTTTATAGTTCTGGTAAAAAGTGGAGGTCTGTTGCGGGCCGACCTGATTGAAGAAACGATGGGGCTGTTCGCTGAACCAGTGATCCCAGTTGGTTGGTGCTTTACCGTCGATATCGGCAGCGCCTTCTGTCTGTGCGGCTGATGAGGCACTTCCCCACCAAAAATCTTGCGGAAATTGGTATTTCATGTCGGAATCCTATACAAACTGATCGTTATGAGATTGCTCAATCTTCTATTAATACCAATTACCTTAATGATCTGAACAAAATGAATTCGATTCCACAAACCGCTCAACTTTCTT
>JBNKRC010000136.1:0-6445 GCA_050296215.1 Vibrio sp. | reverse complement strand
TGGAAGCCTGCCGCCACAATAACGTTGGTCACCTTATCTATGCCTCTTCAAGTTCTGTTTATGGCTTGAATGAAAGTACGCCGTTTAAAACCAGCGACTCTGTCGATCATCCGGTTTCCTTATATGCAGCAACCAAGAAATCCAACGAGCTGATGGCGCACTCCTATTCACATCTTTATGATCTGCCAACCACCGGGTTACGTTTTTTCACCGTGTATGGCCCGTGGGGACGTCCGGATATGGCCCCCTTTATTTTTACTAAACGTATCCTGGATGGCGAGACCATCGATATCAACAACAATGGTGATATGTGGCGGGATTTCACCTATGTGGATGATATTGTCGAAGGGGTTATCCGCATTGCTGATGTTGTACCTGAGCGTGATAATAACTGGAAAGTGGAAACCGGTAGTCCGGCGACCAGTTCGGCACCGTACCGCGTCTACAATATCGGCCATGGCAGCCCGATTAATCTGATGGCGTTTATTCAGGAAATCGAGGCGGTTCTGGGTATTGAAGCGAAGAAAAATTTCCGCGAGATGCAGCCGGGTGATGTTTATAAAACCTTTGCCGATACAGAGGATCTGTTTAACGCGACCGGATATACGCCAAAAGTGGGTGTAAAAGAAGGGGTGGAAGCATTCGTTAAATGGTATCGGGAGTTTTACTCTAAGTAACATTTAAATTATCGCTCCCACGCTCATGCGTGGGAGAGTAATCCTTAGCTAAGTCCTATTCAGAACTGGAATTACCTTTTGGTTCAATATACAAATAGCTTAGCCACGCGCTGACAAAGGCAAAATAGCCTCCCCAGGAAACATCGGTGAAGTGATGTCCTCCCGCAGCAATCCGGGCATAGCAAACAGCCAGATACCATCCGATAATACCGATGCCTAATCCTTTCGCCAGTTTTACTTTTTTGCGACGCAGGGCGGCGAACGCCAGCAGCAGATAAGCCAGAGGAACCGACGCGTGACCGGACGGGAATGATTTACCGGGATTCCCCCAGTTCGCTTCCAGAACTTGTTTGTGTTCGTACGGACCACCAAACTCTATTGTCTGCGAAGGGCGGGGACGTCCGAAATGTTCTTTAAAGATTGAATTTACAATGACGCCGGGGCCAATGGCCAACGCGACAAATAAAGCCAGCACGGTGCGCCAGTATTTTCTCGTCCCTTTGAAACGCCAGTAAATCACCGGATAAGCAAGAAAGAACAGAACACTTGCCGTTACCATTACGCTGATTGAATTATAGAAAAACATCACGACTAGATCGTTGCGTAATACAAACCCTTGACCTGGAGTATAAAATGCCCCGCTGATCAGTAAATCAAGATTCCATATTCGTGCTGCTATGGTAATTACGGCAATAATCAGAGTGGCAATCACCACCGGCATCAGTTTGTTTTTCATTGATATCTAATATCCTAAGAACCCGTCAGCAAGATAGATATGATAAAGTTCGTTTTCATCCGAGGCCAAATGACGTGCAATTGTGCCTAACATCTGTACATGTTGGAAATAGTGGGTCCAGCCGGTTATCGGTGCTCTGGAAACAATAATGACGTTACCTTCGCTTCCGGTATATGGGCGGGTAAGCTGGAAATGACTTTTTAGTAATTTGTCTGGCGTCCATTCAGTGATGTTAGTATCAGGTTTGCCGAAGGTATAAAACATTGCTTCAGTAATCACGGTACGGCCATCGGCAATGAAGGTCGCGTCCGGATACTGATCGGTATAACCCTTAAGTTGTTCACCCCACTCTTTCCAGCCCCGGACTCGTTTAAACGGATCCTGCTTGGCTTTTAATTCAATTCCGGTTACATGAATAAGCGGATCGGCGAGGTTAACAAAAGCACCTAATGCTAAATTGGTTACCAGCATGGCAATCAGCCACTTACGGCGAGTTTGCAAAAAGTGAGCAAGACCTATCATAACGGCAACATAGGTCGGAGCCGCCCAGTTAGAATTGTATTTTCCCTGTAATGCTACCGCGCAGATCACGACAAACATGGGTACACTAAAGGTGAGCAGCAATCCCTTTGGTTGCTTGCCTTTGATAATCCACCACCAGGTGAGGATAAACCCGACCGGACCGATAATACCTGCCTGTTCGAAGATAAAACTGATCATTTTACCCGGATATAACCCGGTTTTATCAACGTATTCGGCGGTATGAGAAAAGGTCGGGAAGTTGTTGAGATAGTTCCAGTAAAAATTGGGTGCCAGAATAGCCAGGGCAATCACTGCCATCACCCATAACTTCGGATTGCGCAGTTGCTTAACGTGGCCGAAAAACAACATGTATCCGATAGCCGATAAGGCAAAAAGGGCCATATTGTATTTAGTCAGCAGACCGAGTCCACACACCACGGCACACAACAGCCAGTCTGACCAGCGATTATTTTCACAACTGCGGATAAAAAACAGCATAGCACTGCTCCAGAAGAGGAACAGCAATACGTCGGTTGAGGAAATGGTTGAAGATAAAGCAACGCCGGGAAGCGTGATAAACAGAACACCGGCCCAGAAGCCGACCTGCTCGGATATCAGTTTTCGGCCGAGTACGTAGATAATTAAACTGGTGACCGGATATATCAACACTGCACCAAATTTAATAGTGAAAACCGAATCGCCGAACACTGAGGTTACCAGATAAATCATCACCGCAATCATCGGCGGTTTTGAGTAAAAGCCCCAGTCAAGTTCTTTTGACCACCACCAATATTGGATTTCATCTACAAACAGGTCTACATGGCTGATCGAAATGCAATAAGCCCTGAATACTGAAATCACGAGCAGAATCAGCAATAGGGGTTTAAGCAGAGAACCGGGTTGTTGTTCGACGTGAAGAGAATTATTTTGCATCGGACGCTTCTAGATTGGTTAATTTTTTCGGTAAAAGAAATGCGATTATAGCGCCTAGCACCGAATTAAATAAAATGAAAAAATGTGAATTCAATGCTGCGGCAACGATAAGGCTTTTATCGATCGTAAGGTGTTGTGTCACGTGACTTAATAAGCCAAATGAGACTGCGGCTTCATAGCTGCCAAATCCTCCGGGGAGTCCGGGTAACATACCGGAGACCTCACCGAACAGAGCACCAAGAATGGTTTGGGATAATTCAAACGGGGTCATACTGGAGAGTAATGCAGCAAATAAAAAGATTTTTACTGCCCAGTTTAACCAGGATAATGCCGTCATTTTAATTAATTTACTGTATTGATTCGGCACACTGGCAAATACGCGCCATAAAATGCGCGCTTTTTTTATGCTGCGGAAACGGTAAACCAGCCCGATGCATTGGGTTCTTAGCGATATGCCCAGCAGCGGAATCGTGGCAGCGATAATCAGCCAGATACCCAGAAATAACATTGACCATTGCGAGAGTAATAGTCCGAGCGCTATCGAGGCCAATACGTAGGCATCAAACAGGCGCAGAACCAATAAAGCCGGTACAGAATGCGTATATGGAGTATCAAAGGCGCGTTTCATTAAAATCGGAAATGATATTTCTCCGGCTTTAGCCGGTAATAAATTGGCCCAGAATGTTTGTTTCACGACCAGAGGCAAAACAATATTGGTCGGTAGTTTAATGGAGCCATTATTAAAATAGGTTGAGATACGCAGGCTTCGGACTAAATAACTAAACCAGTAAAGGAAAGTAAATAAAATCAGAGAACTAACCGGCAGTGCCTGCCAGAAAGAAAGTAGCGTTGACCATCCCCAAATCATCTCAACTAATATGATGACAGCGAAGAATGTGGCAAAAGAAAGAAGAGATGAACGGTGTTTCATTACTAGGCTTGTCATGCGAATTGATATATAGTTAACAGCCTATTTAGAATACCATAATTTCTGAACGAGAGTAGCAATTATGTCGGAGAACAGCATTTCCGAAAGTAGTAAAAACTACAAAGTGAGTGTCGTCGTTCCTCTTTACAATGAAGAAGAGAGCGTTCAACCTTTAGTCAAGGCCATTGATGAATCGCTTAAGTCTGTTGATTTTGAATGGGAACTTTTACTGGTCAATGATGGCAGTAGTGACCGGACATTGCATGTGGCGATGGAAGTGCAGCAGCAATACGGGCCGCATATCCGCATTATTGCGCTTCAGCGTAATTTCGGTCAGACAGCTGCCATGCAAGCGGGTATTGAGCAGTCGAATGGTGACTACATTGTGACTCTTGACGGTGATTTGCAAAACGATCCTGCTGATATTCCGCGTATGGTGGACCGTCTGATCGAACGTGATTTAGACCTGTTAGTCGGCTGGCGTAAAAAACGTAAAGATAATATGTTGATCCGTAAAGTTCCGTCTAAGATAGCTAACTGGCTGATCGGTAAGGCGACGGGCGTTAAACTTAATGACTACGGCTGTAGCCTGAAAGTTTACCGTGGCAGCGTGATTCGCAACGTTAAACTGTACGGTGAGATGCACCGGTTTATTCCTGCCTGGGTTGCTATTCATGTTCCGGTGCACCGCATCGAAGAAGTTGCAGTTAATCACCACGCCCGTCAGTTTGGTGAATCTAAATACACCATTTCCCGTGTTTATCGTGTGATACTGGATCTGATCTCCGTTATCTTCTTTATGCGCTTCAGAACCCGTCCGTCGCATTTCTTTGGTCCTATCGGACTGGCCTGCGGATTTCTGGGCACCTTAATGATGCTGGTTCTGGGCTTTGATAAATTTATTCTCGGTGAAGAGATTGGCGGCCGTCCTATGCTGATGATTGGCGTGTTGCTGATCCTGATGGCGATGCAGTTTATCACTACCGGTATTCTGGCCGAGGTCGTCAGCCGGACCTACTATGAGTCATCCAACCGTTCGACTTATGAGTTTGTTGAAGTGCCGTATAAACCTAAAGCGCAGGAAGAGACTCAAGAGAGTTAAATAATCTTGTTCTGTTAGTTATTAATAAAAACCCCACTGTTAATCGGTGGGGTTTTTATTTTTGTGTATTGGTATTATCCTAACTCAGACTCAGCAACATAGTTTAAAACCCGCTGAGTTAATTCCTGCTTTTCCTCATCACTGATAAAACTGGCTTCAATGGCATTTAAACTGAATTGTGCCAGGTCTTCTATAGTGACACTATGCGCATCGGCGATAGCCTGGAAGTTGGCATTCATATAGCCGCCGAAATAAGCCGGATCGTCAGAGTTGATGGTCACGCACAAATCTTTGCGCAGCAGATCGACAATATTATGTTCGTGCATATCATGCACCACCCGGAGTTTCAGGTTTGATAGCGGACATACCGTCAAGGGCATTCTGGTTTGAGCCAGCCGGTAGACCAGTTCTTCGTCTTCAACGCAGCGTACTCCGTGATCGATGCGATCGACATTCAATATATCCATTGCATCAATAATATTCTGAGCCGGGCCTTCTTCCCCCGCGTGTGCAACCGCCATGAAACCTTCGTCCAGCGCCATGGCAAATACCCGTTTGAATTTTTCAGGCGGATGACCTTGTTCAGAGGAGGCCAGGCCGACCCCGATAATTTTATCTTTATATGGTAAAGCTAGTTTCAGGGTTTCAATTGCATCGTCTTCGCTCAGGTGACGCAGGAAACACATAATCAGCTGGCTGCTGATACCTAACTCTGTTTTTGCCTGTTCCAGTGCGCGGGTAATGCCATGGACCACCGTATCGAAGCTGATCCCCCGGGCGGTGTGGGTCTGCGGATCAAAGAAAATCTCACAGTGCACTACATTTTCCTGATGGCATTTCATCAGATAGGCCCAGGTTAAATCGAAAAAATCCTGTTCGTTAATCAATACGTTCGCACCCTGATAGTAAATATCAAGGAAGGATTGCAGATCGTCAAACTGATAGGCTGCGCGGACTTCATCCGGAGAAGAAAAGGGGATAGCGATATGATTTCGCTGGGCCAGTTCAAACATCAGTTCGGGTTCAAGAGTTCCTTCGATATGAAGATGAAGCTCTACTTTAGGCAGATTTTGAATAAAGGTATGCATGGCGACTTAACCGATTTTTTTTGTTTATTATAAATAAAAGGCTAGCACATAAGTGCTAGCCTCAACATTATATTGCTTCCCGAGGGCATCCCTGCCCTCGGACGTTTGTTACATCGAGCCCATTTCCCCGGCTCAACGGCCCAGGAAAATTAGTATGATTTTGAATCAATGAAATTAGTTATTGCTGTGTAGTTCTGAGTTCAGTTCTACCGCTGATTTGTTTGCCAGACATTCTACCTGACCGGTCATTGAGTTACGACGGAACAGCAGATCCGATACACCGGCAAGATCGCGGGCTTTCATCACTTCAAGTTTGTTGCCTTCTTTATCCAGCATCTGAACTTTAGTTCCGGCAGTAACATACAGACCAGACTCAAGTGTACAGCGGTCACCCAGAGGGAAACCAAGGCCGGCGTTGGCACCCAGCAGAGAGTTTTCACCGATGGAAACAACTACTTT
>JBNKRC010000135.1:0-6544 GCA_050296215.1 Vibrio sp. | reverse complement strand
GGTTAAATGCAGTGTAAAGGGAGAAAAGTTATATCCGCCCGTAAGATAGTAACTTTCTATATCAGGAGCGATCGACATCTCCGGATTAATTAAGACCCATTCACTCCGGGCAAAATATTCCAAATTATCATAGGTCAGTGACAACTGATGAGCTTCAACCCGACCTTTGGTCGAAAGAGCATTGGCACTTGTCGTAAGATTGTAATCATATAAAGTCTGCTTAAAGGTATCTAACTCATATTTACTGACATCGACCTCACCCCGGTGAACAGAAGCCCTGAATTCAAAATTGCTGTAATGAATCTTACCGATTAAGCCGCCAAAAATATTCACGCTATAATCAGTAAGTTTATTATTCAGACGAATCTCCCCATCATACCGGCCAATATACCCCTCCAGCATTATATCAACGTCGCCGGAACTATAACCCCAGGACAAATCGGCACCGTCGAAGGTTGGGAACAGCCAGGCGTTATATACCTGCTGGGGGGCTGTGACCCAGGGATAGGAATAGCCGACATCAACAACGTCACTCACAGTAAAGAACGGTGTACGTAACCGGCCAACTTTTGCGACCAGATTATCATCGGGCTGCCAGGTTAAATACGCCCAGTTAATAACCGAGTCATTGGCAGAGTCATCCGTATGCAACACACCCTGAACGGTCATGCTGAACGTGGAGTTGAAGTTGTATGACGCCTGCAAACCGACCAGACTCTCAGGTTTGAGTGATACGCTATCAGAATAACCTTTGTAATTGGCCTGATCGGTATCCAGATATCCCGCGGTAATTCGGCCAAATCCTGACAGGGATAAATTATCAGAGATCTGAGCAACGCAATTCATGGAAGTGAATGCAAACAACGTAGCCGCACCATAAGTAACGAACTTATCTTTTTGCCTTCCTCCGTCAGAAGAAAAAATCATACCACCCGGCTACTAATGTTTTTTGAAATGAATAACTACAGTATATTCAAGCCCTCAATTCAAGTCCAATATGAGGCCAAATTTATGCGATAAAGCTGTTGATTCTTAAGAGAAAGTCATGGGTTGTTCACAGCCTGAAAAGCCAGACTTGCTTCACAATTTATTGCAACCTGACGACTCCGGCACATACTCTCTGCTATGTACATATCAAAGTATCAGAATACCCATTCAATACTGAGTTTATTGATCAGCGATAACTAAGTTGGAAACTAAGCATCATAGGGATCTGTGAAAATGCAGCCACCTCTGCGGAGTAACCGACGAGGTTTTGGTCGAAAGTAGCATGAAGTGTGGCCGGAACAAAAGCGAATATGGAGGCAACGGTATGAATAAACACCTTGCCTTTTTGCTTTCTCAGGAAACGAGAAAATACCATAGAGTGACTGCCATACACGCTGCCGATGGGGAGCATAGTATAGAATAACATCAATAATTATGTCTGATTGATATCTTTATATATGAGATTTAAGGCCATGAATTTAAATATAAATTCACAGTTAACTGAGCATCACTGTAGGGAAAGCAGCCTGAGCGCTGAGATTTTACGTATGGGATAGTAATCGTGTGGAGAAAGGCAGGAGTCATGAAACTGGTGCAGTACAAGTACTGCACCAGTAACAAAATTATAGAGCAACGACGTTAGCTGCCTGAAGACCTTTAGGGCCTTGTTCTACTTCGAAAGACACTTTCTGACCTTCAGCAAGTGTTTTGAAACCGTCAGAAGCGATTGCACGGAAGTGAACGAAAAGATCCGCACCACCGTTATCCTGAGTAATAAAACCAAAACCTTTAGTTTCGTTAAACCATTTTACTGAACCAGTAGCTTTATTAGACATATGAGTCCCTTAATATTTTAAATTCATAGTGTTACCGCATGTATTGCGAGCGCTGAAGACTTTTTTATTATTGATGTGACGATTAAGCTAAGGGAAAAACTAAGGATAACGACAGTAATGAAGGAATTCTGAGGTTTAACTTTACTTGATGTTTCACTAATAACTCCGAGTCGCAGAGCATCATCATAGTACCCTGCAACGAAATAGAGTCAAGCTTTATTTTTTCTGATTTAACGACTATCAGGTAAGTTTTGGATGTGATCTTCCCAATCCACCACATCAATTTCATATACCACTTTATTTCTGACACTTTCTCCGGCCGCATGCATTGCGGACTTAGAACCAGTAATCAGCGGATGCCAGTCAGGAAGTTCATTTCCTTCTGCCAGTAAGCGATAAGCACAGGTCTCCGGTAGCCAGTGAAACTCATCGACGTTGTCACGGGTTAATTTCAGACACTCTTCACCGGACGTGAAGCGATTCGGATAATCTTTGCAGGCGCAGGTTTTGCTGTTCAGCCAGCTACAGGCGACGTTGGTGTAATAGACCTCATCGGTATCCTCATCCATCAGTTTGTGCAGACAGCATTTACCACAACCGTCACAGAGTGATTCCCACTCTTCTTCGCTCATTTGATCCAGAGTTTTTGTTTGCCAGAATGGAGTTGTCATTACACGTCGCTTATTGTCATCTAAAACTGCAGGGGTTATACCTTTCTCATGACTAAAGTTCAAGCGTACTCAAACAATCTGTGCCGGAATGACAGAAATTTGTTACCATCTCGCGCAAATGAACTGAGGCATATGAGAGGTAAAAATGGATTGCAGATTAGGTTGTGGGGCGTGTTGTATTGCACCGAGCATCTCGACGCCTATTCCGGGTATGGAGAACGGTAAACCTGCGGGTGTGCGTTGTATCCAGTTAGATGAAAACAACCTGTGCAAACTGTTTGGTCAGCCTGAGCGTCCCAGGGTCTGCCTGAATTTTAAACCCTGCCCGAGCGTGTGCGGAAAAACAAACGATGAAGCTCTGACGAACCTCATCGAATTAGAATCGTTGACTCAGTAAGTCAGTTTCTGACGTCCAATCAACGAGTGAGAAAGTGTGGTACCGTCTACCAGCTCCAGCTCACCACCAACCGGTACGCCGTGAGCAATCCGGCTGGCCGGAACATTATGTTCACGGCATAACTCCGCGATATAATGGGCCGTGGCTTCCCCTTCAACCGTCGGGTTAGTTGCCAGAATCACTTCATTAATTCCGCCACGCTGTAAGCGATAATCAAGTACATCTAAGCCGATATCACCCGGACCAATACCGTCTAACGGAGACAAATGCCCCATTAACACAAAATAACGACCGGAATATTGCCCGGTTGCTTCCACCGCAGCAATATCAGCCGGGCTTTCGACAACACACAACAAACCGTTTTCCTGCCGCTTCGGACTACGGCATATATGGCAGATTTCTTCTTCGGTAAACGTTCTGCACTCCTGACAGTGGCCGATTTCGGTCATCGCTGTTTGCAAAACGTCCGCCAGTAGCAGGCCGCCTTTCCGATCTCGCTGTAATAAATGAAAGGCCATACGCTGTGCCGATTTGGGACCTACCCCCGGCAGACAACGCAAGGCCTCCATCAATTGTTCCAGCATTTGACTGGTACGCATTGCTTACTCTCAGTTAGAAAGGCATTTTCATGCCAGGTGGAAGTTGCATACCACCGGTGACTGACGCCATTTTTTCTTTTTGAGTCTCTTCAACACGACGTGCTGCATCGTTAAACGCTGCTGCGATCAAATCTTCAAGCATCTCTTTATCGTCTTCCATCAGGCTGTCGTCAATCTCGACCCGACGCACGCTGTGGCTACCGGTAATGGTTACTTTAACCAGGCCTGCACCTGACTCACCAGTCACTTCCATTGATGCAATTTCTTCCTGAAGCTTTTGCATACGCTCTTGCATTTGCTGGGCCTGCTTCATCAGGTTGCCCATACCGCCTTTACCAAACATGTTTTTCTCTCTGTCTATTTAGGTCTATTTAGGTGTTTCACAATACTGTGGGGCCGATAAGTAAAAGATTCAAGCCCCGGATCAGGATTAGATTGGCCGAACACTATCCCGATCTAATTCTGCTGCAAATCGTTGCCGGATAAAACGAACATTCGGGTCAGCTTCCAGACTACTGAATGCCGTCTCAAGTTTTTTCTGATAATGTTTCTCACGCCGCTCTAACGGCGTAATACCACTATCACCGATATGAATCTCAATCTGAATATTTTCACCATTCTGTCGAGAAATCGCCACCGCCAGTTCCGCAACCGCTTTGTCCTTATTCAAATGAACCTGGTTGCTTCTCAGAGTCAGGACCAGACGGTTGCCTTCCTGTTCACACGCCGAATTCAAGGCTAACTGTTCAACCAGTTTAGGAATATCAAGTTGTTTAATCAGCGCCGCCCACCAGTCTTCGGCAATAACTTCCTGAGTTAATTTTTCCACCATTTCCGGTGTTTTTTCATGCTCAAGCGCTTGCTTGACTTCACTTGGTGTGATGCCGGCAGGCTCAATCGCTTCAACACTATGATTCCCGGTCGGACGCCACTGGTAAGGCTCATTAGTCTTAGGTTCAGCTTCAGGTAGCTTTTCGGTTGTAGCAGAATGCGGCATCGGAACCCCTTCGGTTCGCTGAGCTAATCGCTCAAACACCGAATCCGGTTTTGCTGATGCCGCCTCAGACTTTTTTCCACGGTTGCCATTGCCACTTTGATCTAAATTTTTGCGTTGAGAACGCAGTTGATGGCGTAATCCGACTAATGCGGGTTTCGTCTCTTCGGCTTTAGGCGGTGTTACATCGGTTGGCTGAGATGCCGGATACTCCGCATCGTAACTTGATGCCATTGATCTATATTGATCGGCAAGTTCATGATAAGACGCCTGTTCGGCATCTGAATTTGAGGGATGATCCACCCGGCGAGTTTCTGCTTGCTTAGGCTGACTTTCCTTAGCCACAGGCGCAGCAGCCGGACCGGCTGGCTGAGAAACAACCGGGACCTGAGTGGAAATTTCACTAAACACCGGAACCTGTTGCGGACGGAAAGCCACCATTCGTAACAACGTCATTTCAAGCCCGATTCGGGGAGTGGGTGATAACGGCAAATCCTTCCGGCCTTTGATCGCAATCTGATAGAACAACTGGACATCTTCAGGCGTGAGTGCCTGGCTGAGCAACTGAATTTTTTCTGCATCAGGCAGAGATTTATCCAGAGTAGCCGGTAGCATCTGGTACATGGCGATGCGATGCAACTGGCTCGCGACAGTCTGAAGCAGCACATCCCATTCCACACCATTACCAGCCAGACTGCCGACACAATCCACCACAGCCTGAGCCTGTTTACTGCTGATAGCATGAATCAGATGCAAAGCCTGATCACTATCAATCGTACCAAGCATATGAGAAACGGTATCAGATGAAACCCGGTTATTTCCCAATGCGATCGCCTGATCGGTAAGACTCAGGGCATCACGCATACTGCCGTCGGCAGCGTGCGCGATCAGGCTTAATGCACGATGGTCATAACTGACCTGTTCTTCATCCAGAACATGGATCAGTTGCCGCTCAATACCTTCAATCGTGATTGGCTTAAGATGAAACTGAAGACAGCGCGACAGAATCGTCACCGGAAGTTTTTGCGGATCCGTGGTAGCCAGTAAGAACTTCACATATTCCGGTGGCTCTTCCAAAGTTTTTAGTAACGCGTTAAAGCTGTGACGAGAAAGCATATGAACTTCATCGATCAGATAGACCTTAAACCGCCCTCGTGCCGGCTTATACTGGACGTTATCCAGCAGTTCCCGGGTATCTTCTACTTTAGTACGCGAAGCAGCATCGATCTCAAGCAAATCAACAAAACGCCCCTGATCGATCTCCTGACATGCCGCACATTTACCACATGGCATCGAGGTTATACCGGTTTCGCAATTCAGCCCTTTCGCAAACAGCCGCCCGATGGTTGTTTTTCCGACACCCCGGGTACCGCTAAACAAATAAGCGTGATGCAGGCGATTCTGTTGCAGAGCATTTTCAAGCGCAGTAAGAACATGTGCCTGCCCCACTACCTGAGAAAATTTGGTAGGTCGCCACTTACGTGCTAAAGCTAGATAACTCATAAAGGATTCCGTTTTATTTTAGTGGCCTTCAAAGTCACAAACGCTATAAATGTTCAGACCCAGTGCTTCTAAACGTTTATCGCCACCAATTTCTGGAAGATTAATAACAAAAGCGGCATGCTCTACCACACCACCTAACTGGCGGATCAGTTTCGTCGTCGCTTCGATCGTACCACCGGTTGCCAGCAGATCATCGACAACCAAGACCTTATCACCTTCTTTGATCGCATCAATATGGATTTCAAGCGTATCCATACCATATTCCAGTTCATAAGATTGTGCGATGGTATTACGTGGTAATTTACCGGGCTTACGAACCGGCACAAAACCGACTCCCAGTTCCAGTGCCAGCGGGGCGCCGAAAAGAAAACCGCGGGCCTCGGTTCCGACAACTTTAGTGAATCCCATCTCTCTGTATTTATCTAAAAACAAAGAGATCGTGGCACGGTAGGCTTCCGCATCTTCTAACAAACTGGTTACATCGCGAAACAGAATCCCCTCTTTCGGGTAATCAGGAATACTTTTAATGCTGTTTTTGATCAATGAGATGATGTCTG
>JBNKRC010000134.1:0-6565 GCA_050296215.1 Vibrio sp. | reverse complement strand
CCGCCATCGGAATTGGTTCACCGGCCGATGCACCGCGTTTTGTCAGTGAAATGTCTAACAACTGCGAGGCACGTTTGGCATCATTATAAAAAAGCTCGTAGAAGTCGCCCATACGATAAAACAGCAGAATATCGGGGTTTTCAGCTTTAAGTTTCAGATATTGCTGCATCATGGGTGTATGATTTTTTGCGTCTTTCACGGTTACATCTTTTGTTTGTTTGCATTGCGGCTTAGGATACGTGAATAGCGGGCGAGCGAAAAGAGAGGATGGGGGAATTAAACTTGGACTTACATGAAAATCTCAGTCAGAAAGTGGGTGAATTACTGCTGGAAAACCAAGAAATCCTGGCTTCTGCTGAATCCTGCACCGGTGGTGGTGTTGCGACGGCAATCACCTCGATAGCCGGTAGTTCTCAATGGTTTGACCGGGCCTTTGTCACTTACACCAATAAAGCCAAGATGGAGATGCTGGGTGTAAAGGCCACTACATTAGAACAGTACGGTGCGGTCAGTGAGCAGACCGTCGAAGAAATGGTCCTGGGGGCACTGGACCATTCGGATGCGACCATTGCGGTTTCCATCAGCGGTATTGCCGGACCTGGCGGCGGCAGTGATGAAAAGCCAGTGGGTACGGTTTGTTTCTGCTGGGCAGATAAGCGTGGCTGGAAAAAAGTAGAAACGCATCATTTTTCCGGAGACCGGACGCAAGTTCGTCAACAAGCGGTTTATCAGGCGCTGATTACACTGCATGATTACCTGAGCAGTAAATAAAAAGTAATTTATATCCGTTGAGCTTTAATCAGCTAAGTCAATTATTTTGGTTTAAGCTATAGACACTGTATGAATCTACAGTATAATAAATGCAAATATAAAATGATTTAACCGCACTCATTCCTCGCGATCAAGAGTGACAGTTTGGAGAAGGTAATGGACGAAAATAAGCAAAAGGCACTCGCTGCTGCTTTGGGACAAATCGAAAAGCAATTTGGTAAAGGTTCTATCATGCGCCTTGGTGATAACCGCACTATGGATGTTGAGACGATTTCGACCGGTTCATTAGCGCTGGATATTGCGCTTGGTGCCGGTGGCTTACCTATGGGACGTATCGTTGAGATTTATGGTCCTGAGTCATCCGGTAAAACCACATTAACTCTTGAAACTATCGCGGCAGCTCAGCGCCAGGGAAAAACCTGTGCCTTTATTGATGCTGAACATGCGCTTGATCCTGTTTATGCCAAAAAACTGGGTGTTGATATTGATGCGCTGCTGGTTTCTCAGCCGGATACCGGCGAGCAGGCACTCGAAATCTGTGACATGCTGGTACGTTCAGGCGCGGTTGACGTGGTTATTGTCGACTCGGTTGCGGCCTTGACGCCGAAGGCGGAAATCGAAGGTGATATGGGTGACAGCCATATGGGCTTACAGGCTCGTATGCTTTCTCAGGCAATGCGTAAATTAACGGGTAACCTGAAACAGTCAAATTGTATGTGTATTTTCATCAACCAGATTCGTATGAAGATTGGTGTGATGTTCGGAAACCCTGAAACCACGACCGGTGGTAACGCACTTAAATTCTACGCTTCAGTTCGTCTTGATATCCGCCGTACCGGTGCTATCAAAGATGGTGATGAAGTGGTGGGTAACGAAACCCGTATTAAAGTTGTGAAGAACAAAATTGCCGCGCCATTTAAAGAAGCCAATACTCAGATCATGTACGGTCAGGGCTTTAACCGCGAAGGTGAACTGGTTGATCTTGGCGTGAAACATAAGCTGATTGAGAAGTCTGGTGCATGGTATAGCTATAACGGCGATAAAATTGGCCAGGGTAAGGCGAATGCCTGTAAGTATCTGCGTGACAACACTGAAGCGGCTCAGATTATTGATAGTAGATTACGTGAGATGTTATTGAATGCGCAAACCGTTGCCGAGGACGAATCTTTAGTGGCAGGGGAAGAGGCATTTGAGGCCGGTGCCGACTTGTAACTTCCTGTAAACGTTTAATTGTTTAATTAATCAGCCTCGCTTATGCGGGGCTGATTGCTTTTTGAGTGAACATGATGAACCGATTTCAATCTCCTAAACTTTCATGTCGCGATAGTGCGTTACAGCTACTTAGCAGGCGCGACCATGGTCGCGGTGAGCTGGTGCAGAAACTGAAGGCAAAAGGATATCCACAAGCCGAAATTGATCAGGTGATCGAATATTGCGACCATTTTGGTTATCTCGATGATCAACGCTTTGCTCAGGCTCTGGTCCGCCAACATATCTCAAAAGGGCATGGTGAATTAAGAATCCGGCAGGAGTTAAAACATAAACAGCTTGCGGCAGATATGATTGAGCTGGCTTTGCAACAGGCAGACGTTGACTGGTTTGAGTTAGCGAGACAGACAGCAGAAAAGAAATTTGATGTGATGGAGCCTGTCGGACAAAAGGAAAAAGCGAAACAAATCCGCTTTTTGCAATACAGGGGATTCTCATTTGAGCAAATTCAATATGCTTTAGATTCCGAACAATAGCCTTTTCGACAAGAAAACTAGTCGAACAGTTATCCTTGCTTTACAATAGGCCAAAAATTTAACTTAAGTATTCCAGGAAGCGCGCATGTATATGAGCACTGACGAGGTTCGCAGAGCGTTCCTCTCGTTCTTTGAATCAAAAGGACACCAAATTGTCGATAGTTCATCATTAGTACCGGCTAATGATCCAACTCTGCTGTTTACCAACGCAGGGATGAACCAGTTTAAAGATTGTTTTCTTGGCTTGGAAAAGCGCGATTATACGCGCGCGGCAACGGCTCAGCGTTGTGTGCGTGCCGGCGGCAAGCATAACGATCTTGAGAATGTGGGATTTACTGCTCGTCACCACACCTTTTTTGAAATGCTGGGTAACTTTAGTTTTGGTGACTACTTCAAAGAAGATGCAATTAACTTTGCTTGGGAATTTTTAACGGAAGTTTTACAACTTCCAAAAGATCGTTTGCTGGTTACCGTGTATAAAACGGATGACGAAGCTTTTTCAATCTGGAACGAGCAGATTGGAGTTCCGGCTGATCGCATTATCCGTATCGGTGATAAAGAAGGTGGTAAAGCTTATGAGTCAGATAACTTCTGGCAGATGGGTGATACCGGTCCTTGTGGTCCATGTTCTGAAATTTTCTACGACCACGGTGAGCAGATCTGGGGTGGGCCTCCGGGATCGCCTGAAGAAGACGGTGATCGCTTTATCGAAATCTGGAACAACGTATTTATGCAGTTTAACCGTCATGCCGATGGCACGATGGAGCCTCTGCCTAAACCTTCGGTTGATACTGGTATGGGGATCGAACGTATTTCTGCCATTATGCAGAACGTTCACTCAAACTATGAAATTGATGTATTTCAGAAACTGATTAAAGAAGTAGCCGCCGTTACTGGTTGTGAGGATCTGTCTAACCAGTCTTTACGAGTGGTTGCGGACCATATCCGTTCTTGTGCTTTCCTGATTGTTGACGGTGTTATGCCTTCAAATGAAGGCCGCGGTTACGTTTTGCGCCGTATTATTCGTCGCGCTGTCCGCCATGGTAACAAATTAGGTGCTCAGGGTACTTTCTTCTACAAACTTGTTGGCCCATTAGCTGAAATTATGGCGAGTGCCGGTAGCGAACTTAAGAAAGAACAAGCCATTGTAGAAAAAGTACTACGCATTGAAGAGGAAAACTTTGGTCGTACTCTTGACCGTGGTATGGCTATTCTGAATGAAGCTCTGGACGCATTAGAGAGTAAAGAGCTTGATGGTGAAACCGTATTTAAACTTTATGATACCTACGGTTTCCCGGCGGATTTAACCAACGACGTTGCGCGCGAGCGTGGTTTTACCATTGATGAAGCCGGCTTTGAATCAGCGATGGATGAGCAGCGTCAGCGAGCGCGTGAAGCAGGTCACTTTGGCACTGACTATAATACGCAGATTAAAGTGGACGCTAAGACTGAGTTTCTGGGTTATTCTGAATCTCAGGCGCAGGGACAGGTTGTCGCATTGTTTGTTTCAGGTGAAGAGACGGATACTCTGGCTGCGGGCGATAAAGCCATTGTGGTGCTGGATGAAACCCCATTTTATGCTGAATCAGGCGGTCAGTGTGGCGATACCGGTGTTCTGAAAACAACATCAGGCCTGTTCCGGGTTGAGGATACGCAAAAACTGGGTAATGCGATTGCTCATCATGGTGAACTGGTTGAAGGTGTGCTGGCAAAAGATGATACGGTTGATGCTGTTGTCAATATCGAACGCCGTTTAGCATCTTCGCTGAACCACTCAGCAACTCACTTAATGCATGAAGCATTGCGCCGGGTGCTGGGAGATCACGTTGTTCAGAAAGGTTCTCTGGTTAAGCCGGAAGGTTTGCGTTTTGACTTTTCACACTTAGAAGCAGTAAAAGCTGATGAGCTAAAAGAAGTTGAGCGCATTGTGAACCAGCAGATCCGTATTAACGATGTCATTGAAACCAACATCATGGACATTGAGTCTGCGAAGGCGAAAGGTGCGATGGCACTATTCGGTGAGAAATATGACAGTCAGGTTCGCGTCTTGTCTATGGGGGATTTCTCTACCGAACTGTGTGGTGGTATCCATGCGAAAAATACCGGTGATATTGGTCTGTTTAAGATCGTATCAGAAAGCGGTATCGCCGCGGGTATCCGTCGTATTGAAGCGGTTACCGGTCAGGCTGCGCTTGATTTCATTGAGCAGCAGACCAATGCGTTCGAAGCTAAATTAGCCGAGTCAGCAGTGAAAGCTAAGCAACTGGAAAAAGAAATTCAGCAGCTAAAAGATAAACTGGCTTCTCAGGCAAGTGCTAACCTGATTGATCAGGTACAGGAAATCAACGGCATTAAAGTGTTAGTTGCTCAACTGGATAACGCTGACAATAAAGCACTACGCGGCATGGTCGACGAGCTTAAAAATCAGCTGGGCAGCGGCATTATTATGCTGGGCAATGTGGCTGACGGAAAAGTGGGACTGATTGCCGGCGTAACCAAAGATCTGACAGGTAAAGTGAAAGCGGGTGATCTCGTTAACAGCGTTGCTTTGCAGGTTGGTGGTAAAGGTGGTGGTCGTCCCGATATGGCTCAGGCCGGTGGTAGTGATGCTGCGGCATTACCTGCTGCACTGGCATCAGTCGCTAACTGGATTGAAGAGCGTCTGTAATATAGCGCCATAGCACCTCGGTGTCAGAACAAACCAAGTGAATATAGATGTTATTCGACTATTCGCTTGGTTTCTTTTTATAACAATGAAATTGATAACACCAACTCTACTCAATAGTTGATCTGGAAAATGTCCGGGGTATGGATGTCTCAGGAAGCGGTATAGGGATATTTTGAGCGGATTGTTTGATCGAATTCATTTTGCCGGATAATTAGTACAATTGGTATACTCTACGGTTCAGGCTCGTAGTCACGCTGCAAATAATAATGTGATCCCAGATGCAAAAACTTACTATTCGTATCAGCTGGCACGTTAAAGTGGTTATTTCTACTGGAGTTACACCTGAAAATCCGTAATAGTAACTCCATGCGCTGCTTCTGATTCAGCCATATGTGAAAAACTAGCGTAATTTCATTATGTTGACTACGCTTTTAATAATGTTGATTCGAAACATTCAGAAGACAGATGCAAGGGAACTGGTGTTATCAACTTTTGTCAGATAACAAACTGAATCTTGCGTACTCATTAACAGTATTGAGTATGGTAATAATCTTATTAGATGCAAGATAGAGATTACTCAAGGAGCCAATAATGCTAATTTTGACTCGCCGTGTTGGCGAAACTCTCATGATAGGTGATGAAGTAACGGTTACAGTACTTGGAGTTAAAGGTAACCAGGTTCGTATTGGCGTTAATGCACCAAAAGAAGTATCAGTACACCGCGAAGAGATATATATGCGCATACAGCAGGAAAAAGGTAGCGGTAATTCTGGATCTGGCGGATATTAATCTTTCAGAGGCTGGCAGTTTGCCAGCCTTTTTGTTGTTTTATCTATACCTACCAGGAAAAGTATAAATTAAAGGCTCTTTGATTAAATAGCCAACGGTTAGCCGCTTTTTTCTCTTTTTTACCAAGAAAACGTTTGACATATTTTTGGTAAATCGTAATATGTGCCTCCGCAAGACGGTGAGGTGGCCGAGAGGCCGAAGGCGCTCCCCTGCTAAGGGAGTATGCGGTTTATAGCCGCATCGAGGGTTCGAATCCCTCCCTCACCGCCATTTCTTGCATGTTTATCTTTAGCACGGTAAACTGTGCGTCCTTAGCTCAGCTGGATAGAGTACCTGGCTACGAACCAGGCGGTCGGAGGTTCGAATCCTCCAGGACGCGCCACTATATAAAGCCTCGCATCACGCGAGGCTTTTTCTTTTTCTCAAAAACAATTCTTGTTTATCTGTAAGTAGTAAGTCACTGTTCTATATCGAAGCTGGATGACTTTACCCTCTGAATTCCAAATTTCATTTCAATATTTCACTATTCCAATCGTAATTGACACAAATACCTTGTCTACACGCTGACTCGCTTACAATCGGTTTGCGTGGT
>JBNKRC010000133.1:0-6600 GCA_050296215.1 Vibrio sp. | reverse complement strand
CCCGGTCATAAACCAGGTTAAATTCAACGTAGCGGCCACGCCGGTAAAGCTGGAACTGTCGTTCTCTGTCACCATATGGCATATCCTTACGCCGCTCCACAATGGGGGAGTACGCCTGCATATAACCTTCGCCCACCGCTTTCATGTACGCAAAGCAGGTAGGAAAATCCCACTGATTAAGATCATCAAAGAACAACCCGCCGACACCGCGGGTCTCTTCCCGGTGCGGAAGATAAAAATAGCGGTCACACCAAGCTTTGTGCTGAGCATAAATCTCTTCACCAAACGGGCGGCAAATCTGTTTTGCCACATCATGCCAATGGCGACAATCCTCAGCAAAAGGATAGCAAGGTGTTAAATCGAAGCCACCACCAAACCACCAGATAGGTGCTTCACCCTCTTTCTCGGCAATAAAAAAACGCACGTTGGCATGTGAAGTAGGAACATACGGATTGTGCGGATGAATAACTAAAGAGACGCCCATCGCCTCAAATCGTCTACCGGCTAATTCAGGACGATGTGCCGTCGCTGAAGCGGGCATTTCCTTCCCGGTAACATGAGAAAAGTTAACTCCACCCTGCTCAAACACCGCACCATTGGTTAACACCCGGCTTCGCCCGCCGCCACCTAAACGTTCACCGGGCTCACGAGACCACTCGTCCTGATGAAATTGAGCTTTACCATCCAGCGCTTCCAACTGGCTACAAATCGAGTCCTGAAGTGACATCAGAAATGCTTTCACAGCCAGTTTGTCAATCTGTTGATTCATCATTTATCCCTGGCGTAAAACCTGTAGTGTCTGAACATCGCGGATTTCGCTCGGCTTGTTACGTCCGCCGGTCTTACCCTCTAAGATAACCACATCCAGCTTGCCAAGCTGTTCGGTGACTTCGGCTGTGGTCATGCAGGCTGGCTGACCGCTCAGATTCGCACTGGTTGATGTAATCGGCTTGCCAAATGCCAGGCAAAGCTTTTGCACTAACGGATGATCACTGACGCGAACGGCGATCGTATCAAACTGACCGGTTACCCAATGGCTGGCTTTATGACTTGCAGGCATCACCCAGGTGACAGGACCCGGCCATGTGTCATTCACCCGCTCCAGCTGCTGATCCGTCAGCCTGGCTAAATCAATATATGGTTTTAGCTGCTCAAAATTTGCTGCAATTAAAATTAACCCTTTATCCACCGAGCGCTACTTTATCTGTAATAAGCGATTAATTGCTTCCGGGCTATCGGGATCACAACCCACGCCAAACACGCCTTCCGTCGGATAGGCGATGACGCGCTGCTGCTGCAATGCCGCTACGGCTAAATCAAAATTATCCACAAGACTTCCCATTGAATCCGACTCATTTTTTTCGCTAGTGTACAAACTATCGGCCCGGAAACCCAAATCAATTTCGAATAAGATAAATCAGATCGCGCGCAAACGTTTTCCTGATAGCAATTTCCCCGTATAATGCGGCCAAAATTTAGCTGCACACATTAATCAAACTTACAGCAAGGAGTTCGAGATGAAAGTCGGAATTATTATGGGTTCAAAATCCGATTGGCCAACCATGAAGCTAGCGGCAGATATGCTGGACCAATTTGGCGTTGAGTATGAAACTAAAGTGGTTTCAGCTCACCGTACCCCTCAACTTCTTGCTGACTATGCATCAAGCGCAAAAGAACGCGGTATTAAAGTCATTATTGCCGGTGCCGGCGGCGCAGCTCACCTGCCAGGTATGACGGCAGCGTTTACCAGTGTGCCTGTTTTAGGTGTACCTGTTCAGTCACGCGCACTAAAAGGCATGGACTCACTGCTTTCTATTGTTCAGATGCCAAAAGGTATCGCTGTCGGTACGCTGGCTATCGGTGAAGCGGGCGCTGCCAATGCGGGTATTCTTGCAGCGCAAATCATCGGGGTACATGACGAAGAAGTCATGCAGAAAGTTGAAGCTTTCCGTAAAGAACAGACGGACACGGTTCTGGCAAACCCGAATCCTGCAGAGGAATAATCAATGCACGTTTTAGTTCTTGGTGCCGGTCAGCTGGCCCGAATGATGTCACTCGCGGGTGCGCCTCTCAATATTCAGATCAGCGCATTTGATGTTATCAGCGGCAATATTGTTCATCCTCTGACTCAGGCGGTACTTGGGCATGGTCTGGAAAATGCCATCGAGCTGGCTGATGTTATTACCGCAGAATTCGAGCACATTCCACATGATGTCCTTGATGTCTGTGAGAAAAGCGGAAAATTCCTGCCAAGTACAGAAGCAATTAAAGCCGGCGGGGACCGTCGTCTGGAAAAAGCCCTGCTGGATAAATCCGGAGTGCGCAACGCAAAATATTTTGTGATTAACACTCGTGCAGATTTTGATGCTGCTATCGAACATGTCGGCATACCTATGGTACTGAAAAGTGCACTGGGTGGTTATGATGGTAAAGGCCAGTGGCGTTTAAAAGACCAAAACGATGCCGATGCTATCTGGCCGGAAATGCAGGCCTGTATCGAAGCAACGGCAACTCAGGCAATCGTTGCAGAAGAATTCGTTCCGTTTGATCGCGAAGTCTCTCTAGTTGGTGCCCGAGGTAAAAACGGGGAGGTTGCCGTTTACCCGCTTGCAGAAAATGTACATGTCAATGGTGTGCTTAGTCTGTCAACGGCAATCGAAGACGAACAGTTGCAAGCTCAGGCAAAAACTATGTTTACCGCTGTGGCAAACAGTCTCAATTACGTTGGTGTTCTGGCTCTGGAATTTTTTGACGTGAAAGGTCAGCTTTTAGTCAACGAAATCGCACCGCGTGTTCATAACTCAGGCCACTGGACACAGCAGGGAGCCGAAACCTGTCAGTTTGAGAATCACCTTCGTGCTGTATGCGGTATGTCGTTAGGTGATACTCAGCTGATTCGTCCAACCAGCATGATCAATATCTTAGGTGAAGATACCTTACCGGAAGAGATTTTATCGACTCACGGTTGCCACATTCATTGGTATGGCAAAGAGAAGCGCCCGGGCCGTAAGATGGGTCATATTAACGTGTGTGCCGAAAGTCAGGAAAAACTGACCCGGCTACTGTGCCAGTTGGCGGATGTTTTAGACCAACAGGCATTTCCGGCTGTGACTGAATTCGCTCAAAAGCATAAATAACCTACTTCCGACTTCCAATGTAAAAATCCCGCTCTGGCCAATACCTGAGCGGGATTTTTTTATTCCGAAGCGACAAACGGCTATTGCTCTGCAGAACACTTGCGATCCGCACACAACAGCTTATTCCCGCTGGCGTACTTTTTCTCAATCAATAACGGATAACCACAAGTATGACATTTGCCTGCAACCGGCTGGCTATTGAGGGCAAATTTACACTTGGGGTAACCATCACAAGACCAGAAGGTTTTACCAAAGCGGGATTTTCGCTCAACCAGATGACCGGTTTTGCATTCGGGGCAGGCAATCGCTTTCTCTTCGCTCTCTTCCTGCGGCTGAGCATGGGATTCAATATGGTGACATTCGGGATAATGACTGCACCCGATAAACATGCCATAGCGACCCTGGCGGAGAACTAACTCATGACCACATTCCGGGCAGGGTACGCCAAGCTCTTTGATAATATGACCATCATTGGTATGTAAAGGACGGATATAGTTACACTGAGGATAATGACTGCACCCCAGGAAAGCGCCGTGTTTCCCATGGCGAAGCTGTAGTGCCCCGCCGCATTCAGGGCAGGGCTCATTCTGGCTTAGTGCATGTTCATGTGCACCAAATAACTGATGATCAATTTTATTACTCATGGGAGAAGCTTAATGCAGGATGCCCTGCTCTTTAGTATAAAGCCACTCTTCCATCAGAGTGTAAGCACTCTCATTGCCTGGAACATTAAACAGCACCATCAGAATGATCCATTTCAAATCATCCAGTTCAAATTCGCTGGTTTCTAATCCCATTACCCGATCAATCACCATTTCACGGGTTTCGGCACTCAGTACTTTAATTTGCTCAAGGAAAAGCAGAAAACCACGACATTCCATATCCATACGCGCCATTTCCTCAGCGGTATAAACACGAGTCGACGTACTTTCCCCATACGATAATGCAGAATGCGTATCGCTTTGCTGTAAACCGGCTAATTCCTCTAACCAGTGAAGAGCTTTATAGATATCATTTTGACGAAATCCCGCACGAAGCAACTCATCTTCCAGTTCATCCTGGTCAACCTGCAACTCCGCATCGCTATGGATATACGTTTCCAACAGATACATTAAAATATCCATCATCATAGCTAGCCCCTCCCCCTAAGAATATAGCCACCACTAACTGCCTCGACATGGCCACACAGTTCTAACTCCAGCAATTGTACCATTGCCTCCTGAACTGGTATATGGGTACGCGCAGCGATAATATCAATGGGCGTAGCCTCTATTCCTACGTTAGCTAACAGTTCAGGAAATGGCAATTCTTCTTTATCACTATTTGCGGGAAAAAGTTCCCTTTGCGCCGGTTTAGCTCGTTCCATCGACCAACTGACCAAATGACGGGCCTCCTGCAGCACCTGATCGCTGGTCTGAACCAGTATGGCCCCCTGCCGAATCAGATCATTACTTCCGCGGCAGTTGGCCTGATGAATCGATCCCGGAATCACAAAGACATCCCGCCCCTGTTCAGTGGCATACTTTGCCGTAATTAACGAACCGCTCTTTTCTGCTGCCTCAACGATCACAACTCCGGCAGACAACCCGCTAATGATCCGGTTACGACGCGGAAAATATTCGGCCCGGGCCCTGACATTCGGTGCAAATTCCGATACCAGTGCCCCCTGTTCTTCCACCCGCTTTGCCAGCCCCTGATGGCGGGCCGGATAAATATGGCGAAGTCCTGCCCCTAATACCGCGACTGTTTTACCTCCTGCATTAAGTGCGCCATTGTGTGCATGCCCATCAATGCCGAGTGCCAGCCCACTGGTAACCACCATCCCCTTTTTTGTAAAATCCGCCGCAAACTGCTCGGCGGTCTGATTACCAATTCTTGACGCATTCCGGCTACCGACCATCGCAATCTGAGGATCAGATAACACCGACACATCACCAGAGACAAACAACACGGCAGGAGGAGACGGAATTTCCCTTAATAAAGAGGGGTAATCCGGATCGAGATAGGGAAGAATGACCCGCGAGGGCGACTGCTCAGCCCACTCAAGACATAACTGCGCATCCTGAACAGATTGTCTCAAAATATAATAGATTTGCGCGTCGGATAAACCTGATTGTTTCCAGTCCGGTTCAGTAAACAATGTCAGTTCAGATAGTGAATAGCGGGAGAGCAGTTTAAGTAAAGCCCGGGTCCCGATTCTGGGAGTAAAACTTAAACGTAACCAAATCAATAAAGATGAATGATCAAATGAGACGATTCCTTTCGACATTTATGTGCCTCAAATCACTTGCCATCATTTAAAAAATGACGAAAAAAAGCGCAGAAAAAGAGTAGTGATATCAGTGATTATTAATAATCTCGCTGATAAATTGTGAGCAAATGCTGTCATTTGCACGACAAAATGTCTAGAATTGACCCAAACAGCTAGCTGTTGTTTCGAGACAATTCAACATTTTGAGTGTATATGCCTGTATTAGAAGTATTAACGTTCCCAGATGAACGTCTGCGCACCGTCGCTAAACCGGTTGAAAAAGTAACACCGGAAATTCAACAAATCGTCGATGACATGATCGAAACCATGTATATCGAAGAAGGTATTGGCCTGGCAGCAACCCAGGTTAACGTTCACCAGCGCATTGTCGTGATCGATATTTCCGACACCAGAGATCAGCCTATGGTATTGATCAATCCTGAGATTCTGGAAAAAAGCGGGGAAGATGGTATCGAAGAAGGATGCCTGTCCGTTCCGGGTGCCCGGGCACTGGTCCAGCGCGCCGGACACGTAATGGTAAAAGCACTGAACCGCGATGGTGAAGAGTACACTTTTGAAGCCGATGACTTACTGGCTATCTGCGTACAACATGAACTTGACCACCTGATGGGTAAACTCTTTGTTGATTATCTGTCGCCGTTAAAACGTAAGCGCATCAAAGATAAACTTGAGAAAATCAAACGCGCCAACGAAAGAAACCAATAAGAGAGGTTAGCTTGAGTCAATCACTTCGTATTGTCTTTGCTGGTACTCCTGACTTCGCCGCCAGACATCTGGCGGCGTTGTTGTCTTCTCAGCATGAAGTTATTGCGGTTTATACTCAGCCCGACCGCCCGGCTGGTCGTGGTAAAAAATTAACCGCAAGTCCGGTAAAAACCATTGCTCTGGAACATGATATCCCTGTCTGTCAGCCGGAAAACTTTAAATCGGATGAAGCAAAACAAGCCCTGGCGGAATTAAACGCCGACATCATGGTGGTCGTCGCCTATGGTTTGCTGTTACCGGAAGAGGTACTTAATACCCCGCGTCTGGGATGCATCAACGTACATGGTTCCATTTTACCCCGCTGGCGCGGAGCGGCTCCAATCCAGCGTGCAATCTGGGCGGGAGACAAACAAACCGGCGTCACCATCATGCAGATGGATGTCGGGCTGGATACCGGTGATATGCTGAAAGTTGCCACGCTGGATA
>JBNKRC010000132.1:0-6620 GCA_050296215.1 Vibrio sp. | reverse complement strand
AAGACGTTCGGATAACAATTGGGTAGCTTGTCTGCAGTTCAACATGATTGTTCCCCATGGCTAAACCAGTTATTTTCTAAACATTCTCTTAAACGCAGTCTCGCGCGGTAGAGTGTGACGTTCAGGTGACTGATTGTGATTTCTTCATTATCGATGATTTCATTACTGTCTAACTCAAGGAACTCTCTCATCATAAACAGCCGCCCATAACGGGCCGGTAATCCATTCAGACAGGCATCAAACACACGCCAGAAGTGCTCGCTTTCAATACCATTATCCGGATGGTTCCACTTTTCCGGCATTTCATGTTTGTGCCAGTGGCCGTTTTCATTAAAGAGCTTTTCTATTAATGCTTCACCATTCGCTCCCTTGCCTTCTTCTAACTGGCTGGCGACGGTCAGTCGCTTTTTTTTGCGCAGAAGATCGATCAGCTTGTTTTTTAAAATCGAAAAAATCCAGGTTTTTATCGCCGCTTTGCGCCGGAATTTATCCATATGCTGATAGGCAGAAATCATCGCTTCCTGAACCGCATCTTCGGCCAGTTGGTTATCTTGGATCTGTAACCGGGCAAATTTAACCATCTGTAAACGTAAAGATTCCATGTATTTTTTATCAAGAAAAATGTCATTCCCGATATCTTCGGCTGCAAACTGGTCAGGGTCTGTAGTTAAACTCATAGGTAAGATCGGATCTCCGGTTAGTCGTATCTACAGTTTAGACGTAAAACATCATGAAGTTATTACTCTTTTTCTGAAAAATAGTTGTCTTCGGGGGGCTGGATGCTGCTGTATGCCGTCAAGGATAAGTGAATAATTCATTGCAAATCTCGTTCACTCTACAGTCATATGGATATCACTTCACATATTGTGGTCGTAACGAGCTGACTAATCTCGCTTCTTGGATTTCATGGTCAAACCCTGGTCAGAGAAGATGGTTATTGGTGGAAGGTGGAAGCCTGGAGTGTTGCACCAAGTGAGAATATCCCTCACGGTATTCGTTATAACCTCACTTTACATAATGAGTACGGAACACGTGTTTTAGGGTTTGACAATGCTCATGGTGTAAAACCGCCTAAGAAAGCAAAGTATTCGGGTAAACGTAAGGAATGCGATCACAAACACCGTACAGCCAGTGGCAAAGGTATTCCGTATGAGTTCGAGAGTTGTGCGAAATTACTTGAAGATTTTTTTAAAGCTGTCGATGAAACGATAGCAATGATTGAAAGAAGGTGAATTATGAAAGCCCGCATCGGAGTTATGTCGGAAGAACTGATCCGTAGTCACATGATTAATGTGGCAATGGGAAAAGCTGAGCATAATGATGAGTCTCCTAAATTCTGGTTTACATCCCTGGCTGCTGTTTCGCAGCTCCTATGTAAGGAGAATATCGAGCTGCTGATCCTGATGGATAAAGAGAAACCAAATAATCTGACTGAACTGGCAGAGTTGAGCGGCCGTAGTCTCAGTAACCTCTCACATACAATTAAAAGTCTGTCATCTAAGGGATTTGTTCGGGTGGAAAAACAAGGCAGGGCATCTCGTCCTATCGCTCTGTTTACTGACTTCGAAATTGTTCTAGGTGAGACATTAGAAAATGAAGTTAAGGCCGCGTAACAAATCACTAGGTGAGCTTTGTTGGTTATAATGGAAAAGTGTTTACTGGCATCGGTTATGGGTTAGATATAGACAGGGCCAGAAAGAACAAAGGCTTATGGGATTTAATCATAAGCCTGAAGGAGAGTGGTGGACGGGATACCGACTTAACTAAGAATCCATATCTTCAGACCATCCGTCGACATCTGACATATCGGGAGCGCCGGCGATGGTGTTTTCTTCACTGGCCCATTCGCCAAAATCAATCATCTGACACTGTTTGCTACAAAACGGACGAAAAGGGCTGTTCTCACTCCATTCGACCTCTTTCCCGCATTGCGGACATTTTACGATAGTGATTTTTTTTGTCATAAATCTGAATAGGTTAGTTAAATAAATTGACTGAATCAGCTGCACACAGCCAACTCAAAATTAATATCCCTTGCCGTTGCCTTACCGGTTTCGAATTCGATAAATTTGATCGCAAAACGGTTTTTATGTCCGGATATCATCGGGTAAACCCCGAAATGCAAAGGAATGTTTAACCGCAGCAGCGTCGCATCATCGGCATCACTCTGGTAAAAACCACCGGGTGCAGAGCAGGGACGATAGTAGCCGGTTTCCCGGGCTAACCGGAGCCATAAACGCAGGGCTTTCGATAGCGGTTGTAATGATGATGTCCAGAAGCGGGCATCCTGCTGTTTCTTCTCTGTTGGTAAGTGAAGCCAGAAATGTAAAGCCGGCAAGTCAAAACAACATGAGCCGCCCGGCAGGTTAAAGCGTTGGCGGATTGAGGTCAGGAAGCGATCTTCTTTTAGTGAAATACCAAAGCGATCGGAATTCATTAGTCCGGCATGAACGTTATCGATTTCCAGCAACAGGGATTGCAGGGTCTGTTGATCAACACCGTCGACATCAAGCCAGCTGCGGTACATCAGACGCTGTTTTTCAATATCCTTTACCAGTTCACTACGCAGTTGAATCTGCTCGAAAATATCGAGAAGATCGAACAATGAACGGAAGAAAAGCTGATAGTGAGACTCCTGAGTAAACTGAGCAGCCTGCTCAAGCTGAGTCAACAGCGCTTCAACTCTTAAATAAATCCGCGTTTTTTCATTTAACGGATGTTCAAACTTATGCGTGCTCAGCGGATAGCCTTAAAATCAATTGAGCTTATTTTCACAAATTTTTACTGCTCATGGCTAGATACTTTTGATGTAAATTCGTCACCAGTTGTAAAAGTTGCTTACTGTTTACATTATTTTCTATTACATCATCGGCAATTGACAGGCGTTGTTCCCGGGAAGCTTGCGCCGCCAGGATATTTTTGGCCTGTTCTTCACTGGTGCCATCGCGTTGCATGGTGCGTAAAATTTGCGTTTTTTCATCCACATCAATGACCAGAATCCGATCTGTCATTGATTCCAGTTTATTTTCGACCAGCAAAGGAACAACTAAAAGCGCATAAGGAGAATGCGTTTGTTTCAGTGCCTGTTGCATCCGCTGGCGGATCATCGGGTGAAGCAGTGCCTCCAGCCACTCTTTCTCGGCGGGCTCGGCAAAAATACGCTGGCGAAGTTCCGCCCGGTTGAGTGAGCCGTCCGGATGAAGGATGGTCTGACCGAAATGTTGTGTAATCTGATCCAGTCCCGGCGTACCGGGTTCAACGACTTCGCGGGCGATCACGTCGGCGTCTACGATATCAATTGAAAACTGCTGCTGAAACAGATTGGCGACCGTTGTTTTTCCGCTGGCAATACCACCGGTTAAGCCGACAACGAAACTCATATAAGAATACCTCCGGCACCAATAATTAAGAAAAGTACCAGTTCAGAATGTTGTTATGCCAGAGCAATACGACCCAGGCCGCCAGTGCTAAGTATGGACCGAACGGGAAGGTATTTTCGAAATTTTTTCGTTTAATAAACAGCATACTGATACCAAAAATAGCCCCAATTAACGATGAGATAAAAATGATCATCGGCAGCATTTGCCATCCGAGCCAGGCTCCGAGTGCGGCCAAAAGCTTAAAATCGCCATAACCCATGCCATCTTTGCCGGTTAAAATACGAAACAGCCAGTAGAGTGACCATAGAGACATATAGCCAAAAATAGCACCGATAACCGAATCCTGTAAGGATATGGGTGAAATATGCATCAATGCTAATACAATTCCTCCCCACATCAAAGGAAGAGTAATGTTGTCCGGCAGCAACATGGTATCCAGATCGATAAATGACGCCGCAATTAAACAGAAGCTGAAGACCAGCAGCGCAAGCGTGTAACCTTGTATGCCGTAGTGACTGGCAATAATAAAACTGGTTCCGGCACTGAGCAACTCTACCAAAGGGTAACGAAACGGGATGGGTTGCTGGCAGTCATGGCATTTACCCCGAAGCAGAATCCAGCTAATCACCGGGATATTGTGCCACGGGCGAATTTTAGCATGGCAATGCGGACAGAATGAATGGGGCAGACTCAGATTGAGTGCCGGGGTGCTATCGACTGAAATTTTATGTTCGGGAAAGGCTTCTGCCAGTTCTTGTTTCCAGGCCGCTTCCATCATTTTGGGCAGACGATATATGACAACATTCAGAAAGCTACCGATAATCAGCCCGAAGAGTGTCACCAGAGTCGGAAATAGCCAGGGATTACTGTAAAAAATATCCATTTAGTTTTGAGCTCAGATCTACGGTTGTGTTGGGTTATAGCCATTATACCCGTCATAGTTAATGATTGTGGGTATAGATTGCATTTGTTAACAACAGAATCAGACTTATATTCAGAGTCAGGAGACTTTGGTTTAATCGTGGTGCTTAATTTGCTGAGTATACTATCCCAAGACACTCATTAAGTTAAAGATTGGTAAATACATTGCGATAACCAGACCGCCGACAATTACGCCTAATACTGCTATAACTAACGGTTCGAGCAGTTTTTCCAGATTATCGACACTGTTATAGACTTCGTGCTCATAACGTGCGGCGATATGTTCGAGAGCCCGTTCCAGATTACCTGACTCCTCACCGACCATTACCAGTTGAATAACCAGTTCCGGAAATATTTCTGTCTGGCGCAGAGCCTGAAACAGCGGTGTGCCCGTAGCAATCTTATGGTTCAGTGAACTGACGGTGCGTTGGAACAGTAGATCGTTGGTGGTCCGGCTTGCGGTGTCAATGGCTTCGAGGATGGGAATACCGCAGCGATAGGTGGCCGAGAGCGTCTGGCAAAAGCGGGCGATTGTCGCCTTTTTAGCTATAGGGCCTATGACCGGAATCGATATTTTCAGCCAACAGATAAAATAACGACATTGCTGCGAGCAGTTGTACAGTCGCTTAATCCCTATTCCAGTGATGATGATTGCAATAAACAGCCATATTCCCAGTGCCTCTAAGGTATGCGACAGATTAAGGATGAGCTGGGTGAACCAGGGCAGGGTGGCTCCGAGGCTATTAAACATACTTTCAAACTGGGGAATAATTTCGGTTAACATCAGATAGGCCAGTCCCAGAGAGATAACCAGCACCACCGAAGGGTATATCGCGGCTTTTTTCACTTTTTCCCGGATGTGTTGTTGCTTATCGATGTATCGGGCTAAACGCTCAAAGGTTTCGGTAAGCTGTCCGGAGGTTTCTCCCGCCGCAACCAGTTCACTGATTGTGCCCTTTAAACCCGGATGACTTAATGCCATCGCCTGAGCAATACCCGAACCATTCGTTATCTGTTGGTGAAGCTGCTCAAGCAAAATTAACATGCCAGCCTTTTTATTCTGCTCTCTGGTCAGTTCGACAACCTGAATGACGGGAAGACCCGATGAAAGCATCGTTGCCATCTGTGTGATCAGTAACCGGATATCATTCGCCGTTACCCGTTGTTCAATCAGTTCCAGCCAGGAAAGTTTTCTGGCCGAAATTTTAGTAACTGTCAGTTGTTGCTGAGAGAGATGGGTGAGTGCCTGATTCAGCGATGTAGCAATTAGTTTTCCCCGGCGTTTTTGTCCGGAAGAGGTAATTGCCTGCCAGCGAAACTGTTCAATGGTGGGGTGAAATTCAGTGGTCTTCATATTGGGTTAAATTATCGGCTGTCGAAAGGGAATGGAATTGCTCGGGTAGCCGGATGACCCGGCTGATCTCGGAGTAGCTGGTTATGCCCAGATCAAGTAACTCCAGGGCGTGCTGCCACAGTAAACAGCCTCGAAAACCTGCTGTGTCTGGAGATGCTGTTAAGTTATTGTCCCCGGGAGTAAACATATCATAAACTGCAGCTCTCCCTTTGTAGCCTCGCAGGCAGTGCGGGCAGCCCTGATTGTTGGCCTGAAACCATTGTGAGTAGCGATCGCCGGATGGGTCTAAATGCATGGTGCCGGATACGGGGATTTTGCAGTCAGGGCATAGTTTCCGTACCAGTCGTTGGGCAATCACCAGATGAAGGCTTGGTACCAGCTGATAGTCAGGGATATCCATCTGCTGTAAACGGCTCAGTGCTTCAGGGGCGGAGTTGGTATGCAGAGTGGATAATACCAGATGGCCGGTTTGCGCTGCACGAATGGCCATTTGGGCGGTTTCCTGATCCCGGATTTCACCCAGCATGATGACATCGGGATCCTGCCTTAGAAGTGAACGCAAAACGGGAGCAAAGCTAAGCCCGATTTGGTCATGGATCTGAATCTGGTTGATCCCGGAAAGCTGAATTTCGATCGGATCTTCTACGGTTGAAATGTTTCGTTGTTCCTGGTTGAGCTGCTGCAATGCACTGTACAGTGTGGTGGTTTTACCACTTCCGGTCGGCCCCGTAATCAGGATCAGTCCCTGCGGTCGGTTGAGGCATTGTAAGAATTTCTCTAGCTGATATGGGGTCATCCCCAGCTGTGGTAGTGTTAATGCGTTGTCTGAGGTGCCGAGAATCCGCAGAACGATTTTTTCTCCCCATAATGTTGGCAGTGTGGAGACCCGGATATCCACATCCTGCTGATTATCCGGTTTGATCTTAAGCCGCCCATCCTGGGGTAAACGTTTTTCGGCAATATTG
>JBNKRC010000131.1:0-6635 GCA_050296215.1 Vibrio sp. | reverse complement strand
GCTATAACGGATCACACCATCGATATCATCAGAAAAAGCCCGGCTTCCGATCGCCTTGCATCCGAATCCCTTATCCAGAACCGGAGCAAAACTCAGATCAATATCGTGAGCAATCAGTTCCGCCGCCATCAGCCAGCCCGCCATCGTTGCCAGCTCTTCTCCCCGCTTATGTGTGGCATATCTCTGAGCCGCAGGTAACAGAGTAAAACCTTCACGGAAACGCTGAACCCTCCCGCCTTCCTGATCCACACCGATTAATACCGGACTTCTGGCTGCCTGACGAATCGCTTTGTTGAGAGCAATCAACTGCTGATTATCATAATAGTTACGGGCAAAAAGAATAACGCCGCCAACGCTGGGATGAGCAATGATCTCCTTTTCTTCGGCGGTTAATTCACACCCTGCCACATCCAGCCATAACGGTCCCATAAATTCTCCTTGCTATATTCAATCAGTTATTGCTAAGTTGCGCTAAAGCTTATACCAATAACCCAGGTTGTGTGAATAAAATGTACAACGGATTTTCAGGTTAACGACACAGGTAAGATACCCCTATGAGCGCACAGATGGACGGTGAATATTATATCGGCGTGATGTCCGGAACGAGTTTGGATGGTGTAGACGTTGCCTTGGTGAACATACTTGAGAATCAGTGCCGGCTGATTAAAAGCCATAGTCATCCGATGCCGGAAGACATCAGACAGAAAATTCTGAGTATCTGCTCCGGTCAGCCTACTACCGTCAGATTGATTGGTGAGCTGGATCATCAGTTGGGCCATCTTTTTGCCGATGCCGTACTGACTCTGCTTAATTTACCCGGTTGCCCGGTTACCTCCGCTCAGATTCGGGCGATAGGCAATCACGGGCAAACCGTCTATCACCAGCCGGACGGCGAACATCCGTTTACGATGCAACTGGGCGATGCCAACATTATTGCGGTCCGCACCGGTATCGAAACCATTGCTGACTTCCGGCGTAAGGATATGGCTTATGGCGGACAGGGGGCACCGCTGGTTCCGGCTTTTCACCGAACCTTGTTTAACAATCCGGACTCTTCCATTGTCGTACTGAATATTGGCGGTATCGCCAACATTTCAGTACTAAGACCGGATGCAGCCGTATCAGGCTATGATACCGGCCCCGGTAATGTCCTGCTGGATGGCTGGTGCTCAGAACATAATTCAATGCCATTTGATCAGGATGCTCAGTTTGCACGACAGGGAGAAACCGAATCCGCCTTGCTGGAGCAAATGATGTCAGACACCTATTTTGCCCGTCCGGCGCCCAAAAGTACCGGACGTGAGTATTTCAATCTTGACTGGCTCTCCCGCCAGCTAAAATGCTACCCGGCATTATTAACACCGGCAACGGTTCAGCGAACGCTGACAGAATTAACGGTGGTAACCATCAGCGACCAGGTTAAACAACATAAGACCGGCCCCGTTCCCGTGCTTCTGGTATGTGGTGGCGGTGCACAAAATCCATTGATTATGCGCAGACTCGCTGATCTGCTGCCCGAATGGTTAGTGACAACAACCGAAAACTACGGCATTGACAGCGATTTTATGGAAGCAATGGCATTTGCGTGGTTAGCCCAGAGGCGTATCCATAACCTACCCAGCAATATTCCTCAGGTGACCGGCGCCGAAAAACAGATTAGTCTGGGGGTAATTTACCCGGCTGACAAACAATAAACCGGAACACATACTATATTCAGGAACACGATCAGAGAATCATTATGACCAACGACGCACTGCTTACCGCACTTTCTCATCTGGTTTCCGAAGGACGCAACCCGGAAACCATGGACATCGATTTGCTTTCATCCCGGGAAATTGTTCAGCGTCTCAACCAGCAAGATAAACTCGTTCCCTATGTAGTGGAAAAAGTGTTGCCGGACATTGCTCAGGCGGTTGATGTGATTACCGATGCCTTTAAGCAGGGCGGCCGCCTGATTTATGTCGGCGCCGGCACCAGCGGACGACTGGGTGTATTAGACGCATGTGAATGTCCGCCAACGTTTGGCGTAAGTGATCAAATGGTCATCGGCCTGATAGCCGGTGGAAAAGAAGCGATGTTTACCGCCCAGGAAGGGGCGGAAGATTCAGCGGAACTGGGGGAGAAGGATCTTAAAGCCATTCATTTTCAGCAACATGATGTTCTGGTCGGAATTGCAGCCAGTGGCCGGACTCCCTATGTCATCGGCGCGTTACATTATGCCAAAGCCATTGGGGCTTCGACTGTGGCGGTTTCATGTAATCCCGGTTCACCTATCGCAGAAATGGCGGATATTGCCATTTCCCCGGTTGTCGGACCGGAAGCGCTGACCGGGTCTACCCGCTTAAAATCCGGAACGGCGCAGAAACTGATTCTCAATATGCTGACTACCGCCAGTATGATCCGCCTGGGTAAAAGCTATCAAAACCTGATGGTTGATGTAAAGGCAACCAATAAAAAATTAGTTGCCCGGGCTGTCCGTATCGTTATGCAGGCCACAGACTGTGATAAACAGACAGCGGAAACCCTTCTTGAGCAAAGCAACTACAACGCAAAAGTGGCGATTCTGATGCAACTTGCCGGAATCAGCTGTCTGGAAGCCACAGAACGACTCTCAAAAAGTGACGGCTTTTTACGCAAAGCCGTGCCAGTTAACCAGAATCCACAATCCTGATACCTGAATTAACCGAGGGCATCCCTTTTCCGCTCTCGGTTGTTCTTCCCGTTACCTATTCCTGCTGCGTATCGGTTTTGCTCAACCGGAAAAACCATTAAATCCTTCAGACAACCACTCAACCTACTATTCTGCCACTCACTGCAGAAGCGGATGTCACTGTAAAGCTATCGCGCTATTGTGCAACCTAAGCTTTAACACACCCTACACCTTGCCCGATATAAAACCAAAATGGGTAAATCGTCAGAAACAGAAGGAATACGCTATGTTATGGTTTCTCACTTGTATGGCTGCACTGATTGGCGGCTACTTTATCTACGGTACTCTTGTCGAAAAAATATTCGGCATCAATGCAAAACGCGCAACACCTGCACACAGTATGCAGGACGGCGTTGACTACGTGCCGATGTCCACCCGAAAAGTTTATCTGGTTCAACTGCTGAATATTGCCGGTGTTGGTCCGATCTTCGGTCCGATTATGGGGGCGCTTTATGGCCCGGCCGCGATGTTGTGGATCGTTCTGGGATGTGTCTTTGCCGGTGCCGTACACGACTATTTCTCGGGAATGTTATCCGTGCGTAACGGTGGCGCATCAGTACCCGCCATTACCGGCCGTTATCTGGGCAATGGTGCAAAACACTTTATGAATATTTTTGCCATTGTTCTTCTGCTGTTGGTTGGTGTTGTGTTCGTATCCGCTCCGGCAGGCATGCTGACTAAGCTGGCAAACGATCAGCTTCACCTCGGCATTGGCTCGCTGATTATGGTACTGGCGATTTTTGCTTATTACATTATCGCGACTATTGTTCCGGTTGATAAAATTATTGGCCGTCTCTATCCGCTGTTCGGCGCATTATTAATCTTTATGTCGGTAGGTCTGATGAGCGCCATTGCACTGTCTGACGAACATACCATCCTTGGCGGTTTCCAGATTTCTGATATGTTCAGTAACCTAAACCCGAATGATATGCCTCTGTGGCCAGCGCTGTTCATTACCATTGCCTGTGGTGCTATTTCAGGTTTCCACGCCACTCAGTCTCCCATGATGGCCCGCTGTATGGAAAATGAAAAAAATGGCCGTTTCGTCTTCTATGGCGCAATGATTGGCGAAGGTATGATCGCACTTATCTGGTGTACCATCGCACTTTCTTACTTCGGTTCCCTTGACGGTCTTGCTGCTGCCGTAAAAGCCGGTGGTCCGGGTAACGTAGTCTATACCGCTTCATTTGGTCTGCTTGGGGTCTTCGGCGGTATCCTGGCCTTCCTCGGTGTAGTCATTCTGCCAATCACCTCCGGTGATACAGCATTCCGCTCAAGCCGTCTGATTCTGGCCGAATATTTCAACATGCCACAAAAAACCTTAAAAAGCCGCCTGATGATGGCTGCCCCACTGTTCGTTGTCGGAGCGGTATTAACTCAGGTTGACTTCGGAATCATCTGGCGTTATTTCGGCTTTGCCAACCAGACTACAGCTGTTGTCATGCTCTGGACCGCAAGTGCTTACTTACTTCGCCATAATAAATTCCACTGGATCAGTACCGTTCCGGCACTTTTTATGACCACCGTATGCCTGAGCTTTATTCTTAACAGCAGTACGCTGGGCTTCGGACTGCCGATTCAGATTTCAACCATTCTTGGCTTCCTGGGTTCCGTTGGCGTGTTCGCATATGTCATCAAAGCGGCAAAAGACGCCAAAGGTGTGGATCTTTCTGATGTTGAAAAAGCACCGGAAGCTGATACCAAAACCGCTTAATACTGCAATTGTTATTTTCTCCGATTCACAGGACTCCGGGCGGAGTCCTGTTTTTTTATCTCTTAAGCTTCCTTTAAGTTTCAATGGTTATTTTTTTAACAGGATAAAACCACTTACACTTATGGAGAAATACTATGTCATCGAAGAAAAACATCCTGCTTACCAGCACTCTGCTTATTGCTACTCTGGGCTCAGCACAGGCTTTGGCCGATCCAACCTGCACAAAACAAGATAAGAGTGAATGGCTTGACTTTAACCTGGCAAAGCAGCAAGTTATCGATATGGGGTATAAGATTAAAAAATTTAAAAAAACCTCAACAAATTGTTATGAGCTTTATGGTTATGATAGCCAAAACAAACGGGTTGAAATTTATTTCGACCCGACCAATCTGGAAAAAGTAAAAGAGGAAACCGATGACTAAAGGATTTCAATGGGATTTACTAGTAAAAGTTACTCACTGGGCAGTAGCGATTCTGTTTATCTCCAATTTTGCTCTCAACGAGCCTGGTGATGATATTCATGTCTGGTTTGGCTACAGCATTATCGGCTTAGTTTGTATCAGGCTATTGTGGGGATTAATTACCCGTTCTCCGGCAAGATTAAGTGCCTTTAAACCGTCACCTAGAGCCGCAATTGAGCATTTGAAAGACGTACTGGCGACCCGTAAGGATGAACATGAAGGACACAATCCCGCCGGAGCTATCATGATTTGGTGTATTTGGTTTGGGTTGCTTGCTACCGGTATTACCGGATGGATGATGGAAACAGACCAATTCTGGGGGGAAGACTGGGTTCTGGAGATCCATGAAACCATGGCTAATGCTACCTTTGTCGGGGTATGTATCCATATTGCAGCAGTTGTTTTCATGAGCCGTTTTACCGGAAACCGCTACATTCAAACAATGAGTTTCCTGAAAAAATAAAAAAATTGCCGGTAAGCTTAAGGTTATCTTACCGGCGATTTTCATCTCTGCTCTCTCAGGAAAACGAGTCTAACTCACTTGCTTTACCTGTAACTCTTTCGGTACTTCAAAAAACATATTTTCTTCGCGGCCGGTTATCTCTTCCACCGACGTAGCTCCCAACTGCTGAATTCGCTCCAGGATCTGATTGACCAGTTCTTCCGGAGCCGAGGCTCCCGCAGTGACTCCAATGACAGCTTTGCCTTCAAACCACGGGGCTCTGATGTCCTCAGGACAGTCCGTCAGATAACTAGGTGTACCCAGTTTTTCAGCCAGCTCTTTCAGGCGTGTTGAGTTGGACGAATTTTTAGAACCGACCACAATCATCACATCAACCTGACCGGCGAGTGATCTCACGGCATCCTGACGGTTCTGCGTGGCATAGCAGATATCATCTTTACGCGGCCCCTGAATCTGAGGGAAAGCCTGTCGCAGTGCATCAATCACATCTGAGGTTTCATCTACCGATAAGGTTGTCTGACTGACGTAGTGAAGATGAGTGGGATCTTTAACTTTAGCCTGCAAAGCCCCGACATCTTCCGGTTTCTCAACCAGATACATGCCGCCCTGCTCGCTGTCATATTGGCCCATGGTTCCTTCTACCTCTGGATGTCCCGCATGACCAATCAATACGACTTCCATATGCTTACGACTGGCACGGGCCACTTCCATATGCACTTTCGTTACCAGAGGACAGGTCGCGTCGAAGACGGTCAGGTCGCGCGCTTTCGCTTCGTTCCGAACCTGCTGAGATACACCATGCGCAGAAAAGATCACAATATTGTCATCCGGTACTTCACTTATCTCTTCAACAAAAATAGCACCGCGTTGTTTCAGGCCTTCCACCACAAAACGGTTATGTACCACTTCATGACGTACATAAATAGGCGGCTGATACAGCTCCAGTGCCCGCTCGACAATACTAATCGCGCGGTCGACACCGGCACAGAAACCACGAGGATTCGCGAGTAAAATTTTCATATCATTACTCATAATTATTTATTTGCCCTTTAGGGAAAGCTGACGAAATTACCACTATTGTACAGATAAAATTTCAACATCAAAGATCACATCCTGCCCGGCTAACGGATGATTAAAATCAACCGTAACCGATTCGCCTTCAATGGCGGTAATAATACCCGGTATTTCCATTCCGTCACGGCCGCTGAATGCCATGATGATCCCGACTTCCACTGCCGCATCACCGACAAACTTAGCACGATCCATATGGTGAATATTGTCCGGGTT
>JBNKRC010000130.1:0-6680 GCA_050296215.1 Vibrio sp. | reverse complement strand
AAACCACAACAAACACGGGTATTAAACATAACCGAATAAGGGATAATATATTGGGGATTGTAAAACGCATATCTTTCGCTCTAGTAAGTGGCGCTGTTATGGTGATGGATTTTCACTATTCTTTCAATGCCTGATGTATATTTTCTGCAAGTAAACGACTGATTCCCGGCACTTTGGCTATTTCATCAACAGTCGCCCGCTTTAATTCCTGAAGACCACCCATATATTTTAGCAAAGATTGCCGGCGTTTAGGTCCGATCCCCTCAATCCCTTCCAACGGACTGGTGCGACGGGTTTTCCCCCGCTTAGCCCGGTGACCTGCAATCGCATGATTATGACTTTCATCACGTATATGCTGAATCAGGTGTAGCGCCGGGGAATCCGACGGAAGATGAAACTCATCGCCGTCAACCGTAATCAGGGTTTCTAACCCCGGCTTACGCGTCACACCTTTGGCAATACCAATCAGCAGCGGATGTACGGGCCAGTCTGTCCAACACTGTTTAATCGTCTCATAGGCCCGGCCTAGCTGCCCCTTACCACCATCGATAAAGATAATATCCGGGATTTTTTCTATCTCGAGTTGCTTTTCGTACCGTTTAAATAACGCCTTTTCCATTGCGGCATAGTCGTCACCCCCGGTAATACCGGTAATATTATAACGGCGGTATTCCTGCTTAACGGGCCCTTCCGGATTAAAGACCACACAAGACGCAATGGTGCTCTCCCCCATGGTATGAGAAATATCGAAACATTCCATACGCTGGATCGATTCCAGTCCCAGTGCCTGCTGCAATTCGGAAAACCGTTGGTGAATGGTCAGTTTTGAACTGTGTTTGGTGGTAATGGCCGTCAGTGCATTGGTATTCGACAGATTAAGATACCGCCCTCTGGCCCCGGTCGGATTCACTAAAAAACGGATTTTACGTCCGGCCAGATCACTTAACACCGATGACAATGAGGCATCATCGACTAAACCTTCATTAACAATAATCTTCGCCGGCAGAATCCGTCCTTCGGTTTGTGCCAGATAATATTGATTCACAAAACTCTCGAAAACTTCCTCACGTGAGGTATTAGGCGGAATTTGGGGGAAATAACTACGACTGCCTAAAACCTTACCCTGACGAATCATCAGCAGATGTACACACGTCATACCGAAATCATACGCAAAACCGATAACATCAATATCATCCATGCTATCTTCAGACACAAACTGCTGTTCCTGTACCCGACGGATAGCCTGAATCTGATCGCGGTATTTTGCCGCCTGTTCAAAAGCAAGTTCCTGACTGGCCGCTTCCATTCGCTCCACCAGTTGATTCAGAACCTGCGTATCCTTCCCTTTGAGGAACAGTTTTAGATACTGTACCAGTTCGGCATACTGAGATTCGGAGATCAGTCCCTCGACGCACGGACCGGCACAACGGCCAATCTGATACATCAGGCAAGGACGCGTCCGGTTGGCATAAACCGTATCTTCACACTGTCTGACCGGGAAAATTTTCTGCACTAAATGCAAGGTTTCCCGCACAGCACCGGAGTCGGGATAAGGGCCGAAATACTCACCCTTTTTCTTTTTCGCACCTCGATGAATAGATAAACGGGGATGTTTATGCTGGCTGATGAATATATAGGGATAGGATTTATCGTCGCGCAGCAGCACATTATATTTAGGCAGATACTGCTTAATATAGTTGTGCTCCAGAATTAACGCTTCGGTTTCGGTATGAGTGACCGTAACGTCAATTTTTGCGATATGGGAGACTAAAGCGCGGGTCTTTTCCCGGTCAACCGTTTTACGAAAGTAACTCGACAGGCGTTTTTTCAGATCTTTCGCCTTGCCGACATAAATAACCTCAGACTCGGCGTTATACATTCGGTAAACGCCGGGCTGATTGGTTACGGTCTTCAGAAAAGAAACAGAATCAAAACCTTCGGACACTACAAACTCTCAGTATCGAGTATCCCGTGTCGAATCGCCAGGTGGGTCAATTCTACATCACCGCTGATATCCAGCTTGGCAAACAGACGGTACCGGTAGCTGTTTACCGTTTTAGGGCTCAGATTAAGCTGCTCAGAAATTTCTGTCACTTTCTGCCCTTTGGTGATCATCATCATAATTGGCAGTTCCCGTTCAGACAGATCCGCGAACGGATTCTCTGATGCCGGAGAAAACTGACTTAATGCCATCTGCTGTGCAATTTCCGGCGAGATATATCTCTGCCCGCTGTGCACAACACGAATCGCATTCACCATCTCTTCCGGTGCGGCTCATTTGGTCAGATAGCCCGCAGCTCCGGCTTGCATCACCTTCGTCGGAAAAGGATTTTCTGTATGGACAGTCAATACGATAATCCGAACATCAGGATTGTATCGCAAAATTTTTTTCGTTGCTTCAAGGCCACCGATACCAGGCATATTCATATCCATCAGTAGCACATCTGCATGATTATTGCGGCACCATTTTACCGCTTGCTCACCGCTGTCTGCTTCCCCTGCGACACTCATTCCACGGACGTCTTCAATAATACGTCTAATCCCTGTGCGAACCAGCTCGTGATCATCAACCAGGAAAACACTAATCAAGCTTGTATCTCCGAATTCATTTGGCTCAACACAACACTTCGAGAATCAACACCAGTGAAGTCTCAAAAGCACAATTAACCTGACTATGAGCCTAAATCACATCAGAATCAAGCAAATAATCATTGAGTTCTTTTTTATATAAATATTCAAAAAGTTACAATATATAATCGTAAAATCATCAGGCTGAACATCGCTAAATCACTCATATTCGTTAATTATATCAATAACGCAGCCGATTTCATAAGTGGAATTCATGGTTATTTGAGCAGATAACCTTGGATACTTTGCTACAATGACGGCATTTCCCTCAACTATCAGGCAGATTCAGGATTGAACCGAGATAAAGGACTTATTCTTACCCGGCAGGTAAAAGATACCGCTAATCATACTCAGATTGATATGTGGGTAAAAACGTCCTCGGGCGCAAAACTGCTGCAAATCCTGGGGGAACGCCCGATCTTTTTTATCAGCCGGGAGGATTCGGCTGAGGCGGAAAATCTTGCCCGGCAACATGGTTTCACGGTTGAATTTAAACCCCTTGAAATGCGCACTTTTGAGCAGCAGCCTCTGACCGGGTGCTATTTCAATACCACTAAAGCTGCCAGCGCTTTTGTTCAGCGGCTCAGACAGGCAGACATCATTATTTACGAAGATGATATCCGTCTGACTGATCGTTTCCTGATGGAACGGTTTATTCAGGCAAGTGTTGAATTCATCGGTACCGAGCAACCTCAGGACAATTTTACTCTGGTAACAGACGTGCACTGTAAACCGGCCGATTTTATTCCTGAACTGAGTACCGTTTCGCTGGACATTGAGTGTTCCGAAAAAGGTGTACTCTATTCTATCGGACTCGACAGCGAGACGGACTCAAGGGTACTGATGATCGGGGATGCGGACAGACACGAAGAAATTGAAACGCCCATTCAGTGGGTTGCCAATGAGCGGGAGCTTCTCCTTCAGTTAAACGCCTGGTTTCACCATTACGATCCCGATGTCATCATCGGCTGGAACGTGATCGATTTTGACTTTCGTCTGCTGCATAAGCGCGCCGAATATAATCAGGTCCCCCTCACTCTGGGACGTAACCGGCAGCCGGGTTATTTTCGCCAGTCTGAAGCGTCTAACCAAGGCTTTATCTCCATTCCCGGCCGTGTGGTTCTTGACGGGATTAACACATTAAAAGCCGCTACTTATCAGTTTCCGTCCTGGTCGTTAGAGTCCGTTGCCCAGACGTTGCTGGGCGAAGGCAAAGCCATCCACAATGTCTACGACCGGATGGAAGAGATTAATCAGATGTACCGTTCGGACAAACCATCGCTAGCCCGGTATAACCTGCAGGATTGTCGTCTGGTCAGCCGGATATTCCGCATGACCCACCTGCTCGATTTCGCCATTCAGCGTTCACGCCTGACCGGGCTCGATCTGGATCGTGTCGGCGGCTCGGTTGCTGCCTTTACCAATCTCTATCTGCCCCGCCTCCACCGGGCCGGATACGTCGCCCCCAACCATCATCCCGGGAACTGGCAGGCCAGCCCCGGCGGCTATGTGATGGACTCAAAACCCGGTTTGTATCATTCCGTGTTAGTCCTTGATTACAAAAGCCTCTATCCGTCACTGATCCGTTCCTTTCTGGTTGACCCGCTGGGATTGATTGAAGGCTTACGACAATCCGTCGGTAAAAATGAAAATCAGTCGGTAGAAGGTTTTCGCGGAGGACAATTCCATCGCAGTAAGCATTTTTTACCCAAAATGATCGAACAGCTGTGGCAGGCACGGGATCAGGCAAAGCGTGATGGCGATAAGCCATTGTCGCAGGCCATAAAAATTATCATGAACTCATTTTATGGTGTATTAGGTGCTGCCGGATGCCGCTTTTTTGATGTACGACTGGCTTCGAGTATCACCATGCGGGGTCACGAGGTGATGCAGCGCACCCGCTCCCTCATCGAACAGCAGGGTTATGAGGTAATTTACGGCGACACTGACTCTACTTTTGTCTCTCTGGGCAAGGCGTACTCGTCCGAACAGGCTGACCGGTGCGGTGAAGAGCTGGCCGGGATGATTAATCTGTGGTGGCAACAGCATCTCCGGGAACAATATAACCTGACCAGTTTCCTCGAAATAGAGTATGAAACCCACTACAGCCGTTTCTTGATGCCGACCATCCGAGGTGCGGAGACCGGCTCGAAAAAACGTTACGCGGGCATGATTGAGCAGCCCGATGGTTCGCACAGACTGGTCTTCAAAGGATTAGAAAGCGTCCGCACCGACTGGACGAACTTAGCTCAGACTTTTCAGCGACAGCTATACCAAAGCGTTTTTGAAGACCATCCGGTCGAGTCGTACATCCGGGATATCGTGGAAAGAACCCGCAGCGGCGAATTTGATCAGCAGTTGGTGTACCGCAAACGCCTGCGGCGTAAACTGAATGACTATCAGAAAAATATTCCGCCACAGGTGAAAGCCGCCCGTATGGCCGATGAGATTAATCAGCAACTGGGCCGCCCGCTTCAGTATCAGAATAAAGGAATCATTGAATATCTCATCACTACCGCCGGTCCTCAGCCCACCGAATATCTCACGGCCGCGATCGATTATGACCATTACATCGAAAAACAGCTTAAACCGGTTGCCGATGCCATATTGCCTTTTATCGGCAAACAGTTTGATGACATCGCCAAACCCCAGCTCGGTCTGTTTTAACCGATCCTGAATTCCGTCTTTTTATACTCTTCAGTCAGCCAGGAGCCAAAGTTATCAATCAGTCCAATCACTGAGCGTTTTGGAATAATCCGGTTACCTAAAAGGATGCCTGAACGCGAGATTTCCAGCTCTTTCTCCGGATGGTAGCCGAGAAATGCCTGCCCGCATTCGACGGGATCATCAAACCAGTTTTTATCGCGATACATGACCAGGCTATAAGATGCGCGGAGCAGTTTTTTGCCAAGCAATCGTTGTGCGTTCAACTGCTCTTTTTCACTTTGCGCTTTGACGATCTTATCCCGCAGCCATGCCAGACGATCCCCTATATCCATATTCCAGTGCTTGGCAATTTCCCAGCTCGGCTCATAATCCCCAAAGCATTCCGCCAGGTTCTCACCATATACACAGACCGCGCAATGCCTGAGCATAAATCCCCAGGAAAACAGACTTTCCAGCGACGCAACCTGACTGGCCAGTGCTGTTTCGATATGGATATCGGTAATAAAAGGAAAACGGGACTGAAAACGCCAGCGAATCGTGTTAAGTAAAGTGGTCCGGTTCTGTGCAAAATCCCGCTGGGTCACGACCACCACATCAAGATTAGACTGCCCCGGTTTGGCTTTTTTACGGGCCACGCTGCCATAGATATAAATACTGTGAAGATTGCTGCCCAGCCCGGATCGCAGTGCTTTAATCAATTCATCGACAGCAGGCTGATATTGAGGTTGCAAAGGTTCAGATGCATCAATAATCGGTAAGGGCATGGCAAAAAAGTCAGTTTATCCGGATAAGTAATTATCGCTAATGTTCTATTAAGCGAAACCAATGATCAAGATATTCCTTTTCCCTGAATAACGATTTAGTAAAGTTGGTGAATAGTTGAACCGACTCGTGGTTTTATTGCATTTTATCGCAAATTGCGATATATCTAATGTAAGGTGTATGATAAATATACCGACGTCCCAAGGCTAACCACATTGCGAATTATAACTAAAACAAGGATTAAGCGAGCGATGATCCAACACCCTCAATGGGCTTTTGGACTTGAACTTTGGCTTAATACATTTGATAAAAAGGATCTACAACTCAATTGTTATGCTGACATTAAAACCACCTGGCGACAGGCCTCAGGATGGAACACTGACAGAATTTCCGGAAAACGATTGAAAAATGAGGAAGATGGTTATGGTGTTATTTTTGATATGTATATCTTTGACATACACAAAAATGACTGCCGATTAATAGCTAAAATAAGTAACAATACAATATATATCAGGGGAGTACATTCCCATGCAGATTATGATAAATGGTGTAAACACAGTGTTCACCAAGGCAAGCTTAAAAGGTAAAGAATATGATGAAATCGTATGATCACCACCAAGACT
>JBNKRC010000129.1:0-6732 GCA_050296215.1 Vibrio sp. | reverse complement strand
GTCTGATCTATAATAAATTTTCCTTTAGAGTAGCTTTGTAATTCTTTTAATAAATCATTATTAAAACCATCAGGTTTATTACGATTCATGAAGTTAAATGGAGCGTAATTATCTTCAGTAACAACCTTTAAGGTGCCATCAATTATGATTTCTTCCATTGTTAATGCGTGTGAATATGTACTGGTTACAGATAAACATAATGCTGTCGCCGTACATAAAAATAGTTTTTTAGTCGAATTTAATACTGTCATAACTCTTCCTTCGTAATATTTTCACGTCAATGTGAATTGCAATGTTCTTATTTATTTGTATTCGTGTTTTTCGAAATATAGAAGGGACAGATAATGTATAGTGATGGGACAGTCTTTGGCCTGAATGTTGCTGGTGTTATGCGTTGTTAATGGAAGAAAAACTGATGGGGTCGTCATTGTATATTGATAATAACAGTACACAAAGTTTACAAATGCAGTTGAGAGCACAGCTGCTTGAGAAAATCCTCAACCATCAATATACAGGAGAACAAGCTCTGCCTTCTTGCCGTCATCTTTCTACCCAGTTAGGGATTTCCCGTAATACGGTGGCGAGAACCTATGAGAGCTTATGTGACGATGGTTATGTGATTAGTAAACCAAAGAGAGGTTATTTTATTCATCCGCAATATCACCAACGTTCAGAGCAAGCGGTAAGTGTCGCGGCCCAAAAAAGTGCTCACCATGCACCAGATTGGAACTCGATACTTAAAAAACGTACCGCTAACTATCTTACGGTTGTGAAGCCAGCGCGTTGGATGGATTATGAATACCCTTTTGTTTATGGCCAGCTAGACACGGATTTCTTTCCTCTTGAACATTGGCGAGAGGCTGAACGAAAAGTAAGTAGTAACCGCTCCGATAAGCAGTGGCTATATGACCATTTTGATCAGGATCACCCTAAGCTGATTGAGCAAATCCTAAGCCAGGTCTTACCTAAGCGCGGAATCGTAGCGGAAGATCACGAGATATTATTAACCCTGGGAGCCCAGAATGGATTAAGTCTGGTATCCGAGTTACTACTGGATGAAACGTCCACTATTGGTGTTGAGAATCCGGGTTACCGTGAGGCGATCAGTACCTTTTCGCTGCAAAAAGCCAAAATCATGCGCCATGAGATAGATAATGAGGGCATTCAGTTAACTCCAGAGTCTAAGCAGTGCGACATTTTTTATGTAACACCCAATCACCAATCACCTACCGGAGTCTCGATGAGTAACGAGCGACGTAACGCATTATTATCAATGGCGCATCATTACCAGCAGATTATTATCGAGGATGATTTTGATTCACATATCAGTACTAACTATTACTCGCCGGTGGCTTTAAAATCTGAAGATACCGAGGGGCGGGTTATTTATGTGGGTAGCCTTTCAAAAGTGATATCGCCCGGATTGCGTTTAGGTTATATCGTTGCTTCAATGGAAGTTATCGATGAGTTAAGAGCACTGCGCCGTTTGCACTATCGTCATCCCCCAGTCAATATTCAGCATCATATGGCACATTTTATCCGACAAGGTCATTATCATAGCTATCTTAATCGATATAACCGCTGCTCTATGAAACGTCATGATATTTTAAAGAAAGCTTTGGCCGAATATTTGCCACAATGTAAATATCAGGAACATAATGCGACAGCGTTTTGGATTGAAGCACCAGCACATGTCGATACGCAGCGTTTAGCCTGGCAGGCAGCTCAATTTGGGGTGTTGATTGAGCCTGGTGAAATTCACTTTTTTCAGGATCCTCCGCCGAAAAATTTCTTTCGTCTCGGCTTTAATGCCATTCACCCCGATGCTATTGTCCCTGGAGTCAAAAAACTAGCCAGAGCAATGCAGATCGTTTCCGGGTAGATAGAACAATTAATCACCTGATAATGCAGCTTTAGTCTTCCATTTTACCGTAGTTACAAATGTTGATTACTATACATAAATATGCATTGAGAAGATTTATAGGACAACAAGCGTATTGGCATAACAATGCAAGTGATAATGATTGATTAAGAAAACCGTTTTTGCACACTTTTAGGCAAAATTGAGCACATCTCCTTAGCTGCGAGCAATGAGGAAAATTACTGTGATTTCACAGGCACAGTCTACCATTGAGAAAATGATTTAAATTGCAATGTGGCAGATTCGATCTAACTAACGGATTATTTGGCATGACGCAAAACAAAACCAAGTGAGACTACCCATAAAACAAAAAAGACGAACCATCGGGTTCGTCTTTCACTATAACCTTATAATTTATTTATAACTCTCAATCGGCGCACAGCCGCACTGAAGGTTCCGGTCGCCGTATACGTTATCGACACGGTTAACGGTCGGCCAGTATTTGGCGGCTTTTGTCTGTGCAGAAGGAAAGCAGGCCGTTTCGCGTGGGTAAGGATGATGCCACTCATCGGCAGACAGATCAGCTTGCGTATGAGGTGCATTAACCAGAGGATTATCCTCCAGCGGCCATTCACCTGACTGTACTTTGGTGATCTCGTGGCGAATCGCGATCATCGCATCACAGAAACGATCCAGTTCGGCTAAATTTTCCGATTCGGTCGGCTCAATCATCAGTGTTCCGGCAACCGGGAATGACATGGTCGGTGCGTGGAAACCAAAGTCCATCAGACGCTTGGCAATGTCTTCTTCACTGATGCCACTTTCGGCTTTAACCGGTCGGATATCAATAATACATTCATGAGCCACCCGGCCGTTTGCACCGCGGTACAGTACCGGGTAATGGGCGGAAAGACGTTCCATAACATAATTCGCGTTAAGAATGGCGATTTTGGTTGCTGAGGTTAAACCCGCTTCACCCATCATGGCAATATAGGCCCAGGAAATCGGCAAGATGGATGCGCTGCCCAAATCCGCTGCTGATACGGCGTAATCGCTGCCTTGTGCTCCGCCTTCGATGTGTCCCGGAAGGAACGGTGCAAGATGGGATTTGACGCCGATTGGCCCCATCCCCGGACCACCGCCGCCATGAGGAATACTGAAAGTTTTATGCAGGTTAAGATGCGAGACATCGGAACCGATAAAACCCGGAGAGGTCAGGCCGACCTGCGCATTCATATTCGCGCCGTCCAGATAAACCTGACCACCGGCGGCATGAATCATTTCACAGACATCACGCACCTGTTCCTCATAAACGCCATGAGTAGAAGGATAGGTGATCATGATGCACGACAGATTCTCTTTATGTTTTTCAATTTTGCCTGCTAAATCGGCCATATCAATATTGCCGAATTGATCGCACTTCACCACCACCACGTTCATCGAAACCATTGAAGCGGATGCCGGGTTGGTGCCGTGAGCTGAGTGCGGAATTAAACAGATATGACGGTGACCTTCACCGCGGCTCTGATGATAACGCTGAATCGCGATCAGACCGGCATATTCACCGGAAGCCCCGGAGTTTGGCTGCAGAGAAAACTCATCATAACCGGTGATTGCACACAGTTTCTGTTTAAGATCGGCAGCAAGAATCGAGTAGCCCTGAGCCTGCTCAGCAGGAACAAACGGGTGAAGCCGGCCGAATTCCGGCCAGGTAACGGGGAGCATCTCTGCGACCGCATTGAGCTTCATGGTGCAACTGCCTAAAGGGATCATCCCGTGAGTCAGGGAGAAGTCCTTATTTTCCAGTTGCTTCAGGTAGCGCATCATCTGAGTTTCACTATGGTGAGTATTAAAAACAGGATGCGTTAAAAATGATGACGTGCGACGGCAGCTTTCCGGAATGGCAGCGAACTCGTTTTGTTCGACAGACCGGGAAAGATCTTCAATATGCTCAGAAACGCCGAAAATAGTAAAGAGAATGACGATATCATCGGACGTGGTCGTTTCATCCAGGCTGATACCCAGCTGGCCGTTCAGCAGGCGCAGGTTGATATCATTTTGCTGTGCTTTCTCATACAGTTCCTGCGTACGTTCGCCGGTATTGAGCGTAATGGTATCGAAGAAACTATGGTGGGCCAGTTCATAATCCGCTTTGACCAGACCTGCCGCAAGAATTGCGGTCAGGTGATGGGTACGGCGGGCGATGGTTTTCAGACCTTCAGCGCCATGATATACCGCATAAAATGCAGCCATATTCGCCAGTAATGCCTGGGCGGTGCAGATGTTTGATGTCGCTTTTTCCCGGCGGATATGCTGCTCACGGGTTTGCATCGCCATGCGCAGAGCCGGATTGCCTTTCGAATCGACCGATACTCCGATGATCCTGCCCGGCATGGTACGTTTATAGGCATCGCGTGTTGCCATAAAGGCGGCGTGCGGACCACCAAATCCCACAGGCACACCAAAACGCTGAGTTGAGCCAATCACCACATCGGCCCCCATCTCACCGGCAGGCTTGAGCAGGGTAGAGGCAAGCAGATCCGTTGCAACGGCAACCAAAGTTTTGTTTGCATGTGCCGCCTCGATAAGCGGGGTTAAATCGTACACTTCACCGGTTGTGCCGGGATACTGAACCAGAGCACCGAACACCTCTTTTTCGCCCAGCTCTTCGACGGGTGCAATGATAAGCTCGATACCGATAAATCCGGCGCGTGTTTTAATTACTTCGATGGTCTGCGGGTGGACATTATCGGCAATGAAGAAGGTATTGCTTTTACTTTTTCCGGCGCGTTTGCACAGCGTCATCGCTTCCGCTGCCGCTGTGGCTTCGTCTAACAGTGATGCGTTGGCGATGTCCATCCCGGTTAAATCGATCACCATCTGCTGATAAGTCAGCAGTGCTTCTAACCGGCCCTGAGATATTTCCGGCTGATAAGGCGTGTAGGCGGTATACCAGCCCGGATTTTCTAACACATTGCGTAAAATGACATTGGGTGTGTCGGTATTGTAGTAACCCTGGCCGATAAACGTCCGTTTGAGCTGATTGTGCTGCGCGATATGTTTAAGATCGGCAAGCATCTGCGATTCACTCATCGGGGCATCCAGCGACATCGGCTGTTCCAGACGAATCGATGCCGGGATGGTCTGAGCAATAAGTGCATCCAGACTGTCGATATGTAAAGTTGTCAGCATCGATTGCTGAGCGGCTGAATCGGAGCCATTATGGCGAGCCTCAAATTCATTCTGTGAGCTGAGCTGTCGGAGTAGTTGAGTCATGGTGGTTTACCCTGATAAATCGTTGGCAATGTGTATGAAAAGAGCCCCCGGGACGAAGCGGGCAGCTCTGGTACCCATACGGCAGGTGATTATTCTTCTTCGACAGAAGCTTCGTAATCTTCGGCTGATTTTAGTCCGTCAAGTTCAGTAAGATCGGCTGCTTTTATTTTAACAATCCAGCCGCCATCATACGGTTCTTCGTTGATCAGTTCCGGGCTGTCAGCCAGCTCTTCGTTCACTTCGATAACCGTACCGCTGACCGGTGCATAGATATCGGAGGCCGCTTTTACCGATTCAACTAAAGAGAAACTTTCTCCGGCTTCAATTTCTGCATCGATTTCCGGCAGTTCGACATAGACGACATCACCAAGCATCTCCTGAGCATGGGTTGAGATGCCAATTGTCAGCGTGCCGTCTCCGTTGTCACGTACCCATTCGTGGCTATCAGTAAACTTCAATGTATTATCCATGACCTGCTCTCCAAAAAATAAAACCTGATCAAACAGCATTAAATCCAACATCTAGATAACATACATCCACACGATGTAACATTCAATTAAAATTTCCAATAGGAAACATTGTTTCTTGTTAGCTGTAGGGAAGGATGCTATTTATTAAGTAAAGGGATAATATAAGCGTATATCCCGGATAGGATTATTTCTATCAAAGGGTTCGATTAAGCTTGAGGAAAGCAGATGCAAGACGAAATTTTTGATGACTATCCATCATTGATCTTAGAAAAGGATTCCGGAGAAACGAATATTGAGCCGCTCAAGCTTGGTCAGCGTATTAAAGATATTCGCCTTAATCTTGGTCTGACACTTGAAGAAGCCAGTCAGAAGACCGGGCTGGCTCGTTCTACGCTGAGCAAAATTGAAAATGAACAGATCTCTCCGACTTTTCAGGCGATGCAGAAACTGGCGCATGGTTTATCAATCAATATGCCTCAACTATTTGAGCCACCTAAAAAAATTATGGCAACAGGCCGCCGGGATGTGACCCGGGCCGGGAAAGGCAAACCTCATCCGACCCCGACATATGAGCATGAGTTATTAGCCTGTGAACTGTCGAATAAGAAAATGATGCCATTTAAGACCAAAGTGCATGCCCGGGCATTTGAAGAGTATGAAGACTGGGTCCGCCATGACGGAGAAGAATTTTTGTTGATCCTGGAAGGTGAGGTGGCTTTTTATTCTGAATTTTATGAGCCTGTTTATCTGCAAAAGGGTGACAGTGTTTATTATGACGCGAATATGGGGCATATGCTGGTATCGGTCAGTGAGGACGATGCCGACATTTTTTGGGTGACAGCTAAGTAAATATTTCGTTTTAATTTTGTTAAATAGTTTCAATTTTTCGCATCTTGTTTATTATTGGAAACAAAAGGTATTGTCCGGATGATGTCCGGACGTACTATCCTTATTGAGTCGGTTCGGAGAATGACCATGGCAGGTGAAAGTCAGCAGGAAGTATTACTAAAAACCCCGTTTTACGATTTACACATCGAAGCCGGTGCCAGAACGGTGCCGTTTGCCGGATATGAAATGCCGGTGCAGTATAAGTCTGGAGTCAAAAAAGAGCATATCCATACTCGT
>JBNKRC010000128.1:0-6806 GCA_050296215.1 Vibrio sp. | reverse complement strand
TTATTGATTTAGATGAATTTAAAGAGATTAACGACACTCTGGGCCATGAGTCCGGCGATACTGTTTTAATCGAGACAACCAAAAGGATGTTAAGTAACACCCGGCAGGGAGATTCGGTTGCCAGATTGGGTGGCGATGAGTTTGTCATCGTGCTTCCCAATATTGAGGATAGTGCCACTATTAAGATTGTCGCGAGTAAATTACTTGAGGTGATTAGTCAGGACATAGAATTCAATTTGCAGGGTGGGCGTGTGACGAGTCATATTGGTGCGAGCATCGGAATCAGTATTTACCCGCAAGACGGACATGACAGGGAAAGTTTAATCCAGGCAGCAGATAAGGCGATGTACTCGGCTAAACAATCAGGAAAAAATAAGTTTGTTTTATATAATAGCCAATTCAACACTGAGTCTGTTATTGACTCTGCTTAACGGTTTTCTGGCTTTATAGCAATTGTAGTCATGGCGAAGTTACGGTTGCACAGAAGATATTGTGAAATCCGAAGGTCTGATCATTTCCCCGTTTAGTAATAAATCAGAGTCTGGCATCGTAATCCTGCTGGGCGGCGAGCACGGTGTCCATATTATTTTCTGCCCAGTGGGCGAGAGCGGCAACGGCTTCGGTAAGCGTGGTTCCGAGTGGTGTCAGGGCGTATTCCACAGTGACGGGTACGGTGGGAAACACAGTCCGGCTGATCAGACCATCACGCTCGAGCTTCTTCAGCGTTTGTGATAATACCTTCTGAGAAATCCCTTTAATATCCCGCTTCAGGTGATTGAACCGTACCGGTTTGCCACTCAGCTTATCCAGAATCAGCAGTGCCCATTTATCCGCAAGACGATCTAATACCGCTCTGGTCGGGCAGCGGTTTTCATAAATGTCATAGGTAAAATCCATTCGTTATCCTCCGTGCTGAAATCACCGGGTGGTTACCTTAAAGATACTTTGTTACTCAAAAGTGCCTTCTTCACAACCTGAAATTAGGAGTATAAATTAATAACCAGGTTTCCATCAACTACATAGTATCTAAAATATACCCAGGAGGGTAACATGAGCAAAGTATTGGTGTTAGGTGCATCCGGTCACGTAGGTCATCCTCTGGTGGCGGAATTACTGGCAAAAGGTGAGCAGGTAAAAGCGGCATCCCGCAGTGGTAAAGCTGTCGGTGAGGCTGAAGGCGTGGTGTTTGATTTTGCCGATCCGTCAACCTTTGATGCGGCATTTGAGGGTGTTAACCGGGCATATGTAATGCTGCCGGGCGGCTACGTGGAATCTAAAGCATTACTGATTCCCGTGATTCAGGCTGCGGCTGAGCGTAAGGTTAAGGTTGTATTTCAGAGTGTGCTGGGGTAGATGCCGATGATTCCATTCCTTACCGCCAGGTCGAGATTACTTTGGAAAACTCAGGTATTCCTTATGTAATTCTGCGCCCGAACTGGTTTGCCGATAACTTTCACTCCTACTGGAAAGCCGGTATCGATCAGGGGGTGATTGCCGTTCCGGCCGCTGAGGGTAAATCCAGCTTTATCGATGTGCGTGACATTGCCGCAAGTGCAGCCGCGGCGCTGACCAGTGACCGCTTCGACAACCAGGCGTTCAACCTGACCGGACCGGAAGCATTCAGTTATGCAGAAGCGGCGCAGAAACTCAGCACCGCGCTCGGTAAACCGGTTCAGTATCAGGCGATGGAAGACGGCGCCTTTTGTGACATGCTGAAATCGGTGGGTGTCCCGGCTGATTATGCCGAATTCCTGACTTCGATTTTCCTTCCGGTGCGGGAAGGTTGGACCGCCGGGGTCAGCGGTGACGTACAGACTCTGACCGGCAAAGCTCCGCGCTCACTGGACAGCTACATTGCCGACCACCTGGCTGATCTTGCCTGATTTATCAGAAATACAACGCCGGTATCGTGTCGGCGTTGACGTTGGGACATAATTCGATGTAGTTTCGCGGTCAGATCCCTTCAGATCCAAGTATCTCGGCTCTGAACTTTCTGGCCAGCCTGTTTCCGCATTCTGCCTGAAGATTTTGTAAACCTTGTTTCAGCCGCGCACCGTTACCGGCTTCCCATTCTTCCCGACTGAAGAAATCGCCATTAAATGCTTCGGCGGTGCAACTCCCCTCCCAGGCCGATGTACGCAGAGCGAGCGGGCCTTTGTGTCCTGCCACCTGCCCCAGCGGTATAACTTTAGCAACCACTCCCATACGCAGTTTATTCCTAAAAAAGCTGGGTGGGATTCGTCGGTAGATCAGTGCCCAGGTGGAGGTAAAGTAGAGAACCGGAGTGTTGGGATCGGTGGAAAGTGCGGCAATCTGTTCCGGTGTGACAATTTTTGCATCTGCCAGCCCTGAAGCTGAGCTGAAATTTCTCATTAGCTGAAGTACCGGTAGTTCAAGCGTAAATTTATCGCTGAATTCTTTGCCCAGATCATCAGAACCAAAACGGTTATCTTCCCAGGTCAGCGACGATGGCCAGTAAAACAGCCATTGCTCGGGCTGGCTGACAAAGAAGGCTAAATACTTGCTCCGGCTTTGTTCGGGAAGTGTTGTGCTACACCCGGCCAGGAAATAACACACCAGTAGCACCAGAAAAAAAAGAGACCGTTTATTCATCATGCCGCTACCCCGGAAGCGTAAGGGTCTGTTATATGGGTAAGTATAGCGCTACCTGCGAGACTTATTATTATGTGTTTGGTTGATTATTGTTCAATTTTATTGACGAACTAGAAAGTTAAGCAGTTCACGACTTCTTGAAAAAATCCCCATTTTTGTGCAAAAACATGGTCAGTCCAATGCGGAAGGTCATAAAAATAATCTTTTCATCTTAGCTCAATTAACGAACAAAACTATTGTTTCATACAATTGATACATAGAAGTATTCCTTTCCCGGGAAAATCTACAAACATTAGTCCCGTTTAAAAATAACAAAAATTACGGAAGTAGAAAAATGCTTATTAAACATAAACTAACCATCAATACCTGTGTTTTCATTGCCAGTATGATAGCTATAGTGTCATTAATGAATATATCGTCCTCATCTCTTCAGAAAGATATCGAGATGACACATGATCTCGGGGAAATAAAAGCTAGTGTGTTACAGCTAAGACGCAATGAAAAAGACTTCCTTGCGCGGAAAGAGGAAAAATATCTTGATAGCTTTAACAAAAATATAATTTTGTTAAATGATGTTCTTTCTCACATTAATCAAGATCTTGAGTCAATTGGGATACCAATGACCGAAACAAAGCAACTTAAAAATGTATTGGCTGAATACCAGAAAGAATTTATTGCACTGGTCAATTTACAAAAAATAATAGGCGTTGATTCAAATAGTGGTTTGTATGGCAAGCTAAGGGATGCCGTTCATGAAGCAGAATCCCTTATAGGTGATAGCGATTACCGTGCATTAAGTATGATGCTGACATTAAGGCGGCATGAAAAAGACTTTATGCTTCGTCTGGACGATTCTTATGTAAAAAAATTTCAGGAAAGTACCCCAAAACTAAATACTATCGTCTACGAAAGCAATATGCCTGATGCACAAAAAGCTATCATTAACGATGCTTTAAAAGTTTACCATGATGCATTTTTGGCTTTGGTAAATGCGCAAAAAAAAATGGGCTATAACGCTGAGCAAGGATTACAGAATCAGATGCGTGAAACGGTTCATCAGGTTGATAGTCTTCTTGTTTCCATGGAAGACAATATCGATGAGGCAATTACGGAATATCTGAGTTCTATTGAAAAGCTAACCTATGGTGTTGTTGCACTCGCTATTCTCTGCGCAGCCTTTGTATCATGGTTTTTAGGTAAAAGGATTATTTCAGCCATTACTCTAATTAAAAGTTCAATGGTGAGAGCGGCTGAAAACAATGACTTAACTATCAAAATTAACACTTCTAATAATGATGAATTGGCAGATATGGCCAGTGCATTCAACAATATGCTTAGTAATTTCCAGTCTTTAATCATTTCTGTCAGCCAGGCTGTCACCAGTGTCAACAATGCAACTGGTACACTAGCCGCAAATATTCAGCAAGCCCATGCTGGCGTAGTATCGCAGATGCAGGAGACAGATATGGTTGCCTCGGCGGTTACTGAGATGGTGGCTACCATTGAAGAGATTGCCGCCAATACGACGGATGCGGCAGATAAAGCGCAGTTAACCAGTCTGAATGCAAATAAAGGCAGACTAGGGGTTGAAGCCACAATCAAACAGATTGCCATTCTTTCAGATAAATTAAGCGCATCGGAATCCGTGGTTAATGAACTTTCAAAAGACAGTCAGGTTATTGCCTCTGTTCTCGATGTTATCCGCGCCATTGCAGAGCAGACTAACCTACTTGCACTCAATGCTGCTATTGAAGCTGCTCGCGCTGGAGAACAGGGACGAGGTTTTGCAGTTGTTGCTGATGAGGTTCGCTCACTAGCCAGCCGCACACAAGAATCAACACAGGAGATCGAAACGATTATTGGCACATTGCAGGCTAGAACCCAAAATGTTGTAACGCTAATGATGGAGTGTCGTAATGAAGGTCAAGAAAGTAGTCGTCAAGCCTCAGAAGCAGGGCACATGCTTGAAGAGATAAACAATGATGTAGTGAATATTATGGATATGACTACTGCCATTGCTACTGCGATTCAGCAGCAAAGTTCCGCAGCATCCGACATGAATCGTCATATTGTTTCTATCCGTGATGTAGCAAAAACGTCCAATGAATCTGCGCAGCAATATGAGCAGATGAGCGGCGATTTATCGCAGCGGGCAAACGCTTTAAGTAAAGAGATAAGCCACTTTTCTATCTAATCTGATTAATCACAAATTCAGCGGATACCACCAGGTAATCCGCTGAATTTCCATTGAGGGGGCAAGGCTATTATCGAGCTATTCGGGGCACTGATCGCGTTTCTCCCGGGCTTGTTACCTCTTCTATAGGTCGAGATAGTACTGACCTTCGCGGCATAGACGTCTGAATGGTCTTATACTGAATTTACTTGGCGGGTTAATTTCTTATTGTTTAAAACCCGAAAAGCCATTGCTTAATATTACATCTGCCGAGAAAACAGAGTTAATGGCGATGGCTTAAACCGATCTCCGGTCAATTTAAGGTTTTTTTATGAATCAGAAATTCCGAATTGAAAAAGATAGTATGGGTGAAATCAAAGTCCCTTCTGACGCTCTCTATCAGGCGCAAACGCAAAGAGCCATCGATAACTTCAAAATTAGTGACCACAAGATGCCTAAAGGTCTGATTGTTGCGTTAGCTTATATCAAACAGGCGGCGGCGGAAACAAACGCCAAATCAGGCAAATTAAACCACAACATTGCAGATGCAATAACAAAAGCCGCACAGTCTGTTATTGATGGTCAATATCATGATCAGTTTCCAATTGATGTTTTTCAGACAGGTTCAGGCACCAGTACAAATATGAATGCCAATGAGGTACTTGCGACTCTGGCAAGTCGGATCTCAAACGAAAAAGTAAGCCCCAACGACCACGTTAATATGGGACAAAGCAGCAATGATGTGATTCCGACGTCCATTCAGGTTAGTGCGGTCATGACAACCGAAAAACGGTTGATTCCGGCATTAACTCATTTAACCGAAATACTCAGAAACAAACAGAAGGAACTGGAAGGCATCGTCAAAACCGGCAGAACACATTTAATGGATGCGATGCCCATTACTTTCAGCCAGGAATTAAGTGGCTGGGAAGCCCAGATACAACACGCTTCGCAGTCAATAGCCTCTGCGCTGGAATCGGTAAGAGCACTTGGTCAGGGCGGAACCGCTGTCGGAACCGGGATCAATGCTCATCCAAGCTTTGCCGCAGACTTCTGTCAAAACTTAAGTCAATTAAGCGGCTTATCATTCGAGTCTAGTGATAACTTCTATTTTAACCTGAGCAGCCAGGATGCAATTGTGGCTCTTTCCGGTCAGTTAAAAACGCTGGCTGTTGCATTGATTAAAATATCCAATGATTTACGCTGGATGAACTCAGGTCCGCTTGCCGGACTTGGAGAAATTGAGCTAAAGGCGTTACAACCTGGTTCATCAATAATGCCGGGTAAAGTAAACCCGGTGATACCCGAAGCCGTCGCCATGGCATCGGCACAAGTAATAGGTAACGATGCAACCATTACGGTTGCCGGTCAGTCAGGCAACTTCCAGCTCAATGTCATGCTACCGGTAATTGCTCATAACCTGCTTGAATCAATTCATCTTCTGACCAATTCATGTATTTCACTGGCAGATAAAGCAATTGAGCCGTTCAAAGTGCGGCAGGACAATCTTGAGAAGAATCTCGCCAAAAACCCAATCCTGATTACAGCGTTAAATCCTGTGATTGGTTATCTGAAAGCTGCCGAAATAGCAAAAAAAGCCTACAAGGAGGGCAGGGCTATCATTGATGTAGCAGAAGAAGAAACCGATCTGAGCAAAAGTGAATTAGAAAAACTTCTTGATCCCAGGAGACTAACGGTTGGTGGAGTTGAATAAGCCAGACTTTGGTTCATTATCCAGATTTGTGCTGGCGGGCTGCGTAAAGTAAGGGGGGGAGCTAAACAGAAATTGCCCCGTTTCGTGTTTAGAAGTCGCAAAGATTCGAAGGCTACATTTGAGATTTGATTAAAAATTTCTCATGCGTCAGTATGTGTAGATAACAACAGATGGTTATCTTGAATAGTGAAAGCAATGAGTAATGTGTATAGATCATTTCAACCAACATTAACAAGATCAGGTTTAGCAACGTTTGGATTGTCTTTAGAACAAATATCTGCGTCAGACAGGTTAAAAGGCATCGTT
>JBNKRC010000127.1:0-6866 GCA_050296215.1 Vibrio sp. | reverse complement strand
GCGAATTCAGCCTGTTTAAACGCCGTGAGATTGGTAAGTCTCTGCGCAACAAACAGTACACCCACGCATTTATTTTGCCAAACTCCGCCAAATCGGCATTAATCCCCTGGTTTGCCAATATCCCGGTGCGTACCGGCTGGAAAGGCGAAATGCGCTTCGGTCTGATTAATGATATCCGGACCAACAAGCAATCGTTCCAGTATATGGTTGAGCGCTATGTTGCTCTTGCCTATCCAAAATCTGAAATGATTGAATCCAGCTCGCTGGGAGGGCTGGACTCGTTGCCGAAGCCGAAACTGGATATCGATCCGGTGGTACAACAAAATACCATTGATAAATTTGCCTTAACCACCGGGCAGCCAGTCATTGGCCTCTGCCCTGGCGCTGAATTTGGTCCGGCCAAAAAATGGCCTGAACAACATTATGCTGCCGTGGCTCAGGAGATGATTAACCGCGGCTACCAGGTATGGCTGTTCGGCTCACAAAAAGATGTTGCGGCTTGTGAAGGCATTGTGTCTCAGTTGAAAGGTGACTCGGCCCGGTCAGCAACCGTGCTTGCCGGAAAAACCTCATTAATTGAGGCGGTCGATTTACTTGCCGCCTGCCAGACCGTGGTCAGTAATGACTCAGGTCTGATGCATGTGGCGGCCTCAGTAGGCTGCAATGTGGTCGCAATCTACGGTTCCACTTCCCCCAAATATACGCCGCCACTGGCCGAAAAGGTGGAAATGGTACATACCGATATTGAATGCCGCCCTTGCTTTAAGCGCGAATGTCAGTTCGGCCACCTGAAATGTTTAACTGAATTAACCCCGGAAATGGTTATTAAGAGTTTGGATAAGCTGAATGTGATAAAGGTTGAACAATGCTGATCCGTATTGCCTATACGTGTCTGCTGTTGCTTGTCGCACCACTATTTTTATTTGGGTTGTACCGTAGCAGGCCGAATAAGCCCAAATTTGGTCCTCGCTGGAAAGAACATTTTGGGATGACACCGCCTCTGCGTTCTCCGGATCGCCCAATCTGGATTCATGCGGTTTCTGTCGGTGAAAGTATTGCCGCCATTCCTTTGATTAAAGCTTTAAAGCAGCATAACCCTGATCAACCGATTCTCATTACCACCACCACCAGCACCGGCGCAGAACAGATTGCCAAATTGGGTGAGCTTGTGGAACACCGCTATATGCCCGTCGATTTTGGGTTTGCGATTCGTGGTTTTATCAACGCAATTCGTCCTACGGAGATGTTAATCATCGAAACGGAACTGTGGCCAAATACCTTGCATTTGGTTGATAAAGCAGGCATTCCCATTACTGTTATCAATGCCCGCCTGTCTGAAAAATCCTGCCGCAACTACGCTAAAGTTCAGCCTCTATTTAACTTACTGCATCCCCATCTGAGCAAAATACTCTGCCAGTCAGAAGCCGATGCAAGTCGCTTTGCCCGTCTGGGTGTGGCCGAGCAAAAACTGGTGGTTACCGGATCAATCAAGTTTGATATTCAAATCACCGATGACATCAGACAAAAAGGCGCCGAATTACGAAAACAGCTCGGGAGCCGTCGCTTGGTCTGGATAGCGGCCAGCACCCACCAGGGTGAAGATGAACAGGTTTTAAAAGCACACACTCAAATCCTGCAAACCCATCCGGATGCACTATTGATCTTGGTTCCACGCCATCCGGAGCGCTTCAATAATGTTTATGACCTCTGCCGGAAAGAAGGATTTAACACCATTCGCCGCTCATCTCATCAAGCCCCTGAGAATGATGTTCAGGTTTATCTTGGTGACACCATGGGTGAAATGCTGACCCTCTTAAGCGCTGCCGATATCTGTTTCATGGGTGGCAGTCTGATTGGAGATAAAGTGGGTGGACATAATGTGCTGGAACCGGCAGCCCTTGGTGTACCGGCCATTACCGGACCAAGTTATTTTAATTTTAAAGAGATTGTCGACAATCTTTTTGCACAACAGGCTTTGTTTATCATTCATGATGATGCCGATTTAGCCCGTACGGTCAGCCAGCTGATGAGTGATCCTGAACAAAGGCAGACCTACGGGCAGAGAGCATCAGAGTCTATTAAAGACAGTCAGGGCGCACTGCAACGCACATTGCTTGCACTGAACCTGCAAGGTTATTAACCTTGCTGATAACCTGATAATAAGCTTGCAAAGTCCGCTGGTTTCCAGTGGATTTTTCGCTTATTCAACTCTTTGATGAAGGATCGCTCAAGCCTGGCCAGATTACGCTTTTTCCACTGCTCACCAGGCTGCACCCGGCATTTATCAAAGTCGATCAGCCATACTTTTCCCTGAGCATCCAGCAGAATATTATGAATATTTAAATCGGTATGATTTACCTGAGCCCGGTGCATTTTTGCGATTTCAGCGCCGATTTTTCTGTATTCCGCCTCGCTTAGTCGCCGTTCGCTAAGCACAGCGACCAAATCCGAGGCATTCATGATTCTTTCACTCAAAATATCAGCCCGATAGAAGAACATCCGTTTAACCGCCCGGGCCGCAATCGGACGAGGAACGTTAACTCCCTGAGCGTGTAGCCGGTTCAACAACATCAGTTCAGAGTAACTGCGTGTGTTTTCCCACGAATTAAACCAGTAACAGTCGCTGACGAGTTTTCCGAACAACCCGCCACGCCGGTAGTGACGCAATGCGGCCTGAACCTTATCTAACTGAATAAACCAGGTCGTCCCCCGACCCTGAGCGCCACCAACAATAGCTCCGGTCTGCTGCCAGTAATCGGCATCGCAACACCGAAGCGACTGCGACGAATCCAGTAATTCATTATCAAACCAAATGATCTGATTTCCCGGCTTAATTTGTTTAATCAAAATATATGAGCTCAATTATGATGTCGTATAACACGCTACCTTCCTGATATTTTACATTTTATCAGTGGCTGTGCATAATCACTACCAGCAAAAGAATTGCTACGTTGTCAGCCCAGTGAGCTATTTATGCCTTTATTCACAACTGCCCCAGACTCTGTCTGTATATTGCGCCTTTCAGCCATCGGCGATGTATGTAATGCCATCGCCGCAGTCCAGGCAATTCAGCGCCAGTGGCCTGAAACTAAAATCACCTGGATCACCGGGAAACTCGAAGCACAGCTGATTGGTGACCTTGTTGACATCCGGGTCATTGTTTTTGATAAAAAACTCAGGTGGAAAGCCTATACCAATTTGTGGAAACAACTTCAAGGAGAACGGTTTGATGCCCTGCTACATATGCAGTACGCATTCAGAGCAAGTATTGCCACATTAGGTATTAAAGCGAAATACAAACTTGGATTTGATAAAGCAAGAAGCCAGGATTTTCAGACCTGGTTTACCAATGTCAAAGTACCCTCTCCTGCCACTCCGCATGTACTGGATGGCCTGCTCGCTTTCGTGCAAAAGCTGGGGATTACCGACATCACTCCCCGCTGGAAACTCCATTACAGTGAAGAAAACCGATTGTGGGCAAGAAATTATCTGACCTCAGCAAATAAACAGCTGGTTATTGTCCCCGGAGCAAGTAAAGCTTATAAGAACTGGACTGCTCAAGGGTACGCCGAGGTGATAAACCACGCCCGACAACAGGGATGGAATGTGATATTAGCCGGTTCCCCTGCCAGGGTTGAAGTGGATCTGGCTGATGACATCATAAAACGTTTAACCACACCGGTGACCAACCTGGTTGGGTCAAGCAGTCTTAAACAGATGCTGGCACTGATTGATCAGGCGAATCTGGTAATCGCTCCGGATACCGGTCCCGCTCACATGGCGAACGCAATGGGAACACCGGTGATTGGCCTTTATGCTCACCATAATCCGATGCGTACCGGTCCCTATAATTTTCGCCAATATGTCGTATCTGTCTATGAAGAGTGTATTCTTCAGCAGACAGGTAAAACTTATCAGCATCTTGACTGGCGTACCCGGGTAAAAGATGAAACGGCAATGCAGAAAATTGCAGCCGGGGATGTGATTGCGATGTTTGACGCCATTACTGAAGATTTCAATCTCTCTTCCCCTGAAGCAATCAATGAGGATTAACTGTGACTAAGCCAACAATTGCTGCAGCACTTATCGTAAAAAATGAAGAAGCTCATTTAAAAACTTGTTTAGAGTCGGTGTATAAATGGGTCGATGAAATCGTTATTTTAGATTCAGGCAGCAGCGATCAAACCGAATCGATTGCCCGTCAGTATACCGACCGGTTTTATACCAGCAGTGACTGGCCCGGCTTTGGTATTCAGCGGCAGCGGGCCCAGTCCTTCGTCCGGTCAGATTTTGTCTTATGGCTTGATGCCGACGAAATCGTAACCGATGAACTCAGACAATCCATTCAGGAAAACATTGCCCGCCACTCACCCGGCAACCTGTATCAGGTTGATCGTTTATCCAGTGCATTCGGCAAACAGATTAAGCATTCCGGATGGTCTCCCGACTGGCTGATTCGATTATATAAAACCGCCGATACTCAATATAATGCCGCATTGGTGCATGAAAGCGTGATCATTCCGGATGGCGCAAAAATAGTGAAACTAAAAGGCCATCTTTTACACCATACTTATGATAGTCTGCATCACTATATCAATAAAACAACCGGCTACTTAAAAGCCTGGACAGACCAACGGGAAGGCAAAAAAAAGGCAGGGTTATCGACAGCACTGCTGCATGCACTGTCCTGCTTTCTGAAAATGTACATCATTAAGCGAGGGTTTCTCGATGGCAAAAATGGATTTATTCTTGCCTGGCTGGCTACCCATTCAACCTTTGTAAAATACATAGATTTATATCTACGTTCAGAAATGAAAAAATAATGAAAGTATCTCTGATCATCACAACGTATAACTGGGTTTCAGCTCTTAATGCGGTACTCGAAAGCATTTTGCATCAGAATGAACTTCCCGATGAAGTCATCATTGCGGATGACGGTTCAGGTGAAGAGACCGTTGCATTTATTGCCGAAAAGGCCAAAAACTTCCCGGTACCATTAATTCACAGCTGGCAGGAAGATGTTGGATTCCGTCTGTCCATGAGCCGTAATAAGGCGATTGCAAAAGCGAAAGGCGATTACATCATCATGATTGACGGCGATATTGTATTATCACCGGATTTTATTAAATCGCATAAAAAAGCGGCTAAGCCGGGATGGTTTGTTCAGGGCGGCCGGGTTCTGTTAAACCAGGAATTAAGTGAAAAAATCTGCCGTCATTTTTTCCTTCCGTCCTTCTTTGTCAAAGGAATGAAAAACAGGAAGAACAGTATATCCAGCCCTCTGCTCGCATCCCTGTTTTCTTATGAAAGAAATAATGATAAAGCCACCAGAGGCTGCAATATGGCATTCTGGCGTCAGGATGTGATTGAGGTAAATGGGTTTAATCAGGATTTTACCGGCTGGGGAAGAGAAGACAGCGAATTCGTACACCGCATGCTGAATCTGGGGAAAAAAAGACTCTATCTGAAATTTGCCGGTGTGGGTTTCCACTTATACCACAACGAAAACTCCCGGGCTTCTTTATCTGAAAACGATAACATCTTAGGTAATACAATAAGCAACAAACTCACTCGCTGTAACAACGGTATTGAACAATATTTAGGCTGAATCCAATGAATACTCAGACTGTTATCTATCCGGGAACATTTGATCCTTTAACCAATGGCCACCTCGATATTATTGAACGTGCAGCTAAAATGTTCGGTCATATTGTCGTCGGTATAGCAGCAAGTCCGTCGAAAAAAACCATGTTCTCATTAGAGAAACGTGTAAAGCTGGCGAAAGCCTCTATTCCGCACTTACCCAACGTAGAGGTAAAAGGCTTTTCCGGACTGTTAGTTGATTTTGCAGAACAGGAAAAGGCCACCATATTAATTCGCGGCTTGCGTACTACCGTTGATTTTGAGTATGAATTTGGTTTAACCACCATGTATCGCCGCCTAAAACCAGACTTAGAAAGCATCTTTTTAACGCCGGCTGAAGAGTTTGCCTTCCTTTCTTCAACCATCATCCGGGAAGTTGCGATTCATGGCGGAGAAGTAAAGCAATTTGTACCTGACCCTGTCTATCAGGCGATCTGTGAAAAAGTGTCAAATAAGTAGATCAGACCATTATGCGCAAGTTCCGATATTATTCATTACATGCTTTACTTTCAGTGATACCGGCAAGCTGGTTGCAGGCCTATACCCGGTACTGTCTTAAATCTCTGAAGAATTCTGACCGGGAATATATCTGGCAACGCGTAAACTATTACAACAAGCTTGAAGATAACTTCTCTGTTTCGAATCAGGCAGTTCCCATCGGACAGTACAAAAAAACCGGCGGCTCGACCTATTATTATGACTTGCTTAAAATCATAAAAGGCTTTGATAAATACTATAAATTTGATTATTTAAATGGCGATATCATCCATATCCCTGCATCGCCGCATTTTCTTAAAAGCCGCCCGATATCCGATGACAATGCCAATTCAGTATTGCTTAAACTAAACAGCATCCGCCATTTCTTATTTGTAAAAGATACCGTGAACTTCAGAGAAAAATCCGATCAGCTTGTATGGCGAGGCAGTGGCTTCAGACCCAACCGCCGCTTATTGCTTGAACGCTTCTTCGACAATCCGAGATGCAATGTGGGCCGGACGGATACGCAGGATAAGGACCAGTTACACTATGTTGTTCCCAAACTCAGTATCGAAGAACAACTTAAATATAAATTTATTCTGAGCCTGGAAGGCAAAGATGTTGCCACCAATCTGAAATGGATAATGTCGTCAAATTCCTTGTGTTTAACACCGAAGCTACATTATGAAACCTGGTTTATGGAAGGGAAACTCAAAGCTGGTGTTCATTATGTTGAAGTCAAAGAT
>JBNKRC010000126.1:0-6884 GCA_050296215.1 Vibrio sp. | reverse complement strand
TGCGATCATCAACCAGAAAGATTCAGGTATTATTTCAATCTACGTAGCGATTGGCCAAAAAGCGTCAACTATCGCGAACGTAGTGCGTAAACTGGAAGAGCACGGTGCTTTAGCAAACACTATCGTTGTAGTGGCTTCTGCTTCAGAATCTGCAGCACTCCAATACCTGGCTCCATATTCAGGTTGTGCGATGGGTGAATATTTCCGAGACCGCGGTGAAGATGCACTGATCGTTTATGATGATCTGTCTAAACAGGCTGTAGCGTATCGTCAGATCTCTCTACTACTTAAACGCCCACCAGGCCGTGAAGCATTTCCGGGTGACGTATTCTACTTACACTCTCGTCTTCTTGAGCGTGCTGCTCGTGTAAACGCAGATTATGTAGAACGTTTCACTAATGGTGAAGTGACCGGTAAAACAGGTTCTCTGACAGCATTGCCTATCATTGAAACTCAGGCTGGTGACGTTTCAGCATTCGTACCGACTAACGTAATCTCGATTACCGATGGTCAGATCTTCCTACAGACTGAACTGTTCAATGCGGGCGTACGTCCAGCGGTTGACCCGGGTATTTCAGTATCTCGTGTAGGTGGTTCAGCTCAAACTAAGATCATGAAGAAATTGTCAGGTGGTATTCGTACTGCTCTTGCACAATATCGTGAACTGGCTGCATTTGCTCAGTTTTCATCTGATCTTGATGATGCAACTAAAGCTCAGCTTGACCATGGTCAGAAAGTAACTGAACTGATGAAGCAGAAACAGTATGCACCTATGTCTGTATTCGCTCAATCATTGGTTATTTTCGCGGCGGAACGCGGCTATCTGAAAGATATCGAGTTGAATAAACTGCTAGATTTCGAAGCGGCTTTACTATCGTTTGCTCACAATCAATATGCTGATTTAGCAGCTGAGATCAACAAGACTGGTGTTTATAACGACGACATCGAAGCGAAACTCACTTTGCTGGTCGATGAGTTTAAAACAACCCAAACTTGGTAATGAGGTCGGTGGTGTTATGCCACCTGCTAATGGAGAGTAACGATGGCCGGCGCAAAAGAGATACGTAGTAAAATCGGTAGTGTTAAAAGCACTCAGAAAATTACTAAAGCGATGGAAATGGTAGCCGCTTCAAAAATGCGTCGCAGTCAGGACGCAATGGAGTCGTCTCGTCCATACGCTGAAACAATGCGTAAAGTGATCGGTCATGTGGCAAACGCAAATCTGGAGTACAAACATCCGTACCTGGAGGAGCGTGAAGCTAAACGTGTTGGTTACGTCATTATTTCTACTGACCGTGGTTTATGTGGTGGTTTGAACATTAACTTGTTCAAAAAAGCCTTATTAGATATGAACTCATGGAAAGAGAAGGGTGCTGAAGTGGATATCGCCGTTGTTGGCGCTAAAGCGATAGCATTTTTCAAAAGCAATGGTGCGAAGCTGTCTGCCCAGGTTTCCGGATTAGGAGATTCTCCTTCTCTTGAAGACTTGATCGGTTCAGTCAGTGTTATGCTGAAGAAATATGATGAAGGTGAGTTGGATCGCCTGTATGTAGTGTTTAACCGTTTTGTTAACACTATGGTGCAAGAACCAACGATCGATCAATTGCTACCTTTGCCTAAATCGGACAGCGAAGAGATGGCGCAGCGTCAGCATTCATGGGATTACCTTTATGAACCTGAACCTAAGCCTCTGCTGAATACGTTATTGAAACGTTATGTAGAGTCTCAGGTTTATCAAGGGGTAGTTGAGAACCTTGCTTGTGAGCAAGCGGCTCGAATGATTGCAATGAAAGCAGCGACAGACAACGCAGGTAACCTGATTGAAGATTTAGAACTTGTGTACAACAAAGCGCGTCAAGCGGCTATTACACAAGAACTGTCTGAAATCGTATCAGGTGCAGCAGCGGTTTAAGTTTAGGTTAAACGAATTAGTTTAGAGGATTAACGATGGCTACAGGTAAGATCGTACAGATCATCGGTGCGGTAGTCGACGTAGAGTTCCCGCAGAGCGACGTACCAAGTGTTTACGATGCTCTGACTGTTGCAGAAGCGAAAGAACGTTTGGTTCTTGAAGTTCAGCAACAACTTGGCGGCGGCGTAGTTCGCTGTATCGTAATGGGAAGCTCTGATGGTTTACGTCGTGGAATGACAGTTGCAAACACTGGCGCTCCAATCTCAGTACCGGTTGGTACTAAGACTCTCGGTCGTATCATGAACGTACTTGGTGATGCGATTGACGAACGTGGTGATATCGGTGCTGAAGAGATTTACTCAATTCACCGTGAAGCTCCTAGTTATGAAGAACAGTCTAACGCGACTGAACTTCTGGAAACGGGTGTAAAAGTAATTGACTTGATTTGTCCATTCGCGAAGGGTGGTAAAATCGGTCTGTTTGGTGGTGCAGGTGTAGGTAAGACCGTTAACATGATGGAACTTATCAACAACATCGCGCTACAACACTCAGGTCTGTCAGTATTTGCGGGTGTTGGTGAACGTACTCGTGAAGGTAACGACTTCTACTTTGAGATGCAGGAAGCGGGTGTTGTAAACATCGAAAAACCTGAAGAATCTAAAGTAGCAATGGTTTATGGTCAGATGAACGAGCCACCGGGTAACCGTCTGCGCGTTGCGTTGACTGGTCTGACTATGGCTGAACGATTCCGTGATGAAGGTCGTGACGTACTGCTGTTTATCGATAACATTTATCGTTATACCCTGGCAGGGACAGAAGTGTCAGCACTTCTTGGTCGTATGCCTTCAGCGGTAGGTTACCAGCCAACCCTAGCAGAAGAGATGGGTGTTCTTCAGGAACGTATCACTTCTACTAAGACAGGTTCTATCACGTCTGTACAGGCGGTATACGTACCTGCGGATGACTTGACCGACCCATCACCGGCAACAACTTTTGCTCACTTGGATGCAACCGTTGTACTTAGCCGTAACATCGCTGCAATGGGTCTTTACCCTGCGATCGACCCTCTGGATTCAACATCTCGTATGCTTGATCCATTAGTGGTTGGTCAGGAGCACTATGATGTCGCTCGTGGCGTTCAGCAAACACTGCAACGTTATAAAGAGCTGAAAGACATCATTGCGATTCTGGGTATGGACGAACTATCTGAAGACGATAAGATGGTTGTAGCCCGTGCTCGTAAGGTTGAGCGTTTCCTAACTCAGCCTTATCACGTAGCGGAAGTGTTTACTGGTACTCCTGGGGTTTACGTATCTCTTAAAGAGACTCTACGTGGCTTTAAAGGATTGCTGTCAGGTGAATACGATGACATTCCAGAGCAAGCGTTCATGTACTGCGGTACAATCGACGAAGCTATTGAGAAAGCTAAGAAGCTATAAGGCTAACTGGGAGGCGATATGGCAGCAATAACCTTTCATCTGGACGTGGTTAGTGCAGAGAAGAAAATCTTCTCTGGCTATGTAGAAACGTTTCAGGTGACCGGTAGCGAAGGTGAGCTTGGTATTTACCATGGCCACGCACCGCTGCTGACCGCTATTAAGCCTGGTATGGTGCGTATAGTTAAAGAGTTCGGCCACGAAGAAATTATCTATGTTTCTGGTGGTATTGTGGAAGTTCAGCCCGGAACCTCAACCGTTCTGGCTGACTCTGCAATTCGTGGCGAAGAACTAGACGCAGCTAAGGCAGAAGAAGCCAAACGTCGTGCAGAAGAAAATATTAAGACTCTTCATGGCGATATGGACTTCGCACAAGCGGCCAGTGAACTGGCTAAAGCCATAGCTCAGTTACGAGTTATCGAGCTTACTAAGAGACATCATCGCTAATTCAGTTAGTGATGATAGTAAAAGGCGGCCTCAAGGTCGCCTTTTTGATCCCGTTTTCATATAAATCTCACGTGTTTCATTTACCTTATGTGTATTTCCCCTTTAAAATCGTTCTAATTTAAATCTTTATGTAGGTTGTGTGATGAAATTTAGTGCAGTCATTCTTGCAGCGGGTAAAGGCACTCGTATGTATTCTCAAAAGCCAAAGGTTCTGCATACTTTAGCCGGTAAACCAATGGTTAAACATGTTATAGACACCTGTCAGGGACTGGGAGTCAATAATATTCATCTGGTTTACGGTCATGGCGGCGACTTAATGAAATCCACGTTAGGTAATGAACCGGTAAACTGGGTTCTTCAGGCGGAGCAGAATGGTACCGGACATGCGGTTGACCAGGCGGTTGATCAGTTTGAAGATGATGAAAAAATTGTGGTTCTGTATGGAGATGTTCCACTGATTTCTGATGAAACAATAACCAGTCTGCTTGATGCTCATCCGCAAAATGGTATTGCTCTGTTGACGGTGAAGCTGGATAACCCGACCGGTTACGGACGCATTGTTCGAGAAAATGGTCGTGTCGTGGCTATCGTAGAACAAAAAGATGCGACAGAAGAACAGAAGCTGATTAATGAAGTGAATACCGGAGTTATGGTTGCAACGGGGAAAGATCTGAAAAAATGGCTCTCTGGTCTGGATAACAATAACGCTCAGGGTGAATATTACCTTACTGATGTGATTGCGGCAGCGCATGCTGATGGTGGTTTGATTCAGGCCGTTCATCCACTGGATGCGATGGAAGTTGAAGGGGTTAATGACCGGGTTCAGCTTGCTAATCTGGAACGTCGCTTTCAGTTAGTTCAGGCAAACCGCCTGCTTGCTCAGGGCGTGATGTTGCGAGATCCGGGCCGTTTTGATTTACGTGGTCAGCTTCAGTGCGGACAGGATGTCGAGATTGATGTGAACGTTGTTATCGAAGGCAGCGTAACGTTGGGGAATAATGTCACTATCGGTGCTGGCTGTATGCTTATCGATTGTGAAATTGATGATAATACGTTGGTGCGCCCATACAGTGTGATTGAAGGTTCAACGGTTGGTGAAGAGTGTACTATTGGTCCGTTTACCCGTTTGCGCCCTGGCGCCGAACTAAAAAATGATGCTCATGTCGGTAACTTCGTGGAAGTGAAAAATGCCTGCATTGGTGAAGGGTCTAAAGCGAATCATCTTACCTATATCGGTGATGCTCAAATTGGTAAACGTACCAATATTGGTGCGGGTACCATTACCTGTAACTATGATGGGGCGAACAAACATAAAACCATTATTGGTGATGATGTGTTTGTGGGTTCAGATACTCAGTTAGTGGCACCGGTGACGGTGGCTGATGGCGTTACTATCGGGGCCGGCGCAACCATTACAAAAAATATCAACGAAGGTGAGTTAGTAATTACTCGCGCTAAAGAACGAAGAATATCGGGATGGAAAAGACCGACCAAGAAGTAATTTAGTCAAAAGGCTCCGGGCAGGAGCCTTTTTAAATTGAACATCTGTTTATTTTCAAACTCGGCTTGGTGGGAGTAAGGTAATTTTCCTTCTGTGATGCTTTTTTGGATCGTAACCACATTTCTCTATACACTGATAACCACATCCACCAGTTGTAATTGTTATGAATCAACAGCCTTACCTTATTCCCGCTATGCCGGTTGTTTTTGAAGAAGAGATAAAGAAAAGTCTCTTTATTACCTACCTGCAGCATACTCCTTCGATTGAAGCAGCAAAATTATTTGTTGATGAAATCAAAAACAAGCACAGCGATGCGCGACATAACTGTTGGGCCTTTGTTGCCGGACGTCCTGGTGACTCCCTGCTCTGGGGGTGTAGTGATGACGGTGAACCGTCTGGTACAGCCGGTAAGCCAATGCTGGCGCAACTATCGGGATCTAACGTTGGCGAAATAACGGCGGTCGTAACCCGTTACTACGGCGGTATCCGGCTGGGAACCGGTGGATTGGTTAAAGCCTATGGTGGTGGCGTTCAGTCAGCTCTTAAACTGTTACAAACTGTTGAGAAAAAAATTACCGCAAAACTTGAGCTTACTTTAGAGTATGAGTTCGTTGCATTAATCCAGTCGTTAATCAAGCAGTTTGAGGCCACGGAAACAGAGTCGCAATATACTCATAACATAGTTTTGATTATCGAAATCGAAGCCAGGTATGTTGATGACTTTACTCAGTCAGTAATTAATAAAAGTGGAGCAAAGGTTCTGGTCAATGCGGCAGTATCCTAACTTTATGTTTGAGGTTTGATAATGAGATTGTTGTTTCTGTTTTCCACAAGAGAAGGACAAACAAGGAAAATTTTAGAGAGAATTGCAGAGCAATTCATTGATGAACAATGCGACTTTATAGACATCCATACCACTAATGATGTGGATTTTTCTCTGTATGATAAGGTCATGGTTGGCGCATCAATTCGCTACGGTAATTTAAACGCAAAGCTGTATTCTTTTATCGATAAGTACCATGAACAACTGACAGGGCTTAATGCAGCTTTTATTTGTGTGAATTTAACTGCGCGCAAAGAGGCTGAAGGAAAAGACACGCCGGAAGGGTGTGCTTACATACGTACGTTTCTGAAAAAATCATCATGGCAACCAGAAACGATAGGGGTTTTTGCCGGAGCTTTACGTTATCCGAGATATCGGTTCATTGATAGGATGATGATTAAACTGATCATGACAATGACTGGTGGTGAAACGGATACTTCCAAAGAAGTCGAATATACTAACTGGGTTAAAGTGGATGCCTTTGCCCGCTTATTTAAACAGCAATAAGTGAAAATTTTCACCGCTTTGTTTGTATTTTATTCAAACGAAAAGATTTATAAAAAAAACTATTGCCAAGATCACTAATATCCCTATAATGCCGCTCCACGAACTGAGTGATGCAGCTCACGCTGAACGCTGACAGTTCAGGCTGTTTCTGGCTTTTGTTGAGTTTAAATTAAGCTTAATAAATAAAATTAAAAAGTGTTTGACACTTTAAATTGAATCGCTAAAATGGCCGTCCGCTTCGAGGTGAAGCAAAGCTCT
>JBNKRC010000125.1:0-6905 GCA_050296215.1 Vibrio sp. | reverse complement strand
GGTCAATACACGCGTTAAAATATATAGTACCATGTTCAATAACATGTGTAATCAATTGGTAAACAACATGTTAATAACTACTATAAGGAGCATTTATGCCTTGGATCTATGCCGTTGTGGGGCTGTTAGCAGGCTGTATTGTTGGTGTGATCATTTCCCGAATTACGACACCTCAGTACAAAAATCAAAAGTCTCTACAGAAAGAACTAGACAGCGCGAAATACGCACTTGAACAGCAGCGCCAGGAGTTGATGGATCATTTTGCTCAAACAGCAGAAATGTTAGATACCATTGGCAAAGATTACACAAAACTTTACCAACATCTTGCCAAAACCTCTTCTGAACTCATACCCAATATTCCTGAGCAAGATAATCCGTTTGTGAAAACAATAGAGAAACACAACCGCCTTGAGCACTTCGATCACATATCCGATGACGACGAGATCGCTGACGCCCAGCCTAAAGACTATGCAAATGGCGCAACCGGATTATTTAAAGGCGAAGAAAAACAGATCATTAGTGACGAAGATGCGCTAAAAGCTCAAACAAGTTAAAAATAATCTGTGAACTTTATAAAGGTTTTTGAGTCCTATTTGCATCAATACCATTGAAGAATTATGGAAGGCCCCAGATATAAAAATTGTTAGGGTATTGTTGTCAGAGGAGTTGTAGGATGAAAAAACCTTTACTTGCATTAACCGTGTTATCTCTTTGCATCAGTTCAGTTATTACCCCTATCCCGGCGTCTGCAGCGTTGCCGGTTGCCGTAAATGGATCGCAGCTACCCAGCCTTTCCCCCATGTTAAAACAAGTCATGCCAGCGGTTGTCAGTATTTCCGTCGAAGGAACACAGACATCCCATCAACGCATTCCGGAGCAGTTTCGTTTTTTCTTTGGCCCCGACTTCCCCACAGAACAGTTACAGCAACGTCCGTTCCGGGCTTTGGGCTCCGGCGTTATAATTAATGCCGATAAAGGCTACGTCGTAACCAACTTCCACGTTATTAATGGCGCGGATAAAATTACCGTCCAGTTACACGACGGACGCGAATATAAAGCCGAATTGGTTGGGGCGGATAAGATGTCAGATATTGCCTTAATCAAACTTGATCATGCGAAGAATCTGACGGAAATGAAGATTGCTGATTCAGACCGGCTTAACGTTGGTGATTTTACCGTTGCCATCGGTAACCCGTTTGGCCTGGGGCAAACCGTCACATCCGGCATTGTATCAGCACTTGGCCGCACCGGACTCAACATCGAAAACTTCGAGAACTTTATTCAGACCGACGCAGCCATCAACAGCGGTAACTCAGGTGGTGCTCTGGTTAACCTGAACGGTGAACTGATTGGTATAAACACCGCAATTTTAGGCCCGAGTGGCGGTAACGTGGGCATCGGTTTTGCTATTCCTTCCAACATGATGAAAAACCTGACCGATCAAATCCTTGAGTTCGGCGAGGTCAAACGCGGCATGCTAGGCGTTCAGGGCGGAGAAATCACTTCCGAACTCGCAGACGCAATGGGATACGAATCCAGTAAAGGGGCATTTGTCAGCCAGGTTATTCCTGATAGTGCCGCCGATAAAGCAGGTCTGAAAGCAGGCGATATCATTACTTCAATTAATGGAAAAGACATCAATACCTTTGGTGAATTACGCGCGAAAGTGGCCACACTTGGTGCCGGTAAAAAGATTAAACTTGGTGTACTCCGCGATGGAAAACATAAATCATTTGATGTCACTCTCGGTGAACAGAGCGAATCGAAAACTCAGGCAAAAACGCTTCATGAAGGGCTATCCGGTGCGGAATTGTCCAATACGACCGACAGCGATCCGGTACAAGGTGTAAAAGTTACATCCGTAGCTAAAGACTCACCTGCAGCCAGCTATCAGCTGGAACAGGGTGATATTATTATTGGCGTCAACCGTCAGCGCGTTAATAACATTGCCGAATTGAGAAAAATTTTAGAGCAGGCACCAAACATTCTTGCTCTGAATATCCAGCGAGGTGAACGAAGCATCTATCTTGTCATTCGGTAATTAACCTCTACAATACGATCCAGATCGAAAATGGGCTTCTCATAATGAGAGGCCCGTTTTATATTATGTAAGCAAATGATATTCTGCTAAATCAATAAGATCGATTACTGAGGAAAAAACTTTGAAATACTTGCTTCGCTCAATAGGGTTGGGATTGATAACGGCACTCTTTGTTATCCTCGTGGTTCCAAGTCTGAGAAGCCAGCTACATCTTCCTAAGTTATCATCACAACCGTCCGATATTACCGAACTTCAGCTTTCTTTTAACCAGGCGGTGCGCAAGGCAGCACCGGCAGTCGTCAATATCTACAGCCGTAAATATACCGAAAATGACCGTACCCGGCTTTCGACTCAGGGTCTCGGCTCCGGCGTAATAGTCAGTGCAAAAGGCTATATTATCACTAACTATCATGTTGTGGCTCAGGCCGACCAGATTGTTGTTGCGTTGCAAGACGGACGCGTTGCTGCCGCTCAGTTAGTCGGGCAGGATCTTCGTACAGATATTGCAATTCTACGTATCGAGGGCAGCAATTTACCGGTTATTCCGCTCAATAAAAATTATACTGCCAAAGTCGGAGATATCGTTCTGGCAATAGGCAACCCCTACAATCTGGGGCAAACCACCACTTTCGGGATTATTTCCGCAACCGGCCGTTCATCAATCAGCGCAGATGGCCGCCAGGCGTTTATCCAAACCGATGCGGCAATTAATCAGGGTAACTCAGGTGGTGCTCTGGTCAATAGTAAAGGCGAATTGGTCGGCATTAATACCGCCTCATTCCGTCAGGCGACCGACCTGGAAACCTATGGCATTTCTTTTGCCATCCCGTATCAGCTTGCGAGCAAAATCATGGAAAAAATTATTGCCGATGGACGTGTTATCCGGGGTTATATCGGCATTGACGGCCAGGATATCAATTCATTAACATCACGACTGCTCGGAGGGAAGTATGCCGGCGGGATTATAATTCTGGGTATGGATCCGAATGGTCCGGCATCAAAGGCCGGATTCAAAACTCAGGATATCATCATAAGAATTGACGGGCATGAAGTCACCGGTCGTCTGAGTGTAATGGATCTGGTTACCGATCTGCGTCCCGGCACGACCGTTGATATTATGGTACTGCGCGACGGTAAAGAGCTCACCATTCCAGTAACCGTTGCCGAAGACAGCCGCACCTAGAGCACCAGAACAAAATCCACAATTCTATCGGCTATATTTTCTCATATTGGCAGGCTGGCAGACGATAAAAAGAGTGAAAAAAACGGAGCCAATTGGCTCCGTTTATCTTGAGAACGCTAGTGAAAGCATTACTTCTTAGCAAGTTTCTCTTTAATACGAGCAGACTTACCAGAACGATCACGTAGGTAGTACAACTTGGCACGACGTACTGCACCACGACGTTTAACTTCAATGCTATCCACTACTGGAGAGTGAGTTTGGAACGTACGCTCAACACCTTCACCGTTAGAAATCTTACGAACGGTGAATGCTGAGTGAAGACCACGGTTACGAATAGCGATTACAACACCTTCAAATGCCTGTAGACGCTCACGCTCACCTTCTTTTACCTTAACTTGAACAACAACAGTGTCACCTGGTGCAAATTTAGGCAGGTCTTGTTTCATTTGCTCTTCTTCTAGAGCTTTGATGATATTACTCATTTTTTAATTTCCTAGAATAAACTGATACTAAATAAAATTGGTGGTTACAACGACCGAGATTCTTTAATGAATTCAGCGAGTAACGCTTCCTGTTCGTCAGTCAGAGCTAGGTTTTCCAGGAGCTCTGGTCTTCTTAGCCAAGTACGGCCCAGCGATTGTTTTAATCGCCAGCGACGAATATCCTGATGGTTGCCGGACTTCAGTACCGCTGGTACTTCTTTTCCGTCTAACACTTCAGGGCGTGTATAATGCGGGCAATCAAGTAAGCCATTAGCAAAAGAATCCTCTTCTGCTGACGCAAAATCGCCTAAAACCCCCGGAACAAACCGGACAGCCGAGTCGATTAACGTCATAGCCGGCAACTCACCACCTGTCATGACAAAATCTCCGATTGACCATTCTTCGTCAACCTCAGATTGTATAACACGCTCATCTATCCCTTCGTAGCGGCCACAAATCAGAATCATATTCTCATTCTCAGCCAACTCTTCAACACCTCTTTGATCGAGTTTTCGACCCTGAGGCGAGAGATAAATCACTTTCGCTTTACCGGGAGCAGCCTCTCTCGCTGCATGAATCGCATCCGTTAACGGTTGCACCATCATCAGCATTCCGGGTCCGCCACCGTAGGGTTTGTCATCGACAGTGCGATGTTTATCGTGTGTGAAATCACGCGGATTCCATACATTTACCGATAAAAGCCCTTTTTTTACCGCTTGACCTGTTACCCCAAAATCAGTAACAGAACGAAACATTTCCGGAAACAGGCTTATTACGCCAACCCACATATGTCTTCTCGCTCCGCTTAGGGGCAAACTAGAATCCAGGATCCCAGTCAACTTCGATCCGTTGAGCTTCGCGATCAATCGAAATGATCACTTGCTCTTCAAGGAACGGAATTAATCGTTCCTTTTGGCCGAAAGCATCTTTTAGATTTGCTTTCACTACAAGAACATCGTTGGAGCCGGTTTCCAAAAGATCAGTCACTGTACCCAGATCATAACCTTTTGTTGTAACAACTTGCATTCCAAACAATTCACGCCAGTAGAATTCATCTTCTGACAATTCAGGAAGTGAAGCAGGGTCGATAGAAATTTCCAAATTGGTGTATAAGTTAGTTTCCTCGCGGATATCCAACCCCTGCAGCTTAACCACCATACCTTTGTTATGGCGCTTCCAGCTTTCAACCTGACATTCTACCCATTCACCCTTTTGGCAAATATACCAAGGGCTATACTCAAAAATACTTTCTTGATTGTCTGTGTAGGAAAAAACCTTAAGCCAGCCACGAATGCCGTAAGAAGCACCAAACTTCCCTACAACAATTTTCCCGTCTTGCTCACTCATTGCTTCTTCACCTTGCTTAGACATTCGCAAATTTATTTCGCTTAATTAAGCCGCTTTTTGAGCGTCTTTAACTAGCTTAGCTACGCGATCAGATAGAGATGCGCCCTGACCAACCCAATGGTTTACGCGATCTAAATCCAGACGTAGACCTTCTTCCTGACCAGTTGCAGTAGGGTTGAAGAAACCTACTTTCTCAATGAAACGGCCAGTAGAAGCGTTGCGGCTGTCCGCAACTACGATTTGATAAAATGGACGCTTTTTAGCGCCGTGACGTGCCAAACGAATGGTTACCATGTCGTCCTCTTTGCTTTCTCAATAATAAAATTAACCCCAAAAACCAATTGTGATAATCAGCTTGGGGTCTCGTGCCAAAATAAAGCCCCGGAATTTTACTCTTATTCCGGGGCAATGCAAGGGTTTTAGCTACTTTTTAGCCATAGCTAAACTTATCAAAGGGTTGGGTTGGTTGGGTCAACGACCAAACGGATTAAAGCCGCCACCACCACCCATGCCGCCCATCATGCCTTGCATGTTGCGCATCATGCCTTTCATGCCACCCTTCTGCATTTTTTTCATCATTTTCTGCATCTGGGTAAATTGCTTGATGAGTCGGTTTACATCCTGAACCTGAGTACCTGAACCCGCGGCAATCCGCTTTTTACGAGAACCCTTAATGATGTCCGGATGCTGACGTTCTTTCATAGTCATCGAAGTGATGATCGCTTCCATCTGCTTGAACATCTTGTCATCGACTTTGTCTTTTATATTAGCAGGCAGATTAGACATACCAGGCAGTTTGTCCAGCATTCCCATCATGCCGCCCATATTCTGCATCTGACCAAGCTGCTCACGGAAATCCTCAAGATCGAAGCCTTTCTTCTCTTTAAACTTCTTAGCCAGTTTTTCTGCTTTTTCCTGGTCAACATTACGTTGCAGATCTTCAATAAGCGACAGTACGTCACCCATACCAAGAATTCGCGAAGCCACACGATCCGGATGGAAAGGCTCCAGTGCGTCGGTTTTTTCACCGACACCAAGGAATTTGATTGGCTTACCGGTAATATGACGAACAGACAGTGCCGCACCACCACGGGCATCACCATCAACTTTAGTCAGAATCACACCGGTTAGTGGCAGAGCATCGCCAAAGGCTTTCGCCGTATTTGCCGCATCCTGACCGGTCATAGCATCAACGACAAACAGCGTTTCAACCGGCTTAATCGCGATATGCAGAGACTGAATCTCAGCCATCATATCTTCATCGATCGCGAGACGACCGGCAGTATCGACAATTAACACGTCATAGAATTTTTTCTTAGCGTGATCGATAGCGGCATTGGCGATATCAATTGGCTTCTGATCAGCAGAAGAAGCAAAGAAATCAACACCGACATCACCTGCCAACGTTTCCAGCTGCTTGATCGCTGCAGGACGGTATACGTCAGCAGAAACAACCAAAACTTTCTTCTTGTCGCGTTCCGTCAGCAGTTTCGCCAGCTTACCTACACTGGTCGTTTTACCTGCCCCCTGCAGACCGGCCATCAATACCACGGCTGGTGGCTGAGCAGCGAGATTAAGGGCTTCATTTGATTCCCCCATCACCGCTTCCAGTTCGGCCTGAACGATCTTAATAAATTCCTGACCCGGGGTAAGCGACTTAGATACTTCAACGCCAACCGCACCTTCTTTTACGCGTTTAATAAAATCGCGTACAACAGGCAGCGCAACATCCGCCTCAAGCAGTGCCATACGCACTTCTCGCAGCGTCTCTTTAATATTCTCTTCGGTCAGACGACCTTTGCCACTGATATTTTTCAGTGTCTTCGACAGACGGTCAGTTAAATTCTCAAAC
>JBNKRC010000124.1:0-6908 GCA_050296215.1 Vibrio sp. | reverse complement strand
AATTTTAAGGCTTTGCTTTGCATACGAGTGAGCAAATGTTTGTAACTACTGTTGCCACCGTGCTCGCGGTCAATCAGAATTCTGCGCTTCACTTCAGAAAAGCGAACTTTATAGAATTCATCCAAATTATTTGAAAAGATGCCCAAAAAGCGAATTCTCTCGATCAGAGGGACGGTTTTATCTGCCGCTTCCTGTAGTACCCGTTCATTAAAAGAGAGCCAGCTTAACTCTTTATCAATGTATAATTTTTCAGAACTCATGAAATAACCTTATGACTATAAAAGCAAAATATGCCAATGGATAATGTCGGCTTTTTTTGTCGGGCCGAGCGATAACTATAGTTTATTATCATGGAACGTTATGCGCTTTGTATTACAGTTTTATGTCATAATTTTCATAAAAAGAGTTGTTTTATTTTCAGTTGGTTAATGACGTTTGTAATATTAGTGTCACGCAAGTGCCATACTATATTTTAGGATTTGTTTAACCCAGATTTATGATGCCTCAAGCGGAATTTTCACTTAACACGACCGATAAGACGCGCCTGCTTAAAGACAGGTTTTTTCGCTTGTCTGTCAGTTTTGGCGGTGTGATTGTACTCGGCGCATTAGTGTTGATTTTCGTTTATCTGTTGTGGGTGGTTATTCCTCTTTTCAGAGGAGCCAGCCTGGATCTGACTCAACCAGAGATAGCCATTGGTAACATCACGCCACTGAGTGTGGCGGTGGATGAACAAGGCAAGCACGCTTTTTCTGTTTCTTCTGATGGGCAGCTGACGTTTTGGTCGGGGCAGTCAGCTATTTCCCAACCTATTGTTCTTCCATCCGTTGGATTTCCGGTTACACAAGCCGTATTGACTACCGATCAGGAATGGTTGCTTTTGCTTGGCAATCGTGATCAACAGCCGCAAATCGCATTGATCAAACCCGAATTCACTTATGCCAGTGATGCCCGGAAAGAGTTTAAGCCACAGGTTAATTTCATACCGGTTAGTGAGCAAGTTCAGAAGCTTATCGGTGGTTGGCGAGCCATTGAACCGATAGCCGTCACGGTAACCGATGAACGATTTACTATTGCGGCCATTCACGATGATGGGCGGCTTGATATTATCAGTCAAAAATTAGCAGGTTCAGTGAGCTTGCCCGAAGTTTCCCTGTTTCATTTTTCTTCCCCGGTAAATGGTACCGAACAACTGGTGCTGGCTCCTGATGCGCAAACACTTTACCTTCGTCAGTCTGATGAGCTGATTGTCGTGAAAAAAAGCGGACAGGGATACTATGCCAGAGAGGTGATTGATCTGTCTGAAGGCCGCGATCATCAAGCAACCGATATAGCTATGCTTGCCGGGGGATATTCGCTTTTAGTGACTTATAGCGACGGAATGGTTTCTCAGTGGTTTGATGTTCTTAAAAACCAGCAGCGGAATTTTACTCATATTCGTGACTTCCGGTTACGTCCGGATATCTCGGCGCTATTACCCAACCGTTATAGCAAGGGCTTTTTTGTTTTTCATCATGACGGTTCCGTCGAGAACTATTATACGACCAGCGAGAAAAAGGTATTGTCTGAAAGGCTGACTAATCAGCCACCGGGTCTGGTTAGTCTGTCATCAAATGAAAAGCACCTCGTGCTTTACCACAAACGTGACGGTAAGGGATATCTGAAGTTTGCCGGTGTGAATATGGGACATCCGGAGATATCTTTTTCTGCCCTGTGGGAAAAAGTTTGGTACGAAGGTTATCCCGAACCGGACTATGTTTGGCAGTCTACATCGGCTTCAGATAGTTTCGAAGCCAAGTTCAGCCTTGTTCCTATTGCTTTCGGTACGCTTAAGGCGGCGCTTTATTCTCTATTGTTTGCCATTCCAGTCGCCGTTTTTTCTGCGATTTATACTGCGTACTTTATGTCACCTAAGATGCGCAGAGTGGTTAAGCCGACGATCGAATTAATGGAAGCATTTCCTACGGTTATTATTGGTTTTCTGGCGGGATTGTGGTTTGCTCCGATTGTCGAACGCCATCTTATTTCCGTCATTCTGATCCTGTTTTTATTGCCGGTTTCTACCGTCTTTACCGGGTTTGTCTGGGCATTATTACCAAGACGCTGGGACCGCTCAATCGGACGGGGATGGCATGCTGTGGCGCTGATACCGGTACTGGCGATTGCCGTGGCTATTGTTTTTCCGCTCAGTTTTGATATCGAATCCTGGCTGTTTAATGGTGATGTCCGTATCTATTTGGCTCAGCATGGTATTGATTTTGATCAGCGCAATGCGCTTGTGGTCGGTTTAGCGATGGGATTTGCGGTAATCCCTACTATTTTCACTATTGCTGAAGATGCAGTTTTTTCCGTACCCAAACATCTTTCCGACGGATCTATGGCACTCGGGGCAACTCCGTGGCAGACGCTGATTTATGTTGTATTACTTACAGCCAGCCCCGGTATTTTTTCGGCTGTTATGATGGGGATGGGACGAGCGGTAGGTGAAACCATGATTGTTCTGATGGCAACGGGAAATACGCCGGTAATGGATTTTGATCTGTTTGAGGGGATGCGTACTCTTGCTGCCAATATTGCCGTAGAATTACCCGAATCGGAGGTAGGAAGTTCTCATTATCGTATTCTGTTTTTAGCCGCTCTGATTCTGTTTACCTTTACCTTCCTGGTTAACTCGCTGGCTGAGTGGATTCGTTTGCGTCTTCGGGAGAAATATCGTGCATTATAATTGTCGCAGGGAGTCGTACTGAATGTTTTACTGGATTCGCAGCGGTTCCCCCTGGATATGGTTAACAGGGGGAGCGGTGAGTTTCAGCCTGCTGTCTGTATTTGCTCTATTGTTACTGATCGGCTGGAAAGGGTTAACCTATTTTTGGCCGGCTCCTCTTTACCAGTGGCATGATAATCAGGGCAATACTATTGTCGGGGTGCTGTACGATCGGGATTCGATACTAAGTAGTCATTTGCCGCATCAGGATGAGCTTAACCGACAGTATGGCCAGTTGAACAGCTCGGTTACCCGCTATTCGATTAAAATAGCCAACCGGGATATTTTCCCGGCCGATTTTATTTCGATGTTTGATTTCCAGCTCACTAAGGCTACAACTCCGGAAGGGTGGGCAGTTATTGATCGGATTAAAGACGGACAGTTTATCGGTAAGCCGGTCGCCTACATTTTGCCTGACGGAAGCCGCGCTGGCGATATACATACCGCTACTGAAGCCGGTCTGAAGCAGGCTAAAGAATTACGCAGCAAGATTGATGAGCTACTGACCTCCGAGCTACAGGTTGTGGGACGTAAGCTTGAGTCTTTACGTCTGGAAAAGCGTAAACGGGAATTTAATAATAATCTCAGTGAAAAGTACTTAGTTCAGTATAACCAGCGGAAGGAGCAGCTTGACGGTGAATTTGAGAAATCAGAACAGCAATTACAGCTGTTAAAAGATCAGTTATCCGGGCAGGCATTGCTGGTTGAAGATATGACCGGGAAGCAAAATGAGCTTCCAATCGGCAGTATTCTTAATATCTGGTATCCCAATGATATGTCTCTGGGACAAAAATTAGTTCACTGGGCTTATGAGGTCTGGTTGTTTATTGCTGATGACCCCAGGGAATCAAATTCAGAAGGCGGCGTGTTTCCAGCTATATTTGGTACTATGCTGTTAGTATTAATTATGTCGGTTATCGTTATGCCGCTGGGGGTAGTCGCCGCCGTTTATCTACATGAATATGCCAAAGATAATGGTTTTACCCGCCTGATCCGGGTTGCGGTAATTAATCTGGCCGGGGTGCCTTCTATCGTATATGGCGTGTTTGGTCTGGGCTTTTTTGTTTATACGATTGGCTCCTCTATCGATGAAATATTTTATGCAGAGCGGCTGCCCACTCCGACGTTCGGAACACCGGGGCTGCTTTGGTCGGCATTAACATTAGCCGTACTGACATTACCCGTGGTAATAGTGGCGACAGAAGAGGGGCTGACCCGTATTCCTAACTCAGTTCGCCACGGCTCTCTGGCTCTTGGGGCTACTCAGTTCGAAACGATTTGGCGTATTGTTTTACCAATGGCAAGTCCGGCAATGATTACCGGGCTTATTCTGGCGGTTGCCAGAGCGGCCGGAGAAGTTGCCCCGCTAATGCTGGTGGGGGTGGTAAAACTGGCATCAAGTTTACCGGTGGACCGTGACTTTCCGTTTATCCACCTTGAACGGAAATTTATGCATTTAGGCTTTCACATCTACGATATCGGTTTTCAGACCAGTAATATCGAAGCGGCCCGGCCATTAGTCTATGCGACTTCATTATTATTAGTAGGGGTGATTGTCGCGCTGAATCTGACCGCCATTAATATCCGAAACAATTTGCGCGAAAAATACCGAACTATGGGACAAGATTAACATGTTGCCGTTTGATCAAACCTTGGGCTACTCAACTCCGTTAAACGTGAATAACCTCAGTGACAAACAGACGTCGATTGAAATCGATAACCTGAGTTTGTCCTATTACGGTACCAGTGCACTACACAATATTTCAATGAGGATACCAAGGGGGCAGGTGACGGCCTTTATCGGTCCGTCAGGATGCGGGAAATCGACGTTGCTGCGCTGTATTAACCGAATGAATGATTTGGTTGATGGATGCCGCATTGAAGGGCAGGTCCGCTTACACGGGAAGAATATTTATGATTTGGCTGTCGATGTAGCCACGTTACGCCGACGTGTCGGAATGGTATTTCAGCGGCCTAATCCGTTCCCGAAATCAATTTATGAAAATGTGGTATACGGATTACGTCTTCAGGGAATTAAAAACCGCAGAATACTGGATGATTCTGTTGAGCGGTCGTTGCGTTCCGCTGCGTTGTGGGATGAAGTGAAAGATCGCCTGCACGAAAATGCGTTTGGTTTGTCCGGCGGTCAGCAGCAGCGCCTTGTCATTGCCAGAGCAATCGCAATTGAACCTGAAGTGTTGCTGCTGGATGAGCCGACTTCAGCTCTGGATCCGATATCGACATTAACCATTGAAGAATTGATTAATGAGCTGAAAGCCAAATACACCGTGGTTATGGTTACTCATAACATGCAACAGGCAGCCCGCGTGAGTGACCATACTGCGTTTATTCATATGGGAAAGTTGATCGAGTATGCAGATACCGACACGATTTTTACTTCTCCATTGAAAAAACAGACAGAAGACTACATAACAGGGCGATACGGATAATTAAGGTCAGGAAACAGAATGGAATTCGGGCGTCATATTTCAGGCAAGTTTAACGTCGAGCTGGAATCGATTCGTACTAATGTACTTACTATGGGCGGTTTGGTTGAGCAGCAGCTATCCTATGCTATGCAGGCTCTTAACAAGCAGGATCTTGAGCTGGCACGGCGTGTGATCCGGGAAGATCATAAAGTGAATGCAATGGAGGTGTCGATAGATGAAGCCTGCACCCGGATTATTGCAAAAAGGCAGCCGACGGCAAAAGATTTGCGTTTGATTATTGCGATTATTAAAACGATCACAGATCTGGAGCGCATAGGGGATGTCGCAACGAAAATTGCCTATGTGGCTATTGAATCGCCGATATCCAAAGATAAAAAATTTCAGGTGTCACTTGAGCCTTTATGCCGTCAGGCGATTGCGATGTTGCATCAGGTGCTTGATGCTTTTGCCCGGATGGATATCGAAGCGGCTGCGACGATTCATAAGTCCGATGATAAACTGGATGGTGAATATGAGGCGGTAGTTCGTCAGTTGATGACTTATATGATGGAAGATCCCAAAAATATACCTCATATTTTACAGGTAATGTGGTCTGCCCGGGCGATAGAGCGGGTTGGTGATCGGTGCCAGAATATTTGTGAATACATTATCTATTTTGTCAAAGGTAAGGATGTCCGGCATCTGGATGAAAAGTCCATTGACGATGCATTAAAGTCTGACTGAGATTAATCAATGAAATAAAAAAAACCGAAGCGATTGCTTCGGTTTTTTACTTACGACTTTACTTATCTGATTGGCACTATTTTCTAGCTTTATATTTATCCAACCATATTACCCGTTGAGCGCGGGCGTAGTGTGGTCTATCCTATTTTTTATCCAGGTCGGCTGTGTGCTCAGACAAGTAAGCAGCAACGCCTTCCGGAGAGTCTTTCATACCGGATTTGCCTGCTTCCCATTGAGCCGGACACACTTCACCGTATGTTTCGTGGAACGTTAATGCATCGACCATACGCAGCATTTCATCAATGTTACGGCCTAGCGGAAGATCGTTAACAACCTGATGGCGAACAGTGCCAGCTTCATCAATCAGGAATGAACCACGGAAAGCAACACCTGCTTCCGGATGTTCAACATCGTATGCTTTACAAATTTCGTGCTTAACATCTGCTACAAGAGGGTAACGAACTGCACCGATACCGCCATCGTTAATAGCAGTATTACGCCATGCATTATGAGTGAATTGAGAGTCAATAGACACACCAATTACTTCAACGCCTTTGGCCTGGAAATCTTCGAAACGTTTGTCAAAAGCAATTAGCTCTGACGGGCAAACGAATGTAAAATCCAGAGGATAGAAAAATACAACGGCTTTCTTTCCTTTCGTGAATTCTGCGAAATTGAAATTATCGACAATTTCGCCGTTACCTAGAACTGCTGAGGCAGTAAAATCTGGGGCTTGACGACCAACTAATACCATTGTTTTACTCCTGCGAATCGGTTTTTCAAATGTCATTGTTGTGACATTTGTTTCTCATCTCTACAAGACAAACTATAGAACAGATCGTAGGATAGAAAAAATGAAATAAATAGATTAAGTTTATCGATAAAAGCGATTAAGGGGTACTTTCCTTCCCGGCTATCGATCTATTCAATACTGACATGGGGATCTGCAACTTAGTTATGAATAAGTGGCC